>JBMTOT010000005.1:0-46992 GCA_049442935.1 Ilumatobacteraceae bacterium | reverse complement strand
AACTTCTCGACGGCGTGCATGAGGCCGAGGTTGCCCTCTTGGATGAGGTCGAGCAGCGGCAAACCCGATGCCTGGTACTTCTTGGCGATCGAGACCACGAGACGCAGGTTCGACTGCACGAACGCGCGCTCTGCGACTTCGCCCTCGCGCGCAGTGCGCCGCAGCTCGCGACGCTTCGCAGGTGTGAGGTTCTTGGCGTCGGCAAGTTCTTCGGTCGCCGCCTTACCGGCTTCGATTGCCTTGGCGAGACGAACTTCGTCGTCCTTGGTGAGGAGCGTGTACTGACCGATGTCGGTGAGATAGAGCCTGACGAGATCTTCTTCGTCTCTGTCGATCCGGTCTTTGGCCACCCTCAACACCTCGCTGCCGCCCCTGCCGACGGTGTTCCGCCGGGCTTCTGATGGGGCAGGATACAGACGACGCACCCGACGGCAACCGAAATGGTGAAGCAGTTTTTTCACCCGTGGATGACCAAAATGCCCGCAAATAGGGCGGTATCGTGATTCCATGTCGAACCCTCTTTTGAATGATCGGGCCCTCGGGCTCGGCAACCTCGATGCAGACGGACGCTCGCGCGGCGAGTCGTCGACGTGGATGCCGCCGACACCTGGAGACGCTCAGGTCCTCACCGACGGACCGGTGTCGCGCTGGGACAAGGGAGTGATGACGGTCTCGGGCACCGCAAGTGCGGCCGTGATGTTGCTCGTTCTCATCCTCGCGTCGGGCACGGTGACGTGGTTCTCGATCGACGACCCGACGGTGTCGTTCCCCACCGGGTGGGTGATGGGCGGCTTGATCGTCGGTGTGGTTGCGGCACTCGTCGGAACGTTCAAGCCGCGCGCGGCGCGCATCGCGGCACCGGTCTATGCAATCGCCGAGGGCATCGTGCTCGGCGCAATCAGCCGTGCGTTCGAGGCTGAGTACGACGGCATCGTGTTGCAGGCGGTGGGTGCAACCCTCGCGGTGTTCACCGTGATGCTTCTGCTGTATCGCAGCAAGGTGATCCGCGTGACCGACAAGTTCCGCCGCATCGTGGTCGGTGCCACCCTCGGTCTGATGGTGTTCTACGGCATTTCGCTGCTGTTCGCCCTGTTCGGGTCGGCACCGTCGTTCATCAACAGCGCGGGCCCGGTTGGAGTTCTGTTCAGCGTCTTCGTGGCCGGACTCGCAGCGTTCAACCTGGCGCTCGATTTCGACCTCATCGAGCGCGCGGCCGAGTCGCGCCAGCCGGCCTACATGGAGTGGTACTGCGCGCTCGCGCTCACGGTCACCCTGGTGTGGCTGTACCTCGAGATTCTCCGGCTCCTGGCCAAGCTGCGCGAGAACTGATCGTCAGACGCCGACAACCCGGGCGGCTCAGGCGCCGAGAGGGCCGGCCGCGTCGATGACCGGCACGAGACGCGCCTCTGCGGCGTCGGCATCGGGGTCCATGTCAAGAGATCGAATGACCATCTCGCCTTCGCGGGCCTCTTCGCGCGTGTCCTCGAGCACCAGCCGCAGTGTGCGTACCGTGGGCGCGTCAATCAATTCGTTCGTGCCGCGCAACAGAAGTGCATAGGCGGTCACCAGACGCGGAAGCAGCATGCGGTGGAGCGCAACCATGCGCTCGATCGTCGTGTCGAGAGCTGCGACATGGTCGAGTGCGTGCGCCAGGTCGTCATGTGCGGGCGCGATGAACGACGAGGTGTCGAGCCCGGGCACCGCCGGTATGCGGTCGCGCCACAGGTCTGCATGCCACGCGTGGGTGTGGCTGCGTGCACCGAGCACCAGACGGGCGTCACTGTTGTCGACGGTTGCAACCCACGCACCGGTCATGTCGGCGATGCGATCCTCGAGCCATGCGAAGCGACCGGCAATCCGCCCGATGTCGAGGAGAGTGTTCACGACGGGTTGCGCCGCGAGATCGGGTTGGCCGCGAGATGGGCCTCGTCGAGGGGAAGTTGCGTCACTTCGTCGGTGAAATACGTGCCAGCATCGAGTCGCGCGAGAGCCGTTTCGGCGTCGGCCAGGTCGCGCTCGACGCGGTCCAGGTCCAGCGGCTCTTGTGGATCAAGGGCATCGGAGTCCATGGCTGACAACCCTAGACCGACGGCTAGTTTGCGACACATGACGTCTCCACTTCCGTTCCCCCCGCTCGATGGTTCCACCGCGAAGACTCAGAAGTTCCCGGCAGTTCCCGACATGGGGATCGATCCGGCGAAGCGATACACCGCGACGATGGAGACGTCGATGGGAACGATCGTCATCGCGCTCGACGCTGTTCGCGCGCCGAAGACGGTGAACAACTTCGTGTATCTCGCCGGGTACAAGTACTACGAGGGCATCATCTTCCACCGCATCATCAACGGGTTCGTGTGCCAGGGCGGAGATCCGACGGGAACCGGCACCGGTGGCCCCGGATACCGCTTCGAAGACGAGTTGCCGAAGCCCGGTCAGTACCAAATTGGTTCGCTCGCGATGGCGAATGCAGGCCCGAACACGAACGGGTCGCAGTTCTTCCTCATCAGCGGACCCGACGGAACGCGTCTGCCGCCCAACTACTCGCTGTTCGGTCAGGTGGTGAAGGGTCTAGACGTCGTCGATTCCATGCAGCGCGTGCAGACGGCCCGCGGCGACCGTCCGGTGACCGACGTGGTCATCAACAGTGTCGCGATCAGCGTCGCCGACTGACCTGCGAGGCTCCTCGTCGAGCAGGTCACTGACCGCCGCGGCGGCGCGGCGCATGGCTGTCGCAGCCCAGGGGTTGGCCGCCGCGCGCCCGACCGGGAAGATCGACATGCGGCACCTGCGCCGTGTCTTCGATGCCGTCGGTGTCGTGCAGATCGACTCGGTGAACGTGTTGGTGCGCAGCCAGGAGCTGCCGCTCTTCTCGCGCCTCGGCGCACACCCACGCGACTTGATTTCGCGTGCGACGGCGTCGGGAGAGTTGTTCGAGTACTGGTGTCACGAGGCGTCGCACATTCCGGTTCGGCACCACCACCTCAGCAGATGGCGAATGGAGGAAGCCAAGAACGGTGTGCGCGTGTGGTCGGGAGTCGCAGAGACCGCGCGGAAGAACCCGGGTCTGGTGTCAGAGATTCTGTCGCGCATCGAGTCGACACCCGACGGGCTGACGGCCGGTGACGTGCGCACGCGACAAGGCCCGAAGGGTCAGTGGTGGGACTGGGACGACGGCAAGGCGGTGCTCGAGTGGCTGTTCTGGACGGGGCAGGTGACAGCGCGCCGCCGTGACCGCGACTTTGCGCGGGTGTACCTCGCTCCGTCGCATGCATTCTCGCCGGAGGTTCTCGCCGCACCCGTGCCCGATGCACGCGAGGCCCGGCGCGAGTTGCTGCTCCACGCCGCGCGTTGCACGGGCGTGGCGACGGCGTCCGACTTGTTCGACTATCACCGACAGCGCGGCACTGCCGCGCGCGAGGCGCTGGCAAGTCTCGTCCACGACGGGTCGCTCGAGGTGGTGAGCGTCCAAGGCTGGCGCGAGCCGGCGTACGTGGCGCCGGCCGCACGAATCCCGCGCACCGTGCGTGCCCGTGCCCTGTTGTCGCCGTTCGACTCGCTCGTGTGGTGCCGACCGCGCATCGAAAGACTGTTCGGCTTCACGTACCGCATCGAGATCTACACCCCTGCGGCAAAACGAATGTACGGCTACTACGTGCTGCCGTTCCTGCTCGACGATCGGCTCGTAGCGCGCGTCGATGCGAAGGCCGACCGTGCTCGCGGCGTGTTGTCGGTGCCGGGCGCGTTCTCAGAACCCGAGACAGACATCGCGCACACGGTTGCCGAACTCGCGGCCGAGCTGTGGGAGATGGCCGGCTGGCTGGGGCTCGCCGAGGTCGAAGTGGGCGAGAAGGGCGATCTCAGTTCGTCGCTGCGAAAGGCGGTTCGTCGATCGCGACCGCCCACCTGATCGTGCGCGCGATGCCCTGCCCGACGGGGCGCAACACCAATCGTTCGGTGAGCGGCAGCCACGGCAGTCGCAGATCGGCTCGTGCCCACGCCGGCAAGGTGGCAACAGCCGCGGCCGCGATCAGCCCGTAGGGAACGCGCGCCGCGAGGGCGAGCGGCGGGTCGAGCAGCAGGTACTTGGCCGCGTCCCGCGATTCGGGCGTGCCCCGCAGTTCGTGGCGAAACGAGCTGAGTTGGTCGCGCAGTCCGCGCACCGACACCGGCGGCGCCGGAACGCCGAGAGCACGCGCCACCCGCGCAGTCTGGGAGACGTAATCGTCGGCTTCGCGCGACGTGAGCGGGTGCTCGCCGTACGTCTGGTGGGCGGAAAGAAAGCTGTCGACCTCAGCCACGTGAACCCAGCGCAACAGATGCGGGTCGCCCGCCGAGTAGGGAACTCCGTCGCGGGTCACGCCGTGCACGCGCCCGTGCACCGCGCGCACCACGGCAACGGCGCGCTCTGCCGTCTCGACGGTTCCGAACGTCGTCGCGGCAACGAACTCGGCTGTGCGCTGCAGTCGACCCCACGGGTCGTTGCGATAGTCGGAATGCTGGGCGACGCCGGCCATCGCGAGCGGGTGGAGCGACTGCAGCAACAGTGCGCGCATGCCGCCTATGAACATCGACGAATCGGAGTGCACCCGCACGATCGCATCAGACGCATCGAACCAGCGCGGACCCTCGGCGCCGGCAATGGCGAGACGCTTGGCGTCGGCGTCATCACCCACGACCCGGTCGCGAAGCGCATCGGCGATCGCGCGACGAACCCGCGTCACCGTCTCGTCGGGAATCACGCGTGCCATGTTCCAATCGTGCCACCACGGGAGGCGAACCCCACCTCGCCGGCGGGGTCGTACGGCACGGCCGGCGCCCGGGCGCAAGTAGATTCGTCGTGTGCCAGGCGACGACACCTCAGGAAGTGACGACCGCCGAATGCCGCGCTGGGTGCCCCGTGCGGTCATCTACTTCTGGCTCGGGGCCCTCGGGGCACTTGTTGCGCGCCACCTCTTCAACCGACTGTCGTCGCTGCTCATTTTGCTGCTGCTGTCGTTGTTCGTGGCGCTCGCGATCGAACCCGGCGTGATGAAGCTCGAGCACACCCGTCTCGGGCGCCGCGGGGCGACCGGACTGATCATGGTGCTGCTCCTCATCAGCGTCGGCACGTTCGTCGGTGCCGTCGGGACTCTGGTCGGTCAGCAGACGGCCGATTTGCTGTCGAACAGTGAGACCTACGTGAACGACACGGTGAAGTTTCTGAACGACACCTTCGGCACGAACATCGACCCGGAATCGGTCAACGAACGCATTCGCGACCCAAACGGCGCCGTGCAGAAGTTCATCAACGACCAGCAGGGCAACGCACTCCGGCTGTCGGTGCAGGGGCTCACGATGCTTCTGCAGCTGTTCTCATTGGTGCTGTTCTCGTACTACCTGGTTGCCGACGGCCCGCGCATGCGGCGTGCCATCTGCAGTCGACTGACACCCGACAAACAACAGACAGTTCTCGAGGTGTGGGACGTCGCAGTGAAGAAGACCGGCGGCTTTCTCTACTCGCGCGCGCTGCTTGCCGTTCTCTCGGGCACGGTGCACTGGATCGTCTTCCAGATCATCGGCACTCCCGCCCCGATTGCACTCGCGCTGTGGGTGGGTCTGGTGTCGCAGTTCATTCCGGTGATCGGCACGTATCTCGCCGGCGTTTTGCCGCTGTTGCTGGCCTTCCTCGAGTCGCCCCTCGACGCGCTCGTGGTGTTGATCGTGATCTTGGTGTACCAGCAGGTCGAGAACTACGTCTTTGCGCCGAAGATCACCGAGCGCACCCTGGATCTGCACCCGGCGCTCGCCTTCGGAGGTGCGCTTGCAGGTGCCGCCGCGCTCGGTGTGGTGGGCGCTCTCATCGCGCTTCCGTTCGTGGCGATGGTGCAGGCACTCGTGTCGACATGGGGTGAACGCCACCCGGTGGTGGAGGGGCCGCTCACCACGCTGCCCGTCGCACCGACGCGGCGCATGCGGAAGAAGCAGTGACCGGCGCACAGGCGGAGCAGTTCGCACCCGTTGCGGTCGTGTCGCGAAACGGCGTCGACGAGAGCGTGCACTTTGGTGCGGCAGTGTGCATCGCGGTCGACGGATCCGTCGCGCACACGGTGGGCGACGGGTCGGTGGCGGTGTATCCGCGTTCGTCGACAAAACCCCTTCAGGCTCTCGCGATGGTGCGCGCCGGTCTGGCACTGCCGCCGCGGCTGCTGGCGCTGGTGTGCGCGAGCCACAACGGACAGCAGATGCACCTCGACGGCGTGCGAGAGATTCTCGCCACGGCCGGGCTCGACGAATCGGCGCTTCGCAACATTGCCGACCACCCCCTGCACGCCGCGAGTGCCCACGATGCGGTGCGCGCCGGCCGTGAGAAGTCTCCGCTGCAGATGAACTGCAGCGGCAAGCACGCGGGCATGCTCGCCACCTGCGTCGTGAACGGGTGGCCACTCGAGACGTATCTCGACCCCGCACACCCGTTGCAGCTCGCGATCAACGATGCGGTCACTGGGCTGTGCGGCGAGCCCGTGGCGATCGGGACCGACGGGTGCGGTGCCCCCGCACACGTGATCCCGCTCGAGTCACTCGCCCGCGCGTTCCGCGCGATTGCCGTGGGTGACGCGGGTGCCGCCGGCAACCAGGTGTTCGAGGCAATGTCGAACCACTCCGACATGGTGGGCGGCGACGACAGAGACGTGACACAGATCGTGTCGGCTCTGCCGGGGTTCTTCGCCAAAGACGGCGCCGAGGCCGTGTATGCGGGGGCCTCAAGCGACGGCCGGGCGGCCGCAGTGAAGATTTCAGACGGCGGCGGTCGCGGTCGGGTGACGGTATTTCTGGCGGCGCTGGAGACGCTCGGGTTCGATGTGTCGACGCTCGCGGAGGTTCTGGCGGAACGGGTTCTCGGGCACGGCAAGCCCGTCGGGGGTGTGCGCGCCGTCGGGTTCGGAGCGCACGTTGCGCCGCGGGTGCCGGTGAGCGACTAGACACATCTCGTGGCGATTCCCTTCGTCCCCCGCATCGACGATGAACCCCGCGGCGTCGCCGCCCGGGTGACGCCGCTCATCGAGCGCGTGATTGCCGACAACCCGTCGAAGTTCACCTATCACGGGACCGGCACCTACATCGTGGGCGGTCACGACTGCGCGGTGATCGACCCGGGGCCGCGCATCGCCTCGCACCGCGACGCGCTCGAGCGCGCTCTCAACGGACGAAATGTCGTCGGCATCGTCGTCACGCACTGTCACGGAGACCACTCGCCGCTCGCCGCATGGCTGCACGAGTTGACGGGTGCGCCGCGGTTCGCGATCGGGCCGCATCGGCAGATCGAGGGGTGGGTCGAAGAAGACGATCACTTCCCCGACGAAGAAGTCGACGACGACACGGCCGCACAGGGCGACGAGGACGAGGAGCGCGAGACGATCGATCTTGATTTTGTCCCCGATGTTCCGGTGCGCGACGGCGAGACGTTTCTGTCGACCCGCGACTTCTCGATGACGGCCGTGGCGACGCCCGGGCACACGTCGAACCACATGTGCGTGGCGATGCCCGAGGAGTCGACGTTGTTCACCGGCCACCACGTCATGGGGGGGAGCACCACGGTGGTGTCGCCGCCCGACGGCGACATGACTGCCTACATCGACTCGTTGCGCAAGGTGATCGGCCGACGCGACGGCGTGCTGTGGCCGACGCACGGCGGTGCGGTCACCAACCCCGAACCGTTCCTCGAGGCCTATCTCGCACATCGGCTCGAACGCGAGCGTCAGATCGTCGCCCAGATCGCCGCCGGGAACGACACCATTCCGGGGATCGTGCGCGTGCTGTACGCGACCGTCGACAAGCGTCTGCACCGTCCGGCGCGGCGCAGCGTGTGGTCGCACCTGCGAAAACTCTGCGACGAGGGCGTGGTGGAAACGGCCGACGGCGGTGCACCGCGCTTGCTCGGCGAGTACCGCCTCGTCTGACGGGCCGGGCGCGACGGCCCAGGGTTGCGTCAGTCGCGGTTTCGCCGACGCACCCGCCGCACAATGAACCGCACCAGGCGGTCGGTCACGAGAGTGGCGATGATGACGAGCGCGGTGAACCACCACAGCGGCGTATCGCGGAATGTGTGGAACACGAGGTCGATGTCGACTCGTTCGTTGTTCACCGTGATGAGAAGAAGCACGTAGACGACCCCGGCGAGGGCCGCCACAGTGCCGAGTCCGCTTGTTGGCGAGACGCGTTCTCCACCGTCCGTGGTGTCGATGTCGTCGCGCGCCATGGCACAAGCGTAGGCGGGTGGGCCGCGGAGACGACGCGCGTCAGCGAACTGCGCCGGGCGGCAGTGTTTCGGGATCGAAGAGCGCGATGAAGTCCTTCGTCGCCTTCACCAAGTGGCGGTTGGGATCTCCCATGCGCTTGTCGATGATGCGCCCGGTGCGGGATTTCTTTCCGAATCCTTCATAGACCGCGAAGTACGGCCAGGTTCCGTTGATGTCCAGCTGCATTCCGGTGTCGCACCCGAGCACAACGAGAGTCTCTGCGAGCATCGCGATGTTCACGTCGCCCACGGCCACGAACATGATGAGGCCGTCGGTGCGTCGGCACACCGCCGAGCGGAAGTTGAAAACCTTGTTGTCGTAGTCCTTGCCCCAGTCGACCTTCGTGTAGGTGTGGTACACGACCTTGCCGCCGCGCACGAGCGGCGGAAGGTTCTGCCTGAGCGACACCCAACCGTCATCGTCGACCATGTCGGCTCCCCACACGCCGACGGTGCTGGTGCCGTCGGTGCGAATGCCGAAGGTGGCGTATCCCTTGCGCATAGCGCGCACTGTCTTGCCCTCGGTGACATAGCCACCGGGCTTGTGTTCGAAACGGAACCCGCCGTTGAACGATGCGACGAGCGAGGGCTGGGCGCGCTCGGCGATCTTGTCTTTGTTGCGCCAGCCGCGCCCGCCGGGCGTCTCGCCGCCGTTGTGCAGCGCCGCGCGCAGAAGCGTCGGGTTGTAGGTGGCCATGGTGGCCACGACCGACGCACAGTCGGCGAGCGGCCGCACCGACGAGACGTACACCATCGGTTTGGTGCGCACTCTGATGGCTGGTCGCCACGTACCTTCGCCGCGCAGTGCCGGGATGACGACGGGTTCGATGTCGAGCGGTCGTGCGGCAATCGTGGTGGTGGTCGTGGTCGAGGTTGATGTCGTGGTTGTCTCTCCGGGAAGTGTCGGCGGCGGAACCGTGGTGGTGGTCGTGGTGGTTGTTGTTGTCGTGGTTGACGTCGTGCTGCTCGACGAGGTGGTGGTTGTCGACGTCGAGCCGCCAGACGGTGTGCCGCACGATGCCGCGCGCGGCTTGGGAGCATTCGGGTTCGTCACTGCCGGCGCCACCGACTCGATCGTGGTGGGTGTTGCACCGGGCGTCATCGTCGCGGGGCCGGCATCGGTGGTCGAGGTCTCGGAGGCAGGTGTGGCCGCGTCGACCGGCGCCGCAGTGTCGGTGGTCGCGCCCGAGTCGGGAATTTCATCGATGGCGAGTGCCAGGGCGTCTGCCGGTGCGGCAGACGGGGGCTCGTCGTGCAGCCACACCTCGAGCTGGTCGACGATGCGGCCCATTCCTTTTTCGCGCGCCCACGAGGCGAGGTTCTGCTGCAGCGGGTCGTTCGGATGTGCGAGCACGTAGCGCACGACGGACACGCTCGTGGCGAGAGTGAACAATGCGGTCGCCGCGGCGGCAACCCGGAACATGGTGCGGCGGCGCATCTACTTGCGGCGCATCTCCTCGACGAACAGGTCGAGGCCCAGGTTGCCGAGCGCGAGTGCGTCGGCGTGCCAGGTCTTCAAGTCGAACGAAGATCCCTCGCGGCGCTTGGCCTCGTCGCGCACGTCGAGCCACACGCGCTCGCCCAACTTGTACGAGATCGCCTGTCCGGGCCACCCCAGGTAGCGGTCGACTTCCGAGCGGTTGAACGCGTCGTCAGACGACGAACGCTCGGTCAGGAATTCGAGCATTGTGTCGGCCGTCCACGCCTCGCCGGGGCGCCACGACGACTCTGCGGGAATGGCGAAGCCGCAGTGGACGCCGATGTCGACGACGACGCGTGCCGCACGGAACGCCTGTGCGTAGAGGTATCCGAGGCGCCACTCAGGATTGTCGAGGAAACCGAACTCGTCCATCAGGCGCTCGGCGTACAGCGCCCACCCCTCGCCGTGTCCCGAGACGAACGTGAGACGCTGCACGCGCGAGAGACGCTCGGCATTCAACACAGCCGTCGCCACCTGCAGATGGTGCCCGGGAACTCCCTCGTGGTACGCCGTCGACGGTTCGCCCCACATCGGGATCATCGTGCGGCCGTTGACCGGATACCAGGTGCGGCCCGGACGCGTGAGGTCTTCGCTCGGGCCGGTGTAGTACATCGCGGCCGCGCCGCCGGGAGGAGAGATCATCGCCTCGACGTGCCTGATGCGTTCGTCGATCTCGAAGTGGCCTTCGTTGATGAGAAACGACATCGCATCGTTCATGAGTCCCTGCAACCACTCGCGCAGTGCGTCTTCGCCGTGAACCGCGCGAGCCGGATCGGTGTCAAGCAGGTGGCGCACCTCGGCGGGTGTCGCACCGGGAAGAATCTGTTCGCCCACGCGGCGGATTTCGGCGTCGAGGCGCATCGTCTCCTCCCAGCCCCAGGCGTAGGCCTCGGCGGGGTCGATTTGCATGCCGAGGAACTGGCGGCGCGCGATCGCGTGACGGTCGGGTCCGACACCGTCGGCGTCCACGGCGCGAGGCAAGTACGTGTCGCGGAGGAACGCGGCAGTGTCGGCAAGTGCGCGCGAGGCCTCGGCGGCTCCGCGCGCGAGAGCCTCGACCGGTGCGCCGGGAACAGATGCGGCCTCGGCGGTGAACGAGCTGAAGAACCCGTCGGAGCCCGCGCCGCCGGCCCACTCGGTGAGTTGGCCGACCTGTGCGAGCACCTGGCGCGTGGAGGTGACAATGCCGCGCTCGAGCCCGAGTGCCCAGGTCTCGCGCATGCCCGCGAACGCCGTCGGTACCTGCGACAGTCGCTCGGCGATGACCTCCCAGTCGGCGGCTGTCTCGGTCGGCATCAGGTCGAAGACCGAGCGTGCAGCCTCGACGTCGCCTGCAATGGGACGGATCGAACGCAGGTGCTCGCCGCCGTCGTACGACATGATCTCGCTCTCGAGCGACTCGCGCAGCACGCCGGCTGCGAGACGATCGTCGTCTCTCGTGGCGGGGAGGGTCGACAATTCGGCCAGCACCTTGCGCGCATGGGCCTCGCGGGCCGCGTGACCGGCGGGTGAGTAGTCGGTCATCTCGTGGTCGTGACCGGCGATGCCGAGATAGGTGGCCGCGCCCGGGTCGAGCGCCGCGACCTCGTCGATGTGGCGGTCGGACAGTGCGAAGACGGGAGATGCCATGGGGGTCAGACTACGACGAGGACCCCTTGTCGCGCAGGTGCCTGCCGATGTAGGCGACGACGACCTGGCGCGTCTCGTCGTCGAAGTACACGTGGGTGCGAACGAGGTGCGAGCGCTTCCCGCGCCGCAGATGCGCGGCGGCCACCACGGGTCGCCCTCTCCATTCGATGACATAGTCCTCGACGTACTTCTGGCGAGCGGTGGCCGAAATACCCGGCGCGTAGTCGAGGCCCATCTGGCGGCATGCAACCTGCACCGACGCACCGCTGATCTCGCCCGACATCCACTGGCGAGCGACATCGTTGAGGCGCACGAGGTCGGCGAGCACGTGGCTCGGATCTGGTCCCTCGAGTTGCTCGCCCGACTCGATCGCTCGTTCGTGGAACACGAGGAACGGACAGTGCTTCTGGGCGAGCCTCATCGCCTCTTTCATGTTCGCGACGCCGATCGCCTGCGGCACGCGTCCTGCCTGCGCCTCGAGGTTCACGTTGCGAAGCACAAGTTCGTCGATCTGGGTGTCTTTGCGTTCGAGTTTCGCTCGCTGATCGGCGATGATGCGGTCTGCGTCGGCGAGGGCGGCCTGCAGTTCATCGACAGTTGCCTCCAGCTGCTCGACGTGGTCGACCAGTGAGTCGTCGCTCTCGTCGCTGGTCTCACGGCGAGTCGGTGACTCGGCGAGGTCGATGTCGCGACGCGGCGGAGGCGGCACGTGGGGCTGTGCGAGCGATCGGGCCGCAGTCGTCGTGACGAGGTCGACCACCCGTTGCCACACCATCGGCTCGGTTCCCGGTGTGATCTGGCGCAGGCGTTCCTCGTGCGGCCGCTGGTGCGAATCCCACAACACGAGCACTGTTGCCTGGTCTGCGAATGCGAGACCCACCATGTCGGCGAAGGCGCGCAGCGCGGCGGGCGTGGTGATGCGCCAAATGTGGGCAAGACCGGTCAGAGGTGCCGGGCGCGACGCGACCACGGGCTCGGAGCGACGCTCGAAATCGTCGACCTCGACGATGACCGGCAGACGTCGCTTGGTGGCGAGCGCGAATGCGGCGAGTTCCTGGCCTTCGAGCTCTGTGGCGGCGGTGCGCACCGACGGTGCGATGCGATAGTCGGCGTCGTAGGTGGGAACGACCTCGAGCACGTCGCGCACCAGATGGGCGACGTGGGCCTTCACGACCGACGGGGTGTGGGGCACCACCTTCGAGGTGCGCGGGCTCGAGACGATGCGCAGGTCGAAGCCCAAGACTCCCTCGATCAACCACACCGTGGCGGTCGTTGTCTCGACATGCGTGCCGTCGGGGGTGCTCTCGGTGAGCGAGAGACGAAAGACCGGGTCGTCGTCGCCCTCGCGCACCCGCATCGCGGCTCCCGGACGCGACTCGTCGTCGCCACCGAACGGGTGGTTGGCCATCTGCCAATCGGTCAGCAGGTCGATCAGCGCGATGCGGTCGGCCTCGCCGCAGTCGACCGTGAGGAACGACACCGCATACGTGGTGATCATCGGCGACCTCCGGCAGGTGCGCGGCCGGACGCCGCGCCGGAGACCTCCCGGTCAGCGGTAGGGGTCGAGAGCCTCGTGCACCATGGCGAGAATCGAGGTGACCGTGGCTGCGTCATCTGGCCCGAGTGTAAGCAGGCGGTCGAGCGCCCCCGACTCGATGTCGATCTCGGGGTGCAACTGGTAGCGATCGTGCGATGCGGGGATCGGTTCGTGGCTCACGATGCGCGGTCCGCCGGGGCTCTCGCGGTCGATCCAGCACTGGGCCGCCTCACCGAGCGACTGCACCGTCCAGCCCGTGCGCAACCGGACGCCCCACGGGCCGTCGGGGTCGAGGCTGCGGGGAAGAAGCACGTGCTCGGGTGTCTCGCGCACGGCCACCTGCATCCGCACGATCGGTCCGCTGTGGTCGTCGTGCGTCACTTCTGCGAGAACAGCGTCTTGTCGGAGCGGAAGCACCATTGGGTCGTCGCGCATTGCATCAGAGGCGTCCCACTGCGACGGTGTCACGACCTCCCACACCCACGGCCTGCCGCCGGTGTCGATGTCGGGGACGTTCATGCCGACCCACGGCACGTTCAGTCCCGGAAGCGAGACGCGGCGCCAGGTCAACGGCGAGGCGAGCTCAGCGAGCGAACGCTTCACACTCTCGAGCATTGACGACACGAACGAAGATGTTGGTGCGTGCGGCGGCCTCGTTGGTGGATGCCGACAACATTTCTTGTCGAGCAGTACGCGCGCGCGATCGTCGCGCTTTCTCACAGCCTGTGGGAAACTTCGCCGCATGACGATGCGCACGCCCGACGGACTCGAGATTCACTACGAGATGCGCGGCGAGGGACCGCGCGTGCTGTTCTTCAACGGCTCGGGTGCCACGCTCGAATCGTCGTCGGAACTCATTTCGTATGTTGCGCGGTCGTGCACAGTTCTCGCACACGACCAGCGCGGGCTCGGCAAGACATCGGTCCCCGACGGCCCGTACACCATGGCCCAGTACGCCGCCGACGCCGCCGCACTGCTCGACCACGTCGGGTGGAACACATGTGCGGTGCTCGGCATCTCGTTCGGGGGAATGGTGGCCCAGGAGTTTGCGGTCACATACCCCGCGCGCGTCGAGCGGCTCGCGTTGATGTGCACGTCGGCGGGGGGAGAAGCCGGATCGTCGTACCCGCTGCACGAACTCGCCGGGCTCGATCCCGCCGAACGTGCGCGTCGTTCGGCGTTGCTCACCGACACCCGGTTCACGCCCGAGTGGCTCGCCGAGCACCCGAGCGATGCCGAGATCGTGCGAATGCAGAACGAACGAGCCACCGCAGAGAAATCGGCCGAGCAGCGCCGTGGTGAGCGACTGCAACTCGAGGCACGAATCGGCCACGACGTGTCGGCGCGGCTCGGTGTGGTGTTCGCGCCGACTCTGGTGACGGCCGGACGTTTCGACGGCATCGCACCGGTCGCCAACAGCGAGGCGATCGTGGCTCGCCTGCCGGAGGCGACCCTCGCCGTCTATGAGGGCGGGCACCTGTTTTCGAGGCAGGATCGGAAAGCGTTGCGCGAGATCGCGGCGTTCCTCGCCGGCGGGGAACGCCCCGCCTAGGCGAGGGTCACCGATGCACGGCTGCGCCCGGCGCGCTGGTGTGCCGCCTCGACGGTGACCGTCGTTCCCTCGCCGGCGCGCACCACCCACGACGTGAGTGTGCGCTCCGGTGTGCCGCCGAGACCGTTCAAGGCGAAGTGCGAACGACCCGCCAGCTGACCGAGGCGCACCCGGGCCGGTCCGGAGACACTGTCGGCGCCCGAGATCTCTGCCGTGATCGGCAGCACCAGGTTCCGTTTCGCCGCCCAGGTGCTGACTTGCGTCGGTAGCCAACCGGTGTTTGCGAACCCCGCCTCGACGCGCCAGGTGTCGGGCCCCATGCGTTCAGCACGCAGGTGCAACACCTCGAGGCGCGGCGAGAGCATCGCCTGGTGCACCACCCACTCGGCGTGCGGCGCAACCTCGGCCTTCAGAAGAGGTCCAACCGGAGCGTTCGTCCATAGAGCGAAGTCGTCGACGCCACCGATCTCGACGGTACCGAGCTGCGGGTGCTCGAACGTGCGCCACTGCTGGCAGGCACCGGGTGCATGAGTGTCGCTCCATGCGGCGACGGCGAGTTGTTGCTCGACGGTCGGCCCGACGTACCAGATGTCGGTGCCGCTTCGCTCACGACGGTCGGTGGCGGCCGCGATTGCATCCCAGAACTCTGTCGTCCACCCGAAGATGCCGAGATGGTCGTACACCCAGTCGTCGGCGGCGCCGCTCATCACGTCGTCTTTGTCCCAGGTGAGGTCTTCGTAGACCGAGTGCGCGGGGTACGAGGTGAGTTCGGTGCCGCGCTCGGCGATCTGTCGAAAGACCCACACGTCGGTGGGCGGCAGTTTCGAGTCGGGCTTGGTGCTCGACGGACGCAGCAAGAAACCACCGGAGGTGTGATACGCGTGGTATCCGCAGATGTTCGGTCGCGTAGAGATCGCGCGCACGAGCGCGTCGATCTCGGGTTCCGACAGCGGATGGTCGCCCGACCCGGTGACGCCGGTGTCCCACCCTGCAGGAAAGTTGCGGTTCAGGTCGAGACCTTCGGGTGGGCGGCGCACCGGAATGGTGAAGCCGTCGTAGTCGTGCACCGTGCCTTCGCTCATCACGCGCCAGCGGGGGGCTACGGCGGGCGCGTCGCGATGCTCTCGCGGAATCATCACGCGCGCGTCGCGCGGGTGTTCGACGTGCGAGCCGTTCGGGTCGGCGATGCGCATCTGCAGGACGCGCCCGTCGCCGTCGATGTCGCCCACCTCGAGGCCGGGCCAACGGTGGCGGTCTGCCCATGGCCAGGCACGCATGCTCGAGCGCCGGAAGCGAGGAGAATCGGCGAGGGCTGCTTCGACGCCGTCGGGGTTCACGCGCGGGGCGACATAGAAGGTGCGGGTGGCGAGTGCCTCACGAACCGTGTCATCGCCGCGGGCGTGACCCTCGAGAAGGTGTGCGATGAGGTGCAACGCCGCGACCCCGCCGGTGACCTCGACCGAGTGAATGTTCGCATCGACCCAGTGGGCGGGTTTGTCGGCGGGGTGTCCGGTGGAGGTGTCGGTGATCGTCACTAGCCACAGCGCGCGCCCTTCGTGCGAGGTTCCGTACTGCTCAAGCGACGCCAGTGTCGGGTGGGCGGCGACGATGCCCGTCAGCCATGCCGTCATCTCCTCGTGGCGGAGAAACCTGTCGAAGTCGTAAGTCACGCGCCAACACTACGGCGCATGTCGACAGCGCCGAGAGAGCCGACAGTGATGCGAGTCAGAACTGCCAGCGATCCCACGAGACCATGTCTGTCAACGGGGCACGCCGCAGCGGACCGTGGCGTCCTTTCGGCCACCCGAGCGGCACCACCGCATGGACTGCCCATGGTTCCGGCAGTGACAGCACCTCGCGAATCTCGGGTTCACGCCGGCACAGAAGCGTGGTGATCACACCGCCGAGCCCTTCGCCGCGCGCGGCCAGCAACAGGTTCTGCACTGCCGGGTACAGCGACGCACCACCAACGACCGGGTGGCGCCCGAGACCGGAGTCGGTGACGTAGAGCATCGAGGGGTCGTGCACGAACACGCACACCACCGGCACCTCGGCGAGGCCCGCCGCGAGCGCGCCACCGGTGTCGAACTGGCGGCGAACTCTCTCGAGAGTCTCGGGCGACTGGTCGGGCACCTTTGCGAGGTTGTAGTCGACGTAGTCGGCCCATTCGTCGACATACAGGTCGGCGAGCGACTGCTTGAGCGCACGGTCGCGCACCACCACCACGCGCCACGGCTGGCGGTTGCCACCGCTCGGTGCCCACACTGCGGCCTGCAGCACGCGTTCGAGCACGTCGTCGGGAACGGGACGATCGTCGATGCGTCTGATCGATCGTGTCGTCGACAGAAGCGAATAGAGAGTCTCGGTGGCGGCATCCATGCCGGTCAGTCTCGCACCTTGCGGTGAGGCGTCGTGTTGGTCAGCGGTGATGACTTGCCGATGAGGCCCACGGCGACATCTCGAGTCCCGACTCCGTGTAGAGCCAGTGCAGCAGTGCCGCGTGCTCGACGCCGGCATGCCGGCGACACAGCGCCACCAAGGTGTCGCGGAACATCACGCCGTGCGAGTCGACCCGGCACGCCAGGTGCGCCAGTTCGTGCAGCACAGTGGCGACGGTGATCTCGCCGCGGTCGAGACAAATTGAGTTGCCATCGAGATCGGCAGACGCGACCACAGCGCGACGGCGACGAAGCGAGACCGTCGGCGGGTCGAGATCTTCGGCGTCACAGACGCGTGCGATGAAGTCGTCGACGTCGCCTGCCGCGAGAGCGCGCGATGCGATGATCGTCTCGAGGACGTCTTCGCAGGCGTATGTGAGCGCCTGCTCGGTGCTGCACCGCGCATATGCATCGGCACGCAAGCGCACCGCGGCCACGAGGTCGTCGTCGCCGGTCGTCACCCGAGTTCTCCGCGCACGCCGCTCGTGAACGAGCGCCCTGAGGAACCGAAACCGCGCCCCGCGCGCTGGCCGTCTTTCCATGCGGCGCTCGACGAGTCGACCCATGTCGTGCCGGTGCGCAGCCGCACCCCGCTTGCGCGCAGTTCCGCACGCGCGCGGGTGAAGCGATCGGCGAGGACGATGCCGGCGCCGGAGGTCTCGGCAATGTGCTCTGCGCGCGCGGCCGAGAGTGCATCTTCGATTCCGGTCTGGAACCCCTTCAACCATGCGGTGCGGGCCGAGCGGTCGCCGCGGGGAAGGAGGCGAGCGGCCATCTGGTCGGCGGCCGCCCACAACGTGCGCGCGGCGAATATGTCGGCGCGCCGCCCGTAGAGAACGACCACGCACGAGTCACTCTCGTCGTCGTCGCGGTATCCGGCACATGAGTGCACGAAGGCGATCGCGTACAGCAAGTTCGCGCGGCGCACGCGATAGCGGCCCGAGACCTCCACCCGTTCGACTAGCACTTCGATGTCGTCGTCACATTCGTCGCCGTCGATGTCGCCGTGTGCGAGACCGTGCCTTTGCATCAGCTTCGAGGCCATCGCGAGTGCCGTTTCGGCCTCTGCCTGCGGAGTGCCGGGGTGTTCTGCGAGAACCAGCAGCGCTTTGATGCGTGTCCGGGTGTCGCTCACGCCGACACCGTAGGCGGTCGGTGCGTCAGTGCTTCTGCACTGCGGCGAGGAACGAGCGTGTGCGTTCCTCGCGCGGGTCGCCCAGCACCTGCGAGGGGTGGCCCTCCTCGACGATCACGCCGCCGTCCATGAACACCACGCGCGACGACACATTGGCGGCAAAACCCATCTCGTGGGTCACGACCAGCATCGTCATTCCGTCGTCGGCGAGTCCGCGCATCACCGACAGCACCTCGCCGACGAGCTCTGGGTCGAGTGCGCTCGTCGCTTCGTCGAAGAGCATGACATCGGGGTTCATCGCCAGTGCGCGCGCGATTGCGACGCGCTGCTGCTGGCCGCCCGAGAGCTGGCCCGGGTACGCCCCCGACTTGTCGGCGAGCCCGACGCGCTCGAGCAGCGCAGTCGCGACGCGTGCAGATTCGTCCTTCGATCGCTTCAGCACCTTGCGCTGTGCGACGCAGATGTTGTCGAGCACCGTCATGTGCGGGAACAGGTTGAATTGCTGGAAAACCATGCCGATACGCGTGCGGGCCGCATCGAGATCACAGTCGAGATCGGTCAGTTCGGCACCGAGCACCGTGACCGAGCCGCCCGTCGGCGACTCGAGCAGGTTGACGCACCGCAAGAGCGTGCTCTTGCCCGACCCGGAGGGGCCGATGATGCACACCACTTCGCCGCGTTCGACTTCGAGGTCAATGCCGCGCAGCACTTCGACGTCGCCGAACGACTTGCGCAGGCCGCGCACCGAAACGACGGGGGAGTTCTCGCTCACCGCGTCATCGCCTTCTGCCGGCGCTCCATCCACGCCACCAACTGGGTCAGCGGGAGAGTGAGTGCGAGATACACGAGTCCGGCCACGATCAGCGGTGTCGCGTTCGCCGTCGAGTTCACACCGTCGCGGCCGAACCGCGCGAGATCGATCGTTCCCGCAGTGACGCCGAGCACCGAGATGAGCGACGTGTCCTTGATGAGCAGCACGAGTTCGTTCGTGAGCGGCGGCACGATCACGCGCATCGCCTGGGGAATCACGATCGTGGCCATCGCCCGCGGGTACGACATCCCGAGCGAGCGGGCCGCCTCCATCTGGCCCTTCGGCACCGCTTCGATGCCGGCGCGGATGGTCTCGGCCATGTAGGCGCCAGCCACCAAGGCGAGCGGCACGGCACCGCGCAGCCACGGGCTCGGCCACGACCACTTGAATGCAATCGGAATACCAAACCCGAGTATGAGCAGCGTCACCACGAGAGGGATGCCGCGAAACACCTCGATGTAGGTGGCCGCGAACCATCGATAGGCGCGCACCGTCGAGAGGCGCATGAGTGCGAACAGCAGGCCCAGCGCGAGACCGCCGGTGAAGCCGAGCACCGTGTAGATGAGGGTGTTGCGAGCGGCTGTCGTGAGAATGTCGGGGAACTGATCGGTGATCAGGTCCCAGCGGAACATCGCCTCGCCGAGCTTGCCCCAGTCAACGAGAAGGGCCACAGCACCCAGCACCGCGAGTGACGCCGCGTAGATGCTCCGCCGGAGTATCAGTGCGCGTTTCCGCTTGCTGAGAGCCATGGCCCTCTCGTATCCGTTGTGAGTTCGGTTCTAGGCCGACGTCACTCCTCGGTGGTCTCGGTGGCGCCGAAGTAGCGGTCGAAGATCTCCTGGTAGACGCCCGTCGAACGGAACTCGTTGAGGCTCTCGTTCAACGCGAGCAGCAGGTCTTCGTTCTCGGGTGCGACCGCGAAGCCGTACTCCTCGATCTCGTCCTGGAACGTTGCCGACACGACCGTGCCGCCCTGCTTCACCGCGCGGAAGGCGTTGATCGGGAAGTCCTGGATGATGCCGTCGATCTGGCCGCCTTCGAGTGCGAGGAACATCGCCGCCGCGTCATCGAAGGTCTGCAACTTCGCATCCGGGGCGTTCTCCTTGGCGAAGGCTTCGCCGGTGGTGCCGGTCTGGACCCCGACGGTCTTGCCGGCGAGCGACTCGAGATCGGCGAGCGTCTCAGCATCGGCCTCGCGCACCAACAGCGACTGGTACGAGTCAAAGTACGAGTCGGTGAACGCGGCGTTCTCGGCGCGCTCCTCCGTGATCGTCATCGACGACGCCACCACGTCACAGGTGCCGGCCTTCGGTGCGAGCCAGATGCCGTCGAACGGCTGCACCGTCACCTCGAGGGTGAGTTCGTAGCGCGTCGCAATGGCCGTCATGAGGTCCATGTCGAAGCCGGTCCACTTGCCAGACTCGTCCTGGAACTCGAACGGCTCGTACGGAGCGTCAGAGCACACGGTCAACTTGCCTGCCGTGATCGGCTGGAAAGTCAACTCGACCGCCTCGATGGGTGTCAATTCAACGGTGCCTTCGTCGCCTCCGTCACCGCCGTCGCTGCTGCCGCCTCCACAGGCGGCCAGTGCGATCGACGCCGCGGCGAGTGTCGCGAAGATTCTGCGGGTTCGGGCCATGGTGTCTCCTTGGGCTCGTGTTATTCGGAGAACACTAGACCACGGACGGGGACATTTGTCACGGCTCGATCGGCTCCGCTGGCCGGGGAGGGTTGTCAGGTGACCGTGATCGTGGTTTCACCGTGGTCAGATGCCGTGCACTGACCCGAGAACACCCCGCGATTGCGGAAGGTGTAGCGCCCCGTTTCGCCGGGTCGCAGCACGAGGAAGGCGTAGGTGTGCACCGACGAGTCGTTGTTGGTCACCTCGAGGGTGTCGCCCAGTTCGACATCGAGCGTCAGGGGAGGAGGGTTCGGCACCTCCTTGCCTGCATCGAGCAAGGCCTGGGTTCCTGCGTCGATAGTGAACGAGTGCACCATGGCCGGGTCGCGGGTGGCGACCGAGATGCCGACGAAGGCAACAGCGGCCACCGTCGCGGCCACGAGAAGGCCGATGATCAGCCTGCTCGCGGCGCGTGTGCGGGGCTCGTTGGCATCGGGTGTGCCGGTCACGGGGCTTCGTCGAGCACCGGCACGCCGACGGTGATCTCTCCGGCAGTTGCGAATGTCAAGGTGACGGGAACCGTGTCACCGACCGCGAGCGGCTTGGCGAGGCCCAGCAACATGACGTGGTAGCCGCCCGGCTTCAGCGACACGGTCTCGCCGGCAGGAAGCACGATCTTTTCGACCTGCTGCATTGTCATCGAACCACCCGACATCACGACCTCGTGCAGTTCAACAGTTCCTGCCACCGAGGCATCGACCGACGCCGACGTCAACTCGTCGCCGGCAGTTGCGGCGATGTCCATGTACGCGGCGCCTGTCGTTGTCGCCATCGGGCTCGTGCGCGCCCACTGTTTGCTCACCACGACGGACGCCTCGCTCGTGGCAAGAGTCGAGTCGCTCGATCCCGAATCAGAGTCGCCGCAGGCGGCAAGACCGACACCGGCGAGAAGAACAAATGCCGCGGCTCCACGGTGAACGCGTGTAGAGGTGATCATTGGGTGTTTCCTTTCTTTCCCAGGAGAATTCTGAGATCTGTGGTGAGCGACGGCACGTCGACACCAAAGGGCCATTCCACGAGAACCGTGCCCGTGTCGTCGACTCCGTAGGCGGTGCCGGTGTGGCTCACTTCGATGCGACCGTCGACGTTCGTCACCGACGAGGCGGCTTCGAACGCTTCCTCGGCGGCGGCAAGTTCCTCGGGTGATGCCGGCACGACGGCGTGGAACCGGTCGGTGAACGATGACAGGTAGCGCGGGAGTATCTCGGCGGTGTCGCGTTCGGGGTCGACGGTGACCATCGCGATCTCGACGCGTGCCGCCTCGTCGCCGAGTTTCCCTCGTGCGTTCTTGAGGTTCGACAGTGTCGTCGGGCAGATGTCGGGGCAGTTGGTGTAGCCGAACATGACCACGAGAATCTCCCCGTCGGCGGCGACAAATTTCCACGGGCGGGGAGTGCCGTCGACGATTTCCGTGACGGTCACCGACGCCACCGACTTCGTGCGGGGTGGGACGTAGCCGATCAAGGTTGTGTCGCTCGAGGAACACGCCGCGAGAACGAGCGTGGCCGCCAGAGCCGCGATGCGTTGTCTGCCGTGCTGTATCACCGTCTATACGGTCGCATCTCGGGGGCCGAGAGTTCCGTTCGGGCCGACACACTTGCTGTGACATGCGACCCCTGCACCATGCGGTGCGGCAATACTCGACACGTGCAGCGCAGAACCGACATCCAGGGTGTTCGAGCCCTCGCGGTCCTTGCCGTGCTGCTGTTCCATGCCGGTGTGCCCGGTCTCGACGGGGGATACGTGGGTGTCGACGTGTTCTTCGTGGTGTCGGGGTACCTCATCACCTCTCTGTTGGTGGCAGAGCGGGCCGGCACGGGGCGCATCTCACTGCGCGACTTCTGGGCCCGGCGGGTGCGCCGCTTGTTACCGGTGTCGGGACTTGTCGCCGTGGCGACGCTCGCCGCCTCGTGGCTGTGGCTCGAGCCCCTCCGCGTGCGCGATGTCGCCACCGACGCCCTTGCCGTCGCGACGTTCTCGTCGAATTTCGTGTTCGCAGACCGCGGTGCCGACTATTTGTCGTCGAGTCTCCCGCCGTCTCCGTTCCAGCACTACTGGAGCCTCGCCGTCGAGGAGCAGTTCTATGTGGTGTGGCCGCTACTCGTGGCCGCGGTGTGCGTCGGCGCGGTCGGTTCGGCGGCAGTTCGACGCCGGGTTGGTGCGGTGTCACTCGTTGTCGGGGTTGCGTCGTTTGCCGCCTGCATGGTGACCATGAACGAGGCGCGATCTCTTGCGTTCTATTGGCCGCACACTCGCGCCTTCGAACTCGCCGCCGGCGCGCTCGCGGCCGTGGTGCCGGTGGCCATCGGACTGCGTGCCCGGGCCGCGTCGGCGGCCGCTGCGTGGGTGGGCCTTGGTGTCATCGGCGCCTCGGTTGTGCTGTTCGACGAGACCACCGCGTTCCCCGGTCCGTGGGCGCTCGTACCGGTGATGGCGACGGTGCTGGTGTTGAGAGGTGGTGACACGACACGATGGGCGCCCGACGTGGTGTTGCGTCTCGCTCCTCTCCAATGGTTGGGGTCGCGTTCCTACTCGGCGTACTTGTGGCACTGGCCGGCACTCGTCGTCGTTGCGGCCGCTATCGGGCGTGATCTGACGGTCGCCGAGGGACTTGCCGTGACTGTTGCCGCAGTTGCGCTCGCCGAATTCACGTGGCGCTGGCCCGAAGAACCTGTGCGCACAAGGGTGACGTTGCGCGGAGTGCGTGCGGCGCTCTTTGCCGCCGGCATCATCGGCGTCGTCGCCGGTGCGGGACTCGTCGCGCGCAACAACCCGCCGGCGATGGCAACGGGCACCGTCGCCGTTGCACCGGTGCTCACGACCACGACGTCGACCGCACCCCCGGGGCCGACCACCACGGTGCCGGTGACGCCGACGTTGCCGGGCCCGCAAGCGTCATTGTCGGCGATTGTCGAGGCCGCAGCGACGACCGGCCTGCCGTCGAATCTCGATCCGAACCTCAACTCGGTGCGCGGTGACATGCCGGTGATCTACAAGAACAACTGCCACGCGGGTTTCTCGGCGGTGCGGCCGAAGAACTGCGTCGTCGGTGACGCCGAGTCGAACGTCGTGGTCGGTGTCTACGGCGACTCGCACGCGGCGCAGTGGTACCCCGCGTTCGAGAAGATTGCGATCAAGAACGGGTGGCGACTTCAGTACTACTCAAAGCGCGGCTGCCCACCGGCCGAGATCGAGGTGTACAGCTCGGTTCTCGGCAAGGTCTACAACCAATGCGGGCCGTGGCGCGCGAACGTTCTCGACCAGATGGTCGAAGACGGCGTGAAGGTCGTGATCATCGCGCACTTCGACCGTCTCCTGTCGGCGGCGACGAAGACGCCGCCGTGGCAGAAAGAGTGGCGTGCCGGTCTGCGAGCCACCCTCGAGGCACTCGATGCACGCGGCATCGTTCCGGTGCTGATGGAGGACACACCCTGGCCCGGGCAGGACGTGCCGAACTGTCTCAGCCAAAACTATGCGGCGGTCAACACATGTTCCCAGTCCGTGTCGCAGGCCTATCGCGACGACATGCGGGAGATTCGCGCCGACTTCCAGGCAGAGGGCCGTCATGTGCTGTGGGTGCGCCACCTGTTCTGCACCGAGAGCGTGTGTCCGAACATCGTCGGCAATCTGCTGGTCTATCGCGACGACAACCACATCAGCCAGACCTATGCCTCGTTCATCGCACCGCTGGTCGACGAGATCCTCGCGCCGTTCATTGATTGGTACGGCCGTCCTCGTAAACCTTGACATTGTTTGTCAGAATGCCCGCATGGCACAGTCGCCGACGCAACGACAGATCCTCGACGAGTTGGTCCAGTCGAATCGTTTGACCGACGATGAAGCGAGACGCATCTCGGCGGCGCCCATCTGGAGTTTGTCCGTGCGCGAACTCGTGGGGTATCTCGCCGGGCTGATCATCGCGGCCGGCACAGTGCAGATCATCGCCGTCGTGTTCCAGGACGCATCGCGGTACGCGGTCGTGGCCGCGCTGTACGCCGTCACGCTGGTGGCTGGACTCATCTCGTGGCAGTTGTCGTCTCGGGGCACGTGGCAGTCGCGTCTCGCCGAAGTGCTCGAGGGCGCCGCGCTCGGCTCGGCCCTCGGGGCCACCGGACTTGTGCTCGACGACGCCGAGATGAGCGGTCAGTGGATCGGCTTCACGTTGTTTGCGATCGGCGCCGCATGGGGTGCACTGCGCACGCGATCGACAAGGTTCATCGGCACGGTGGCACTGTCGATCTGGCTTCCTGCACTTGCCATCGTGACCGCGTTGATCATCGAGGAAGATTCCGCCATGCTCGGCGGCTCGTTCATGCTTCTCGCGGCGGCGGCGCTCATCGTCGTCGGATTGCAGGACGTTGGTGCACCGTTCGTGGCGCGCGCCGTGGGTTCGTTGTACGCGATCATCGGCTCAATGACGCTCGGCACCTTCATCGGCGGGGTGGGTCTGTTCATCCCGCTGGTGGTGGGGGTCGCGTTGTTCTCCGCCGGCTCGTCGTTGCTGACACCCGAAATGCTCGTCGCGGGCGCGTTCTGCGTTGTCGCGGGCGTGGTCATGACGACCGGCGAGTGGATCGAGAGCGAGCTTGCGCGCGGTCTCGTGATCGTGGCGACCGGGCTCGTCGTGCTCGCCGCCCTCGGTGCGCAGATGCGCCGCCGGGTCAGTCGACCAGCGCCTGGTGCACCAGCTGTTTGAGCTGCGACCTGATCGGCCAGGTGCTCGAGGGCATCAACTGAGTCATCACGATGCACACGGTGTCTTCCACCGGGTCGACGTTGAAGTTCGTGCTCGCGGCACCGCCCCAACCCCAGTCACCGACGCTGCCGGGAACCTTCGCCTTCACGGGGTCGATCGTGACGCTGACGCCGAGACCGAAGCCGACTCCATCGAAGGTGGTCTCTGAGAACAGCGGGCGCCCGAACTCGGTGAGGTCTGCGTTGTTCGGCAGGTGGTTCGAGGCCATGAACTCGACCGTGCGCGGCGAGAGAATGCGCACACCGTCGAGTTCGCCCCCGTTGCGGAGCATTTCGGTGAAGCGAATGTAGTCGGCCATCGTCGACACGAGGCCTCCGCCGCCGAGGTGAGCGGTCGGCTCGACGAGTGCGGCCGCTCCTCCCGCGTCGTTGCGCACGATGGTCTTGTCGGCCGGGTTCGGCACGTACAGCGCGGCGAGACGGTCGGCCCTGTCGGCGGGGCAGTGAAACCCGGTGTCGACCATGCCGAGCGGCTCGAAGATGCGGGTGCGCATGAACTCGCCCAGCGTCATGCCGGACAGCACCTCGACCGCGCGCCCCAACACGTCGATCGACATCGAATAGGCCCACTCGGTGCCGGGCTGGAACAACAGCGGCAATGCGGCGAGAGCATCGCAGATCTCACCGAGTGACTTGTCGCGGGGCACGCCCCACTCGAAACCCGCCTGGCGGTACATCATGTCGACCGGGTTCGAATACACGAATCCGTAGGTGAGGCCTGCGGTGTGGCTGAAGAGGTGCCACATGCGCATCGGCTCGGTCACCGGCTCGAGCTCGGGAGCGGTCAACGTGCCGCCACGGAACACCTTCTGGTCGCCGAACGAGGGAATGAACCACTTCACCTTGTCGTTCATCTCGAAGCGACCCTCCTCCCACAGCATGAGGGCGGCGACCGCGCAGATGGGCTTGGTCATCGAATAGATGCGGTAGATGGTGTCGTCGGCGATCGGCTTTGAATTCTCCACATCGGCGTGACCACCGGTGGCCGACCAGGCGAGTTGTCCGTGGCGTGAGACGACTATGTGGTACCCGGGAAGCTTCCGGTCGGTCACATAGCGGTCGAAGTGGGTGCGAATGCGCTCGAGGCGAGCCGCATCGAGTCCGAGGTCGGACGGGGCAAGTGACGGGACGAAAGTCGACATGGGGGCATGGTACGGCGTGGCATTGTGCCGCTTGTCACTGGGCCGCCTTCCAGGGTTAGCATTTCCCAGCGTTGCCGGACGGCGACACGAACCAGTGACCGACCCGAGGAGGCCACACGTGACCGGAATGATCGATTGGTCGACCGAATACGACGTCTTTCACCCCGACTACATCGCCGACCCGTTCTCGATCTGGGATGAACTGCGAGAGAAGTGCCCGGTCGCCCACACCGATGTTCTCGGTGGCTCGTGGTTGCCCACCACGTATGAGCACGTGACGACCATCGCGCGCGACATCGAGCACTTCTCGTCGAAGTCGATCACCGTGGTGCCACCGCTGAACCCCGGCGCAGAGCCGATCACCATCGCCGCGCCGATCGCCGTCGACCCTCCGCTTCACACGTACTCGCGCCGTCAGTTGCTGCCGTCGTTCTCGCCGCGAGCCGTGCAGGAGCTCGAGGTATTCACGCGCGCATGGTGCCGCGAACTCATGGACACGATCGCCGGGCGCGCGACCGCCGATGCCGCCGTCGAGTACGCGCAGCAGATTCCCGCCCAGGTGATCGCGACCATGCTCGGTGTTCCCACCAACATGAAGGACAAGTTCACCGGCTGGGTGCGCGCCATTCTCGAGAATGCCGCCTACGACGTCGAGGGTCGCGAGACTGCCGCAACCGAACTGCGCGAGTTCTTCATCTCGCAGGTCATCGACCGCCGCACCAACGGCTACGGAACCGACATGATTTCTGAGCTGCTGCAGGCAAAGGATCCCGACGGCAACCCCTTCCCCGACAAGTTGGTGCTCGGCATGTGCGGACTGTTGTTGATCGCCGGTGTCGACACCACCTGGAGCGGGATCGGTTCGTCGATCTGGCACCTCGCCACGCACCCGGAGGATCGCGAGCGACTGCTGCGCGAGCCCGAACTGATCGACTCGGCTGTCGAGGAGTTCCTCAGGTTCTATTCGCCGGTGACGATGGCGCGCGTGCTCCACGACGACTACGAGTACAACGGCTGCCCCATGAAGAAGGGCGACCGCGTGCTGATGGCGTTTCCGGCGGCGAACCGCGACCCGAAGGTGTTCGACGATGCCGACAAGTTCATCATCGACCGCGAGCACAACCGCCACGTGGCCTTCGGTGCCGGTATTCACCGCTGCGCGGGTTCGAACCTCGCGCGAATGGAGATGAAAGTTGCGATTCAGGAGTTCCTCGCGCGCGTCCCCGAGTTCGAGCTCGACGGTTCGCAGGAAGTGACCTGGGCCGGGGGTCAGGTGCGCGGCCCGCGCAACATTCCGATCAAGATCCTGAAGTCGAACGACCGCTGACGCAGGTTCGTCACTTCGAGTAGTCGCGGAACGCGGCGAGCGCGCGCGGCCCGTAGACGGTGCCCGGGCCGCCGCTCATCGAGATGGCGACGCCGATCGTCTCGGCCACTTCCTTCTCGGTGGCTCCGTGCTGCGAGGCTCCCCGTGCGTGCGAAGCGATGCATCCGTCGCAGCGCACCGCGATCGCGACGGCCAGGGCGAGGAGCTCCTTCGTCTTGCGGTCGAGTTCGCCGTCTGCGAACGCCGCCTCGTGCAGGCCGGAAAAGCCCTCGTAGACGCCGGGGATCAGCGCCCGCAGTTCGCGCCCGAGCGGGGCGAGTTCGGCGAGCAGTTCGCGTCCGTGTCCGTGCGTGTGGTCTGCCATGGGGTCAGTCTGGCCCGGAAAGTTCTGCTCACCCGAGGACGGACAGGGCGTCGTTGTCGGCGACTGCCCGAAGCGAACGCTCGAGCATGTCGCGCAAGAGTGCCTGGCCGCGTTCATTCATGTTGTTGTACTGCGGATAGTTCGTCACCGAATAGATCACGCAGAAGCAGACGACGATCTGGTACTGGCGCCAGACCTCGTCCTTGTCGACTGTGATGCCGTGCGTCGCCAGCCGGGCAACATATCTGTCGACCAGTTCCCTGTCGTGGCCCTTGCGGACGTCGGGGTCGATCGATTGACTGATGAAGTACCCGACGTCGTAGATGCCCGATCCGCACCCGACGATCTGGAAGTCGATCGCGGCAGGTTGAGAACCGTCGAACATGAGGTTGTCGGCGCGGTAGTCGCCGTGGCACAGCGTCTCTGGAGTCATGAGATTGTCCAGCATCCACTTGCACTTCTCTGCCCAGAGTCCGCCGATCGACTCGACTCCCGCCGGAATGACTGCCGAGGCGTGTTCCACCGCTCCGGGCCAGCCGCCCTCCCAGAGGCTCGGCAGAACCATGTGGTAGGTGGGATTCGACAGCGGAGGGAACGTCCCCTGCATCGACGGGAGCTTCGGGCTGTTCCACCACTGCGCATGGAAATCAGCGAGAACATCGAGAAGCACGCCTGCATCGTCGAGCGACACCCCGTCGAGCTGGTTCAGGGCGCGGAGATTGCCCACGTCCTCCATGACGACGGTGAAATCGGTCGAGTCGGCAGCGATCGCGGCGCCGTAGCACACCGGAGTTCTGAATGGAGCCGAGGGTGCATGGTCTCGGTAGAAGACGATCTCGCGCGCGTACAGCACGAGAGCGTCGGCGGTGAAGCGCTGACCCGCGTCGTCGGTTGGGTACTTCACGACCACCGTCGTCGGCGCCGACGTGGGTGCCGAGTATTTCACGGTGACTCGCTGAAGAATGCTCAGGATCCCGACGCCTTCGCCGATGCGCTCGGCGGCCACCCCCGTCACCGACACGCCATCTTCGAGGGCGCCACTTGAATGCAGCACCGATTCGATCCATGTCGGAGTGATGTCGGAATCGCTCCGCACAAGTCCGATGTTGCTTGCGATGAGATCAACGAACGCCATTGGCTCCCCCTGTCGTCGGCGCACACCCCCGTGCCGCGTGAGTCGCAGGATAGTTCCATCCTCACCGAGGGCGAAACGCACCTAGTGTCAGTTGCATGACCGTGCGCGTCGGGGTGATCGGAACCGGAATGATGGGCTGTGAGCACCTGAGGAACGTCGCGGCCGTGCCGAATGCCCGTGTCACGGCCTTCAGCGATCCGAACGAGGAACCGCGCGGCTGGGCTCGTCTCACCCTGGATGGCGCAGAGGCCGCCGAATTCGTCGACCACCGCGATCTGCTCTCATCTGGTCTGGTTGACGCGATCATCGTCGCCTCGCCGAACCACACGCACCGTGCACTGCTCGACGACATTCTCGCGACAGACATTCCCGTGCTGGTGGAAAAACCGAGGTGCACCACCGTCGACGACTGTCTCGCCGTCGTCGACGCACAGTCACGGCGATCTGCCATGACATGGGTCGGGCTCGAGTACCGATTCATGGCGCCGATCGCCGGTCTGTTGGCCGAAGTGGCCGCGGGTTCGGCGGGGCGGGTGCACATGGTGTCGGTGCGCGAGCACAGGTTCCCGTTCCTCGTGAAGGTCGACAACTGGAACAGGTTCACGCGCAACACCGGGGGCACGCTCGTCGAGAAGTGCTGCCATTTCTTCGATCTCATGAACATGGTCGTGCGCACCGACGCCGTGCGACGCGGTGACGTCGTTCCGCGGCCGGAGCGAGTGCTGGCGAGCGGTGCGCAGAGCGTCAACCACCTCGACGAGTGGTACGGCGGCCAGCGGAGCGACATTCTCGACAACGCCTACGTCATCGTCGAATACTCCGACGCGTCGCGCGCGATGCTCGACCTGTCGATGTTCGCCGAGGCAGGGCGGCACGAGCAGGAACTGGCGGTCGTGGGCGACGCGGGAAAGATCGAGGCACAGGTGCCCGGGCCCGGTCGCATCTCGGTGGGCACCCGCACGACTCGTGCGTTGCGCGAGATCGAGACGCCTGTCGCACCAGAGGTCGGGTATCTCGGCGCGCACTTCGGTGCCTCGTTCGTGGAGGTGTCGCGGTTCTGCGACGCGGTTGAGTCGGGCGGAGAGGCCGAGGTCGGCGTCGACGACGGGCTGTGGTCGGTCGCGATCGGTGCCGCCGCACATCGCTCGATCGACGAAGGCCGACCGGTTCTTCTCTCGGAGTACGGACTCTCCTAGCCGGCCGTGTCGCGGCGCCCGGCCGCGCGGCAGGCGTCGGAGCACCACTTCACGTTCTCCCAGTCGCGGGCCCACTTGCGCCGCCATTCGATCGGACGTCCGCACGCCTGGCAGGTGCGCGGTTCATGGCCGTTCTTGGTGCGCGGAGTGCGTGCCATGGGCCTGAAGGGTACGGTCGCAGGCATGGAGAACGCCGCGTTGCTCGCCAATCTCGCGGCAACCGCAGTCATGTGCGGAATCATCTGGTTCGTGCAACTGGTGCACTACCCGTTGCTTGCGGTGGTGCCGGTCGAGGCGGCGGCGTCGACGGCCGTCGAACATCAGCGGCGCACCGCATGGGTGGTGGGTCCGCCGATGGCGATCGAAGGTGTCACCACGCTTGCTCTTCTCGCCACCTCGCCGGCCGCAGTGTCGTGGTGGCTGCCGTGGGTCGGTGCGGTCTTGTTGGCCGTTGCGCTCGGGTCGACGGTGCTGTTGTCGGTGCCGCGCCACGCGCGCATGGTGTCGGCCCCCGATGCGCGCGTGGGCCGCGAACTGGTGCTCACGAACTGGCCGCGAACGGTCGCATGGACAGCCCGCACCGGTGTGTGTGCGGTGATGGCCGCACAGGCGTGGTTCGCATGATCGCGCGCCGTGTGCTGAGCCGTGCCATGGACGCAACCGTTGTGCCGGGTTTCTCGCGCATCGGGTATGCGGTGCGCTCGCGACTCGGCAGTTGGGAGGATGTCTCGTCGTTCGATCTCACAGGAAAGACCATCGTCGTCACCGGCCCGACGTCGGGAATCGGCGAGCAGGTCACGCGACTGCTCGCGCCGACCGGTGCCCATCTTGTTCTCGTGGCACGAGATGCCGCAAAGTGCGCGCGAACCGCGGAGACCCTGCGCCCATCAAGTGCAACCGAACCAGAGATGGTCATCTGCGACATGGGCGATCTCGACGCGGTGCGCGAGGCGTCGCGGGCGATCGCGGCGCGTCACGGGCACGTGCACGCGCTCGTGCACAACGCCGGGGCATTGTTCACCGAGCGAGAGACGTCGCCACAGGGCGTCGAGTCGACCGTTGCGTCCCACGTGCTCGGTCCGCATCTCATGACAACGTTGCTCCTGCCTGCGCTGCGAGCGGCACGAGGGCGGGTTGTCGCCGTCTCGTCCGGGGGCATGTATGCGGTGCCCGTTCCCGAATGCCGAAGCGGCGCGTCTCCGGAGATGGCACCCGAAAAATGGAACGGCACTCGTCAGTACGCGATCGCCAAGCGCATGCAGGTGACACTCTCGGACGAATGGTCGCGCCGCGAGCCGGACGTGTTCTTCGCCGCGATGCACCCCGGGTGGGCCGACACGCCCGGCGTCAGGTCATCAATTCCGCTGTTCGGACGCGTGACTGCACCCATCTTGCGGACCGCGCGCGAAGGGGCCGACACCGTTGCGTGGCTGGCCGCCGCCCCGGTCGACGATCTCGGCAGGTCGGGGCGTTTCTGGTGCGACCGCGAGGCGGTGTCTGCGCACCGTTTGCCGTCGACGAAGCGCAGCGACACGCACGATGCGCGCACCGCACTTTGGGACTGGTGCGAGCTCCAGGTCAGTGGCTGGCGCTGACTACTGCTTTCCCATCTCGGTGCGCATCTCCACGGCGGCATCGGGCCCGGGTGCGTCGTCGAGGAGATCCACCACGATTCGTTCGATCGTTCCCGTGAACCTGAACGGCGACTCGTAGCTGGTGGCCACCGGACCGACGTTGTTGCATCCGACGTCGAGGCCGTCGAACGGCATCCACCCGCGGATGATGCGGGGAATTTCGACGCGACCGATCTCGACACCGTCAAGCTCGAGCACCCCGGTTCCTTCCTTCCGCCCGGTCTTGGTGAGTGTCCACGTCAACACGTGGTCACCGGGGGAAACGTCGACCGCACCGCGCACTTCGTGACGCTCCAGCGGGAAGTGATAGTGGAAGCACGGCTTTCCGTCCTGGACAAACATCGACCAGCCGCCCCACCTGTCGCCCTCTGACACGAGCACGCCTTCGCACCCGCCGGAGAGAACCGTGAAATGTGCAGAGATGCGGTGACTCGTGTTGGGAAGGCGCGGTGCGGCATCGCTCGGCACACGTTCGAGGCCGGGCCAGAGCACGTAGTGCTGCTTCACGGGTCGTCGACGTCGAGCTCCGCCGCCGCTGCGGTCGTCGATCGGCAGCACCTTGTACTTGGCGGCTTCTTCCCACCACATGGCCTCCATCTCGGCGACTTTTGAGGGGTTCTGCGTCGCGAGGTCGACGGACTCGGAGAAGTCGGCGTCGAGTTGGTAGAGCTCCCACGTGTCGTCGTCGATCGGGGTGCGCGGGTCGTGGATGGTGACGGCCTTCCAGCCGTCTGCCACCAGGCCGCGGTGACCGAGCATCTCGAAGTGCTGCACCTTCTTGCGTGTCGGTGCGTCGGGCCCCGAGAACGTGTACGCCATCGATGTGCCGTGCAGCGGCATCTGGTCGATGCCGTTCACCGTTGTCGGCAGGTCGACTCCGATGATCTCGAGCATCGTCGGCGTGACGTCGCTCACGTGATGGAACTGGTGGCGCAACGTTCCGGCAGAACCCTCGGGCAGTCCTGCCGGCCAGTGCACGATGAACGAGTCTCGCACCCCTCCGCCGTGGGTGTTCTGCTTGTAGAACTTGCACGGCGTGTTGCCGGCCATCGCCCAGCCGAGCGGGTAGTTGTTGAACCACTGCGTCTCGCCGATCTCATCCATGAGGCCGATTGCCTGTTCCATGGTGATCGGTGCGCGCTCGAAGTAGCGGCCCTGGTGGAGCGTTCCGAAGTGGCTGCCCTCCTGCGACGCGCCGTTGTCGCTCATGACGATGAAGATCGTGTTGTCAAGCTGGCCGATGCGCTCGAGAGCATCGCGGAAACGGCCGATCTCGGTGTCGGTGTGGGTGAGCATTGCGGCAAACGCTGACTGGAAGCGCACGTACAGCGCACGTTCGGCCGGGTCGATCTCGTCCCACGCGCGCACGCCCGGGTTTCGGGGCGGCAGCTGCGTCTCCGAAGGAACGAGTCCCATCTGCTTCTGCCGTGCGAGGCGATCGGCCCGCGTCGCATCCCATCCCTTTTCGAACACCGGAACGTATGCGTCGATCATGTCTTTTGGCACGTGGTGCGGGGAGTGTCCGGCTCCGAATGCCATGTAGGTGAAGAAGGGCTTCTCGGGGGCGAGAGACTTCTGTGCTGTCACCATCGAGATCGCCTTCGAGACGATGTCGGTCGTGAGGTGGTAGTTCGGATCGTCGGGCGCGCCCACATGGTGGTTGTCCTCGGTGAGGAACGGCTCCCAGTGGTTCATCGCGCCGTCCATGAAGCCGTAGAAGCGGTCGAAACCGCGCGCGAGCGGCCATTGGTCGAACGGCCCGGCCGGTCCGGTCTCGTGCATCGGCGTCAGGTGCCATTTGCCGACCGCGAAGGAGTTGTAGCCGTTCGGGCGGAGGATCTCGGGAAGCATCGCGGCTTCCTTCGAGATGCGGCCGCGGTAGCCGGGCCATCCCATGTCCCAGTTCGCCAGCTGTCCCATGCCGACCGCGTGGTGGTTGCGCCCGGTCAAGAGCGATGCGCGAGTCGGTGAGCAGAGCGACGTCGTGTGGAAGTTCGTGAACCGCAGGCCGCCGGCTGCGAGCGAATCGATGTTCGGGGTTGCGATCTCACTTCCGTAGCACCCGAAGTCCGAGTACCCGACGTCGTCGAACACGCAAAAGACGATGTTCGGAGCACCTCTCGGTGCGGTCGGTTCGGCGTCCCACCACGGAGTCGACTCCGACATCGTGCGCGAGATGCGCGGATCACTCGTGTTCATTGTTCCCCCTCTGCGACACGACGGTCGCGACCGTCGTGTCTCTGTCGTCGTCTGTGTCAGGCGCTGGTGCAGCGATTGGTCGTCGTGCCGATGCCGTCGATAGTTGTCTCCAGCACGTCACCCGGCTTCAAGAACACCGGTGGCTTGCGGGAGCCACCGACACCGGCGGGCGTTCCGGTGAAGATGACGTCCCCGGGCAGCAACTGCACGATGCCCGAGAGGTAGGCGACGATGTCGGGCACCGAGAAGATGAGGTCGTCGGTGACCGTCTCTTGCACCTCTTCGCCGTTCAAGGTGCAGCGCATGTGCATGGCGTCGCGGTTCGGGACCTCACGCGCATCGACCAGCCATGGGCCGAACGGAGAAAAGTTCTTGCGGCTCTTGCCGAGGTTGAACTGCGGTGGCTGCGTGGCCATCTGCAGTGCACGGTCGGAGATGTCCTGGCCGACGGCGATTCCCGCGATCGCGTCCCACGCCTTCTCGCGCGGAATGTCGCGACCACCGTCGGCGATCACGACGACGAGTTCTGCTTCCCAGTCGACGGTGGGCGAGGGGATCGGAATGTCGGCGTTCGGGCCCGCGATCGACGACGAAAACTTCGTGAACGTGAGCGGTTGCGTCGGAATCGGCATGCCGCTCTCTTCAGCGTGCGAGCGGTAGTTCAAGCCGATGCCGAACACCTGAAGCGGCCAGGGAGATGGAGCGTCGAGTTCTGACTGGTTGCACACCGCGCCGCCGCCGCTCACGCCGGTAGCAAACTCGCGCACCTCGCTCCAGCGGCGGAACGCGTCGATGGGTTCAGAGGAGAACGTCCCACCACTCGCTTCTGCGAGATCGACGAGGGTTCCGTCATCGGCCACGATGTGGGCGCGACCGTTCTTGCATGCGAATCGGAATGTCATGGAACGGCACTATAGTCAGCTTTATACACTTGACTAACCCCGGGTTCTGTCCCGGCTGGAGAGAAGGACATCACCCATGGCCAGCCCGATCAAGCTCGCGCACTTCGTGCTCCGCACCACTCGCTACGCCGAGATGGTGGCGTGGTGGAAGGACTTTCTCGATGCTGAGGCACGCCACGAGAACGACTTCCTCGCGTTCCTCTCCTACGACGACGAACATCACCGCGTCGCGATCGCAAGCATGCCGCATCTGTCCGAGCCGGTGCGGGGCACGGCGGGTCTCGAGCACGTCGCGTTCACGTTCGCCTCGCTCGAGGATCTCTTCGGCCAGTACGAGCGCATGGCCGCAAAGGGTGTGAAGCCCTACTGGACGATCAATCACGGCATGACGCTGTCGGCGTACTACCGCGACCCGGACGGCAACCAGGTCGAGACGCAGTTCGACTCGATGACCATGGACGAGGCCGACGAGTTCATGAACGGTCCGTTGTTCGCCGCGAATCCCATCGGCATCGACGTCGACTTCGACGCTCTCATCGCGCGGTGGAAGTCGGGAGAGAGCGAAGCCTCGATTGTCGACTACGCCGCCGCGGGCAAGTGAGACGCACACAGTGAGCGCCGACCGCGGTGCGGGTCGGGTGTCCGCCGAACAACGACTCGTCGAAGCCGCGGCCGAGATGCTCGCAGAGGTTGGGCCACGCGCGATGAGCGTACGGCAGGTGGCAGAGCGTGCCGGCGTCAACCATGGGCTCGTGCACCACTACTTCGGCGGCAAAGACGGGCTTCTCCGGGCCGCGATGAGACGATTGGTGTCTGACCACGAACGCTGGGCACGCGAGGTGTCGGGTGGTGGTCCGTTCCCCGTGCCGATGGCACTCGGTGGCGACCAGCGGTACCTACGCGCCGTTGTGCGCTCGTTGCTCGACGGCGAAACCGACCTGGCCCTGACGGAACTGTCGAGCGGAGTCTCGGTGCCGCGGCAGGCGATGGAGGCAGAAGTCGCTCGACGCGGTCTCGATGCGGCCGATGTCGAGACAAAGGCAACCGTGGGGGCCGCAATGGCCCTCGAGATGGGCTGGGCGGCACTCGAAGAATTCATCTTCGCCGTCACCGGCACGACCGCAGACGAGGCGGACAATGTGCGCACGCGGGTGCGCGAGCTTCGTGCCGGCATCGCCCAGCGTGAACGGCTGCGTCGGTGATGCGTGTCGACACGCTCATCCTCGGTGGCGGCCCGGTCGGGTGCACGCTCGCATGTGCCCTTGCCGACATGGGTGTGTCGGCACTCGTGATCGAGCGTGACAAGGAGCCGTACAAATTGCCGCGCGCCATCGTGATGGACGACGAGATCCAGCGCGCCATGCACGACCACGGCATGGGCGACTGGCTCGAGGCGAACACCTCGCGACTGGAACGTGGCGACTTCCTTGCACCCGAGGACACCGTCGCGATCGGCGGCGACATTCCGGAACTCGGCCTGCAGGGCGTTCCCCCGGTTGTGTGCCACTATCAGCCCGAACTCGACGCCATGTTGCGTGCCGAGTTGCAACGGCGTGGTGCCGCGGCACGGTGGGGCCGCACAGTGGTCGACATGGTCGACCGTGGCGACAGAGTTGTCGCCACGCTCGACGACGGCGAGATGATCGAGTCGCGATGGTTCGTGGGGTGCGACGGCGCATCGAGCTGGACGCGCCGTCATGTGGGTCTCTCGCTCGAAGATCTGCGATTCGACCAGGAGTGGCTGGTTGTCGACGTCGAATTGAACGACGACGCGACTGTCGAATTGCCGCTCGGGGTGCGCCAGTACTGCCGAACCGATCGGCCGACGACGTATGTGAAGGGCCATCGACGATTCCGGCGGTGGGAGTTCCAGGTGCAGCCGGGGGAAGACTCAGCACAACTGAACACCGAAAGCGGTCTGTGGGGTCTCCTCGCCGAATGGGTCACACCGCACGACGCGCGCTTGGTGCGCTCTGCCGTGTATCGCTTCCACGCGGTGGTCGCGCCTGAGATGCGGAAGGGGAACGTGTTTCTCGCCGGCGACTCGGCACACCAGACCCCTCCGTTCGCCGGCCAGGGGTTGAACTCTGGCATGCGCGATGCGTTCAACCTCGCCTGGAAGATGGGATGGGTGACCCGAGGACGGGCGTCTGATCGTTTGCTCGACACGTACGCGAGCGAGCGTGTGCCGCATGTGCGCGCAACGGTCGGGGCCGCGATTGACATGGGGCTTCTCATCGACCAGTTGGCGGGTCGCGTCTCTCACGGCGTCGACATTGATGCGGGTTATGGCGGCAGGCGATTGGCACCGGTTCTTGCCGAGGGCTTCGTCGTGCCCGGTGACGACCGCGTCGGGCACCAGTTTTGGCACCAGCCCGAGGTGTCGCGAGCGCTCGTTGAAGATCCGGCGGCACTGGTGATCGTGGCCGCTGACGAGATCGAAGTTCCCGTCGTTCTCACGCGTCTCGGTGCACGGGTCGTCGTGGCGCCGGCCGCACTCGGAGGGTCATTTGCCGTCGTCGTGCGCCCCGATCGCTACGTTGCAGCTGTTGCGAACGATGCGGCGCACCTCGCAGATGTCGCGGCTACCCTCGCTTCGCGTGCCTGACGATCAGATCAAGTTCCCGGTACGACCCGAGGTCGCCGAGCGTCATGACTGCATGTCGTGCGGTTCGCACCTCGCGACTGCGTGGAGCACCACCGACGGCAAGGCCTGGTTGTGTCGCGAGTGTGCGACGCTGCACGGGCTCGGCTGCCCCTGACTCAAGCGTGAACTTTTCGCAGGCCCTTCGCGGCGCGGTCGCCCACCTTGTTGAAGATGAGCCCGAGCAACGGGTTGAACGGTGACAGCAGGCCGTTCAGAGAGAGCTTCGCGTCGTAGGTGACGTCACAACCCGTCGCAGTCGGCGTCACGGTGATGCGGTCGACGGACGTGAACCCGCCACCCTTGCCGATGAGCACCACCTCGGTCGAGGGATTCCACTCGGTCGTCACGTAGCGCAGCGTCGCGGGGCGACCGCCGAGACCGACGACGGTGACATCGAATGTCGCGCCTTCGCCGGGGCCGTTCCCGACCACCTGCTCGACCTTCTTGATGCCGCGGTCCCATTCGATGAACAAGCGCATGTCGGCCATGTAGGCAAACGCGTTGTCGGGCGACTTCGAGGAGGGAACAGTGACGACGTAACGGGCCATGCCTCAGTCAACCCTCTCCGTAGGGTTGTTTGTTCCGCAAAGTCTCACCTGACGGAAAGCGTCTTCGAGTAGACGGTGCCCTTGACGGAACCCTTTTTCGGGGTGACGGTGACTTTCCAGCGTCCCTTTGCGAGTTTCGTTGCCTTGCAGGTCACCCTCGTCTTGCCGAGAGTGCAGCGGAGCGTCTTCTTCGTCTTGCCCTTCACGGCGACCGCCGAGTACGTGAGTCCCTTGACTCGGGTGAAACTGACGGTTGCGCTTCCCTTCGAGGTTGCAGTTCGCACACCTTTCGGCTTGGCAGGCTTCGTCGCCGAGCTGGTCGTCGACTTCACACGGATGGTCGGAGTCGAGAAGGTGAACCCCGATGCCTTGATCACGACTGCGTCCGAGGTGACGTCGATTGATGTCGTTGCGGTCTTGGTGGAGCCGTCGGTTTCGATCACTTCGACGACGAGGGACGACGCACTCTTGATTGTCTCGCCCCACAGGCACGTTGCCGTCTCGAGTGGAATGCGCGCCTCATAGACGCCGATGTGCTCGGTGACTCCGTCTGAGAGGAAATGCGGGGACTCGATCTTCAGGTCGAGATTGCCATTCGAGTACGCAGGCACCGGGTGGCCGTAACCATTCTCCGAGGTCATGAGCGTGGGCTTCTCGATGCAGTCCTTCTTGATCGGGTAGAACCTGCCGTCGGACACCGTCATGCTCAGCACTCGTGCTTCGTAGGCGCCCCTTCCTGTGGGGCTGGTTAGAGAGGACGGGTCAGTCACAATCATGTTCTTGGTGGGTATGCCCTCCAGTGTGACGCGTGACGCACCGGAGGTGGCGAGCTTCTCGACCGCAATCACGGTTTCGGTCGACTTGCCTGACACGTGTGTCGGCAACACCCAACTGGTGCGCACGACTGCTCTGAACTTCACGCCTTTCGGCAACGAATTCTCGTCCCGATCACCTTGGGCTCCATTTGCCGGTGGAGCATTGACCTGCGTTTGTAGGAATACATTGCCGGTGTAGTTGAGCTTGTGCGTGACGCTCACATTCGTGGTGCCGTTCAGATTCGTGACACCCGGAATGTTCCAGAGTCGTGCGGGACCGTCCATCGAATCGGTGGCAGTTCCGTTGACCCATGCATTGTTCAGAAATGCGCCAACCGATTCGACACAGTCAAGTTGTGCGTCAGTGGTGCAGACGTCGGAGATGTAGTCGGTTCGACGCACTGCGTTCCAACCTGCGTTCATCGGATAGATGCTCGGCGGGTCTTTCGGGGCCCAGTCGGCTGCCCCTGCCTGGGGTGCGGGCGACATCGGCAACACGGCCAATGAGGTGAGCACAATTGCGGAAATGGAACGACGTGGCACCTGGCGCTTCATGACCGGAAGGTAACACCTTCCGAGCACGCCTTGTGCAGGTCAGATGCGGCGCGTGCGGGCGGCCGGCATCCAGAAATCGCCGGCAGTCTCGTTGATGTGGTCGAGGAACCGCGCGCCCACGGGTTCCACGATCTCGAGCAGCCGCAACGTGTTCTCTTCACCGAACATGCGCCACACCGGGGCACAGAGCATGTCGGTGCGCCGCTCGATGTCGTCGCGGAACTCGATGCCGTGCGCGGTGACGCCGTCGCTGGTCGCAAATCCACGGCCGGCGAGTCGTTCGAGAGCGGCGGCGATCTGGGCCTCGTCGGCACCGCGGCTCTTCGGCAGCCAGTGGTCGGGGTATCCCATCCATGCGTCGTGCAGCACGCCGGCCTCGATGGCGTCGATCTCCTCTGACACCAGCAGTGCCCAATGCACGTCGCCGCGCCACTCACGAATGGTGTTCACCGCATTCCACGCCGACTGCACCGGGTCGCTCGGCCGCGGCCAGGCCTTGTGCGCCGCGAACAGCACGCGACCTTCTGCGGGAATCGCATCGACGGTCCGCCAGAGTTCGTCTGCGAGCGCGCCGAGCGGTTCCATGATCTCGGGCGCCATTCGCTCGAGGCCCGAGCGAACCGCGGCATCCCGCGCAACGGTGACGTCGTGCCAGTCGACGTGCGGCGCGGCGTGCGCGAGTGCGAAGTGCACGAATTCGCGCTTGATCGAAAAGAACGACGATGTGACGACGTCGGGACCAGCGGCGGCCAGCGGTGCCGCACGGTTCACGATGTAGTGGCCGAGACCGTCGGGAACGCCGAGTGCCGCGAGGTTGTCCTTTGCGGTCGGATCCCAGAAGATCCACCCGATCAGCCGGTGCGATGCGAATGATGCGCGTCGAGCGAGGTCTGCCCAGTCGGTCATGAGAGCGACCCTACGATCGGTCGGCAACCGCTGTCACGAGTGCAGAATGTTCGAATTTCCCACCAACGTCGAGAGTGCATCATGTACCGAGGCACTGCCAAGATTCGTTGCGTCGTCGAAGCGCCCGAGATAGGTGACGGACACCTCTCCGTTTTCCACTGCGCCACCGTCGGTCTCGGGCGGCAATGCGACCGGGTCGCCGTACGACATTTCGATGCGGTACGAGTCTTTGTGGCCTTCTTTCGGTACCAAGGTCGCGGTGACGACCGCGCGCGGCACGCCCATGCCGACTCGAGTGCGGCGCCAGCCCTTCATGTCGGCCACGTCGAGGTTCGGCACGTTCACGTTGATGACCACCGGTTCGGGTGCCGCCTGGGCCAGAAACCCGCGCACCACCGTGGCGGCCACTTCGGCGGCCGAGTGCCACTTCTGTCCCTTCACGGCATCGTCCCATCCCTGACCTTCCACGCCGAACCCGGTGACGGCCTGGCTCACGGCCACGCCGGAGATGCCCGAGTTGCGCGCAGTGATCGCTGCGCCGATCGTGCCCGAGTGGTACACGCTGCGCCCGACGTTCGCGCCCGGGTTGATGCCCGACACGACCAGGTCGAACGGTGCGCCGAAGGTGCCGAACCGGGCGAGGAACACGCACAGGGCCGGCGGGCCGCTCACCGCCCAGGCGTCGTCGATGCCGTCGACGTGGCGGCGGTGGATCTCGGGCTGCATGATGTGCAGCGCACCGATGGCGGCCGATGCACCCGAGTACTCCTGGTCGGGGGCGACCACGACCACGTCTCCGAATTCGCGCATGGCGCGGGCCAGCACATGGAGCCCCGCCGAGTCGATGCCGTCGTCGTTGGTCACCAGAATTCGCATGAGGTCCTGTCTACACCGTGACCGCCGAACAGCCCATGTACGGAGGGTGAACCGGGTGCTACCTTCTCGCGCACGGCGGTGCGAGGGCACCGGCAAGGGGGAGACGACATGACGTACGCAGGCGACCGGGTGCTCTACGACGCAGACACCCACATCATGGAACTGCCCGACTTCTTGCGAAAGTTTGCCGACGCAGACATTCGCGACGAACTGCCCCTCGTTGACTACGGCCGGTCGCTGGTGACCGACGAAGAAGTCGCCGTCATCATGGAGCAAGGGTCGCGCCACAGCGACGAGCACCGCCAGAGCCTGATCTCACTCGGCGACCGCATGATCACCGAAGTGAAAGAGATCCAGGCACTCGGGGCGTTCGACAAGCACGACCGCGTGGTCGCGAACGACATGCTCGGCTTCATGAAGCAGCTGGTGTTCGCCACGCACAGCCTGCACATGGTGTTCTCGCCGTCGTCGAAGGTGAGCGACCGTCTTCGCTACGGCGGCGCGCGCGCCCACAACCGCCACATGGCCGACTTCTGCTCGGCCGACTCGCGCCTCATGGGCGTCGCCGCGGTGCCGTTCGAGAACCCCGAGCTCGCTCTCGCCGAGGTGCAGTGGTGCCTCGAGAACGGTCTCGAGGCGATCTGGATGCCGCACCGTCTCGCCGGCGATCGGTCTCCGACGCACGTCGACTACGACCCGATCTGGTCTCTCCTGCAGGAGGCCCAGGTGCCGGTCGTGTTCCACGTCGGCGGCAACCCGCTGCAGCTGAAGCCCGAGTGGAGCAACAACGGCAGGGGAGTAACCCGCGACTGGATGGGTGGCGGCGAGAACGTGCGCGCACGAGACGCGGCCGTGCTGCACCAGGGCATCGAGACGTTCGTGTCGATGATGGTGCTCGACGGTGTTCTCGAGCAGTTCCCGCGCCTCAAGATGGCATCTGTCGAGCTGGGTGCCGGGTGGGTGCCCGAGATGCTCGTGCGACTCGATCAGATTCACAAGGCGTACTCGCGCGTCGACGAGCGTCTGAAGGGGTTCACCCGCACGCCGTCGGAACAGATCACCGCGCAGATGGCGTTCACGCCGTTCGTGTTCGAAGACCCGAAGCGACTGATGGAACAGTCGAACGACGATCTGTATCTCTTCTCGAGCGACTACCCGCACACCGAGGGCGGACGCGACCCGATCGCGCGCTTCGAGGCGTGCCTCGCGGGTGCATCGCAGGGGTCGATCGACAAGTTCAACTCGGGCAACTTCCTGCGCATCTTCCCGCGCGCGCTCTGATTAGGCGGTAAGCCGCCACCAGGTCAGGCGCTGATGTCGCGCCGGCCAAAGACTGGGAATGTGGCGAGGGTCAACGCCGCGGCGACGGCCAGCGTTCGCAGCGAGAGACCTGTGTCGAGGCCGTCGACCAGAGGCTGAGACCCGATCGTCCATGTCATCGGGTTGACCGGACTCGTGGCATCGAGCCATCCCACGAGAGGCGCGAGCGAGTAGGCGATGAACATCGCGATCGCGGCTCCGGTCGAGAACCCGAGCGCAACGGCCCGTCTCGCAGTCCATGCTCCGATGACGGCCGCGAGCGCCAGAAAGACCAGCCCGATCAAGACCAGCACTCCCGTGGCGACCGCGAATCGCGACACGGGGATCGCCATGTCGAGTGCTCGCGCCCCGACGACAAGTGCGGCAAGGAACGACACGGCCGACCCGAGCAACGCGACGACGGCCGCGGCGAGGCGCGACACCACGTATTCGTGGCGCTCAATCGGCAACGCAAGAACGACATCGGCCATCTCTCGGTCCTCGTCTTCGGTTGCGAGTCGCGCGCCCCATGTGGCGCCGATCGCGATGAACATGAACGGCACGACGAACGAGAAGAGCTCAGCCGAGAGGTAACCGACTTCGGAGGTGTAGTCGGCGATACGGAACACCTCCTTGAAGACCTCGGGGAACTGCTCGGTCAGGCTCGACCAGCCCTCCGACGAGTCGCGAATGGTCGGGTACACCGACATCTGCACTGCAACGAGCACCACGAGACCGAGCGACCAGCCGATGATCGCGCGCACATGGTCGCGCAGCGATTCGACGACGATGGGCAACCTGATCAATTTGCGCCGTCCGTGACGTCGTAGAACACATCTTCGAGCGAGGGTTCGTGCGACACGACCGACATCGCGCCGTGTTCGCCTGCCGCCTGCAGCACCTCTGCCGCCGGGCCGACGACGGTCACGGTCAGGTCGCGGCCCGATACGGTCACCGATCGCACCCCTTCTCTGCCGGCGAAAACAGACTGGTCAACCGTCTCCGAAAAGGTGAACGTGACCGTGCGCGAGGTGCGTGCCTTCAACGCGGCCATGTCGTCAATCACGAGAAGGTGCCCCTTGTCGATGATCGCAACTCGTGATGCAAGCACTTCGACTTCGTGCATGACGTGCGACGAGAGGAGCACCGCCGCACCGGCATCGCGGGCCTCACCCAGGAGATCCTCGAACTCGCGCTGCACCAAGGGGTCGAGACCCGACGTCGGTTCGTCGAGAATGAGCACTCGGGGTGAGTGCATGAACGCCTGGACGACGCCGATCTTCTGGCGGGTTCCCTTCGACAACGATCCGATGCGCGCATCGGGAGAGAGTCCGAATCTCTCGCAGAGCTCGATCGCGCGCGGCATCGCATCGGTGCGTCGAATCGACGAGAGGAACGAAAGGTGCTCGCGGACCGTGCGGTTCTTCGGAAGACCGAAGACTCCGGGCAGATACCCGATCTCGCCCCGCAACGATGCGGGTGCGGACGCAACGTCGGTGCCGAGAACGCTGGCCGAACCACGTGTGATCGAAATGAGACCGAGAAGCATGCGAATGACCGTGGTCTTTCCTGACCCGTTCGGCCCGAGAAACCCCGTGACGCATCCTGGCCCGACGTCAAACGAGATGTCTTCGACGCCCAACCGTCTCCCGTACCACTTCGTGAGACCGGTCATTTCGATCGCTGTTCGGTCTGGCGCCACTCCTCTCGACGGTAATGAGAGACCGCATTCATTGGCGTCTGCGAATGTCCCTTTCTCGTGTGTGTTAGGCAATGAGGTATGAGAAAGACCTTTGTGATGCCGATCGCGGGGGCAATGGTCGCGGCGATCATGGCCACGTCGAGCGCCGATGCGGCATCGACGCGGCTTACCGTCAGCGGGCGAATCACAAAAGCCGGTGCAGATGCCGCAGTGTTGCTGATCGCCGATGATGGAACCAGCGTGCGCGCCGCGATCGGGTCGTCGGGAAAGTTCACCGTCAAGGTTCCGACCAGAATCGCCTCGAGATTCGTGACTCGAAAGACGGGGAAAGGCCCGTCACTCCACATTCTCAAGAACGGCGAGTATGCGGGGCCGGTCGTTCTCAACGTGGCGTCAACATCGAAGGGCTGGACAAGGTTGACTGCGAAGCGATCAGGGACTTTGTCCGTCGGAACGCTCACGATGAAGTCGGGTTATGCGATCGGCAAGGCCAAGCGGACCGTCATCGACACGTCGCGGACGATCCGTCTGAAGAAAAAGATTCCCGTCGGTGCACGCGGTCTTCTCGACCAGATGCTGATGGGGCCGGTTCGTTCATTTGCGGCGCTGTCCCGCAATGCCGCGACTCTCGGTGCGGATGCCGATCGTGACGGTCTTCCGAATCTTGCGGATCCCGACATGAACGGCGACGGAGTCCTCGACGCCGCTCAGGTTGCCGAAGGAGGGAAGTTTGAAGGTCTCGCAGGGAGCGACGTCCTCTCGAACAGACCGCGAAGCAGCATTGCATTCAGCAAGATTCTCGAGCAAGAGTCGGGGATCCCGGTCAATTCGAACATGAACCCGCTGGTGACCGAGGAGCAGATCGGTGCATATCTCGCCGCTGCCATGACCATCGAGATCGGCACGTCGCCTGCCGACCTGGCCGGAACGACGGTCAAGATCGACTGCCGGAGGTTGTCGTACTGCAGCCCGGGAAGCACTGCGATCATTCGGGGTGCGCCGGGAGAGTCGATCGACGGGAAGTCCCTGCTGTCTGTGCAGGACTCGACCGGGCTCATCACGATTCCGCAGAGAGCAGGCGAGAACACCTACCTGCTGCGCTTCTACCCGGGCTCGGCGAGTGCCGCCGAGGGCAACCTCGCCGGCGACACCTTTGAGATCGTGACCATCGTGAACGGGTTCGTCTCTGCGTCGGAGGCGCGCGTCGTGACGTCAAGCGTCGCAACCCCAATGGCCGTCACTTCAATAGGCGGGGTTGAGTTGCCGCGCGACCGAATCGACGGGAACGGCACATTCAGCTCCGTGGCGGATGCGTCAAAGATCGCAGTTTCCTTCTATCGACCACAGGCATTTGCAGAGGGTTCGACTGCGACACTTGTCGACCGCGGCGGTCTCACCTACAAGGTCAGCATCTGGCCGATGGACAATTCGAACACCGGATACAACTGTCCTGTCTCGAGCCTTTCGGCTCTGTCGGAGACGATGCGCCAGTCTTCGGCCGGCACTCCGGAACCCGATCAGGGCCTCTTTGACAGCGACCAGGCGCCGGCCGTGAACGGAACTCAGCTCGGTTTCACGCTTGATTCTTCGGCTTGCCTCGCGGCTCAGACCTCGGCGCGTCATTCGTTGTCGACAGGCCAGAAGTGGAGGATCGAGATCGAGGGCGTCGATTCCGACGGCAACAAGGTTCGTGTCGGAACCGGTTTTCTCGTTCCGTGACCCAGTCGGCTCGCAGGCGGGGTCGGCTCACCTTCTAGTGTGACGGCATGGATTTTGCCTACCCGCCCGAAGCCGATGCCTACCGCGCGAAAGTGCGCGCATTCCTCGATGCGAACCTGCCGAAGGGCTGGAAGGGCGTCGGTGCGCTGAATCACGAAGATGCCGCCGCATTCACCGAGGAATGGCGTCAGAAGCTCTCCGACAACGGCCTTCTCGCGATCACCTGGCCGAAGGAATACGGCGGGCAAGGACTCGGACACATTGAAGCACTCGTTCTCGCGGAAGAATTCGCACACGCCGGTGTACCGGGTGGAGGACCGAACGACGGCTTCGGCATCGGCATGCTCGGCAACACGTTGCTTGCGATCGGCACCGAAGAACAGAAGAAGCACTATCTTCCGCGCGTGCTGAGCGGCGAAGATCGTTGGTGCCAGGGCTACAGCGAGCCGTCGTCGGGCAGCGACCTCGGAAACCTCGGCTGCCGCGCCGTGCTCGATGGCGACGAGTGGATCATCAACGGACAGAAGATCTGGACGTCCGCCGGTCACCTCGCGAATCACATTTTTGTGCTCGCGCGCACCAACGTCGACGAAGTCAAGCACAAGGGCATCACGTTCCTTCTCGTCGACATGCGCCAGCCCGGCGTCGAGGTGCGCCCGATCAAGATGATGTCGGGCGATTCGGAGTTCAACGAGGTCTACTTCACCGATGCACGTTGTCCGAAAGAGAATGT
>JBMTOT010000004.1:0-50308 GCA_049442935.1 Ilumatobacteraceae bacterium | reverse complement strand
GTGCCGAAGTTGAAGGGCTTCAACAACCCGTTCCGCGTCGAGTACTACGCGGTGAACCTCGATGCGCTGCAGTCGCTCGGCCTCGCCGAGGTCGACCCGGCCGTGCTCGTCGCCAAGGGTGTCGCTCACAAGGGCACCCTCGTGAAGGTTCTTGCCCGCGGAGAGATTTCGATCCCGGTCAAGGTGTCGGCACACGCCGTGTCGAAGGCGGCCGAGAAGGCCATCGTCGCCGCCGGCGGGTCGGTCACGATCCTGCCGCTGCCGCACAAGGTGCGTCCGCCGGCAAAGGGCAACCAGTTCACCAACCGCTGACACGGTCGGTGTGCCCCGCAAAGCCGGGGCATGAAAGCATCAGGGAAGCACGAAGGAGAACCGAGTGTTCGGGAACATCGCGAACATCTTCAGGGTCGAAGACCTCAGGAAGAAAGTCATCTTCACGCTCCTGATGATCCTTGTGTACCGGTTCGGGTCTGCGCTTCGCGCTCCCGGCGTCGACGGTGCGGCGGTTGCACAGCTGCGCGAAGCCGCGAACTCGCAGGGTGCGCTCGGCTTCCTCAATCTGTTCTCGGGCGGGGCGTTCGGGTCGTTCTCGATCTTCGCGCTCGGCATCATGCCCTACATCACCGCAAGCATCATCATGCAGGTGTTGAACGTCGTCATTCCGAAGCTGCAGGAATGGCAGGACATGGGTGCAGTCGGACAGCGCAAGATCACCCAGTGGACGCGCTACGTGGCGATAGGCATCGCACTTCTGCAGGGCGCGGGCCTCACGTTCATCTTCGGGCAGGGCAACGGATCGGCATTCCTCGGTGCGGCCGCACAGGCGCCCGACGTCGTGCTCCTCGATCCGTTCATGCCGCGCGCGCTCATCGTGATTCCGACTCTCGTCGCGGGAACTGCGCTCCTGATGTGGATCGGCGAGCTGATCAGCCAGCGCGGCGTCTCGAACGGCATGTCGGTGCTGATCTTCGCGTCGGTCGTGGCGGGTCTGCCGTACAGCTACTACTCGATCCTGCAGGCGAAGAAGTTCGTCATCTTTGCGATGCTCGTCGTCGTCTCGATTGCGATCCTCGCCGCGGTCGTGCGCGTCGAGCTCGGTCAGCGCCGCATTCCCGTGACGTTCGCCAAGCGCCAGATGGGTCGCCGCATGACCATGGGTCAGAACACCTACATCCCGCTGAAGGTCAACCAGGCCGGCATCGTGCCCATCATCTTCGCGTCGTCGGTACTGCTGCTGCCGGTGCTGTTTTCGAACGTGCTGGGCAGCGCCGAGGGGTGGCGAGGGTCGATCGCAACGCTGGTGAACGACTATCTGGTCAACAGCCAGAACATCGTCTACATCGTCGCGTTCTTCCTTCTCATCGTCGCGTTCGCGTACTTCTACAACTCGATCGCCTTCGATCCGGTCCGCCAGGCCGACCAGCTGCGCAAGCAGGGCGGTTTCGTTCCCGGAATCCGTCCCGGTCCGCAGACAGAGGCCTTCCTCGCCAAGACCGTGAACCGCATCACGCTCCCGGGCGCACTGTTCGTTGCGTTCATCGCGATTCTTCCGTACATCATTCTGTGGGTCGGCGACGTGCAGTCGTTCCCGTTCGCCGGAACGACGGTGCTCATCGCTGTCGGTGTCGCACTCGAGTTGATGCGACAGATCGACAGCCAGCTGATGCTGCGCAACTATGAGGGCTTCCTGAAGTGATGGCCGCCGTTCGCGGCGCCGGTATCGGGTTGTGACGATGGTTCCCGGCGTGAGGATCGTGATGCTCGGCCGTCAGGGGTCGGGCAAGGGAACGCAGTGCGTGAGGTTGTCGCGCCACTTCGTCGTGCCCCACATCTCGACCGGAGACATGCTGCGCGCGGCTGTGCGCGAGGGCACCGAGCTCGGCAAGATGGCCAAGGCCATCATCGACGCCGGCGGACTCGTGGGCGACGACATCATGGTGGGTCTCGTGCGCGAGCGCCTCGACGCCGACGACGCTCGCGAGCGCGGATGGATCCTCGACGGCTTTCCCCGCACCGCTGCCCAGGCTGAGGCGCTCGACGGCATTGCCGACTCGCGCCCGCTCGAGATGGCGATCGACCTCGACGTTCCGCGCGACCTGGTGCTGGCCCGTCTCTCGGCCCGACGGGTGTGCCGCGACTGCGGTGCGAACTTCCAGGCCACCGGAAGCGAACCGAAGCCCTGGACCTGCGACAACTGCGGGGGAGACGTGATACAGCGCGGCGACGACACCCCCGAGGCCATCAACGTGCGTCTCGACCTGTACGAAACCCAGACCCAGCCCCTCATCGACTACTACGGCGAGTCGGGTCGTCTGGTCCGCATCGACGGCACCGGCACCCCCGATGAGGTGTTCGACCGTCTGATTCGTGCAGTCGAAAAGCGCCCATAAGGTCCCCCGATCGGCTATTGGCACCCGCCCGGGGCGCCGATAGCCTTGCCCTTCGTCCCTGAGGTCGGTGACCCGGGGGACACAGTCCGCAAAAGTTCAAGGAGAACGCCCTGGCCAAGCCGAAAGAAGATGCAATCGTGCTCGAAGGCACGATTCTCGAGTCGCTCCCGAACGCAATGTTCAAGGTCGAACTCGAGAACGGGCACAAGGTGCTCGCGCACATCTCCGGAAAGATGCGCATGCACTACATCCGCATCCTGCCCGGCGACAAGGTCCAGGTCGAACTCACCCCTTACGACCTCACACGTGGTCGCATCACCTACAGATTCAAGTGAGATCGGTATGAAGGTCAAACCCAGCGTCAAGAAAATCTGCGAGAAGTGCAAGGTCATCCGCCGCCACGGGCGCGTGATGGTGATCTGCGACAACCCCCGGCACAAGCAGCGCCAGGGCTGAGCGAAGGAACGTCACGAACATGGCACGTATTTCCGGAGTCGACATCCCGCGCGAGAAGCGCCTCGAGATTTCACTCACCTACATCTTTGGCATCGGTCGCTCGACGTCGCAGCGCATCTGCGAGGCCGTCGGTCTCGACCCGAACACCCGCGTGCGCGACCTCACCGAAGACGAGGTCAACCGCATCCGCGGCTGGGTCGACCAGAACGTCACCGTCGAGGGTGACCTGCGCCGCGACGTGCAGCAGGACATCAAGCGCAAGATCGAAATCGGATGCCTCCAGGGCGTCCGTCACCGCAAGGGTCTTCCCGTGCGTGGCCAGCGGACGCACACCAACGCGCGCACCCGCAAGGGCCCGAAGAAGACGGTTGCCAACAAGAAGAAGGCAGTGAGGTAACAACGATGGCCAAGGCACAGGCGGGCGGCCGCCGTCCCCGCAAGCGCGAACGCAAGAACGTCACCAACGGCGTTGTTCACATCAAGAGCACGTTCAACAACACGATCGTGTCGATCACCGATCTCGAGGGCAACGTCATCGCATGGGCGTCGTCGGGCGGCGTGGGCTTCAAGGGCTCGCGCAAGTCGACGCCGTTCGCCGCACAGATGGCCGCCGAGAAGGCCGGCAAGGCCGCCATGGAGCACGGCCTTCGCCGCGCCGAGGTGCACGTGAAGGGTCCGGGCTCGGGCCGCGACACCGCACTTCGTTCCATCCAGAACCTCGGCATCGAGGTGTCGGGAATCAAGGACGTGACGCCGGTTCCGCACAACGGATGCCGCCGTCCCAAGCGGGCGAGGGGCTGACAATGGCGCGCTACACCGGACCGAAGGTGCGCATCTCGCGTCGCCTCAGCACCAACATCTACGAGAACGCCAAGGGCTCGAAGGCTCTCGACCGTCGTCCGTTCCCCCCGGGAGCACACGGCCGCACCCGCCGCCGCAACGCCGGCAGCGAGTACCTCGCCCAGATGCAGGAGAAGCAGAAGGCCAAGTACATCTATGGAGTGCTCGAGCGCCAGTTCCGCCGCACCTACGAGGAGGCGAACCGTCTGCAGGGCCCGACCGGCGAGAACCTGCTGCGCCTGCTCGAGCAGCGTCTCGACAACATCGTGTTCCGTGCCGGCTGGGCCTCGACCCGCCCGCAGGCCCGCCAGTTCGTGAACCACGGACTCGTGATGGTCGACGGCAAGCGCGTCGACATCGCCTCGTACCGCGTCAAGCGCGGCCAGGTCGTGTCGCTGTCGCCAAAGGCCGCGAACATGATCCAGATCCAGCACAACATCGACACCATCGACCGGCCGCTCGTCGGCTGGCTCGAGGGCGGCGACAAGCAGGTCACCGTGCGCGACCTGCCCCAGCGCGAGCACATCGATGTCCCCGTCCGCGAGCAGCTCATCGTCGAGCTCTACTCCAAGTAACCACCGACACCTCCACAGGAGACCACCATGCTTGTCATTCAGCGCCCCTCAGTTGAGGCCCTCGGTGAGGACCATGCCACCCGTCAGCGATTCGCTGTCGGACCGCTCGAGCCCGGCTTCGGCCACACCATCGGCAACTCGCTTCGCCGCACGTTGCTGTCGTCGATCCCGGGAGCGGCGATCACGACGGTCAAGTTCGACACTGTCGAGCACGAGTTCTCGACGATCAAGGGCATGACCGAAGACGTCACCGAGTTCATCATGAACCTGAAGGATGTCGTGCTCGTGTCGCGCGCCGAGGAGCCGGTCGTGCTGCGCATCGACGTCAAGGGCCCGGCAGAACTGAAGGCCGGAGATCTTCCGCAGACCGCAGACGTCGAGGTGCTGAACCCCGACCTGCACCTCGCCACGCTGAACGCAGGAGCCCACCTCGCGCTCGACGTCACCGTCGAGAGCGGACGCGGGTACCTCTCGACCGAGCGCGACGCCGAGTCGCGCGTCATCGGTGTCATTCCGGTCGATGCGATCTTCTCGCCCGTTCGTCGCGTGACGTTCGACGTCGAGCCGACCCGCGTCGCGCAGAGCACCAACTACGACCGTCTCGTGCTCGACATCGAGACCGACGGATCGATCACCCCGCGTGAGGCGCTCGCCTCGGCCGCGGCGACGCTGCGTTCTCTCGTCGATCTCATTGCGACCCTCTCTGAGGAGCCGCGTGCGCTCGAGTTGAGCGAGCCGATCGGTGCGACCGACAACGTGCCCGACCTCGACCTTCCGATCGAGGATCTCGATCTGTCGGAGCGTCCGCGCAACTGTCTCAAGCGCGCCCAGGTGAACACCATCGGCGAACTGCTCATGCGGTCCACCGACGACCTTCTGAACATCACCAACTTCGGCCAGAAGAGCCTCGACGAAATCATCCAGAAGCTCGACGAGCGCGGTCTCGCGCTTCGCGGCTGACACTGAAGGAGACCGATCACCATGGCAGCACCACGCAGGGCCCCGCGTTTCGGCGGCAGCGCCGCACACCAGCGTCTCCTCATGGCGAACATGGCCGCGTCGTTGTTCGCGGCAGAGGGCATCGTGACCACCGAGGCCAAGGCCAAGGCACTGCGACCGATCGCCGAGAAGCTGATCACCAAGGCCAAGAAGGCCCAGGACAGCTCGGCTATGAGCGTCCACCGCATCCGTCAGATCCAGGGTTACCTGGGCGACTCGGAGATGACCGCGAAGCTCGTCAAGGACGTCGCACCGCGCTATCTCGATCGCAACGGCGGCTACACGCGCATCTTGAAGCTCGGCACGCGCCAGGGCGACGCCGCACCGATGGCGCGCATCGAACTGGTCTGAAAGACCTCTGACCGGTGACGGTCGAACACACCACTGACGGACCCGCCCTCGGGCGGGTCCGCGTGCGCGTGGGCTACCACGGCGCCGCATTCCACGGTTTCGCCGCGAACGACGGTGTGCAGACGGTCGAAGGTGCCCTTGCCGGTGCGTTGTCGACGGTGCTGCGCCGTCGCACCGAGATCAGCGCCGCAGGGCGCACCGATGCCGGGGTTCATGCGCGCGCGCAGGTGATCTCGTTCGATGCACCGCGCGACACCGATCTTGCCGCAATGGTGCGCAGCGTGAACGCCCTGTGCGCCCCGCATGTCGCTGTCTCCGACGCGCGGTTCGTCGACGACGACTTCGATGCCCGGCACAGCGCCACCTGGCGCGAGTACCGCTACACGGTGCTCGTGACCCGCGAACCCGACCCGCTCCGGGTCGATCGTGCGTGGCACGTCCACGACGACCTCGACATCGCTCTCATGAACCTCGCCTGCGACGCGCTGATGGGAGAACAGGACTTTTCCGCCTTCTGCCGAAAGGTGGCCGTTGCCGAGGGGATGGAGCCGAAATCGCTGCGCCGGCGGGTGTTCGACGCGCGGTGGCGACCCGGCGACGACGGAACTGTCGTGTTCGAGATCAGGGCGAATGCCTTCTGCCACCAGATGGTTCGCTCGGTGGTGGGGTTCTTGGTCGACGTCGGCCGGCGCAGGCGCCCACCGAGCGATGTCCGTGCGGTCATCGTCTCTGGCGACCGGAACCACGGGTCCCAGGTGGCCCCGCCGCACGGTCTCGTGCTGTGGGACGTGGGCTACGACGGGGTTCGCGTTCACCCGTAGAAACTCGGCCCGGAGACGTGCCGCCGCCGGTTGTGGGGGTGCCGATCGCGCCTCTATCCTTGCCAAGTCCCCGTTTCGGGGTGCCGGAGGCCCTGTCGGGCCGCTGCGAAGGAAGTCTGATGGCCACCTACACACCCAAAGCAAGTGAGATCCAGCGCACCTGGCACGTCGTCGACGCCGAGGGCCTCGTGCTCGGTCGCATGTGCACCGAGGTCGCGCGGGTCCTGCGCGGCAAGCACAAGCCCGTGTTCGCCCCTCACATGGACATGGGCGACCATGTCATCATCATCAATGCATCGAAGATCGTCATGACGTCGGGCAAGGCTGATGCCAAGACCATCTACTCGTACTCCGGCTACCCGGGCGGTCTGAAGAGCGAGTCGTACCAGAACCTGCTCGACCGCAAGCCCGCCGATGCCATCCGTCGTTCGGTGGCCGGCATGCTGCCGAAGGGTCCGCTCGGACGCCAGATGATCAAGAAGTTGAAGGTGTACGCGGGTCCCGAGCATCCGCATGCCGCACAGAACCCGACCGTCCTCGACCTGAGCGCCGCCAAGCGCTGACACGATTCACCAAGGAGCCACCGTGGCCAACGCACCTCTCACTCAGACCACCGGACGCCGCAAGGAAGCCGTTGCTCGCGCCGTTGTGCGCGCCGGTTCCGGCAAGGTGACCGTCAACGGCCGCCCGATCGAGGCCTACTTCACCACCGCGACGCAGCGCATGACGGTCACCGAGCCGCTGCGCGTGGCCGGCCGCGAAGAGACGTTCGACGTCGACGCCAACATCTTCGGCGGAGGAGTGACCGGGCAGGCCGGCGCACTGCGCATGGCGATCGCGCGCTCGCTCGTCGAGATCGATCCTGAGAGCCGCCCGGCGCTGAAGAAGGCCGGACTCCTCACGCGCGACGCGCGCAAGAAGGAGAGCAAGAAGTACGGCCTCAAGAAGGCCCGCAAGGCTCCGCAGTTCACCAAGCGCTGACGAGCGTCGGCCGCACGCGCGGCCGCGAGGGTCATTTCATGCTTCACTTCGGAACCGACGGTGTGCGCGGCGTCGCCATTGACGAACTCACTCCTGCGCTCGCGCGCGACCTCGGTCGTGCCGTCGCGCGCGTGCTCGAACCCGGTGCCGTCGTCGTCGGTCGCGACACGCGCGAGAGCGGACACGAGCTCGAGTCGGCGGTCGTCGAAGGCTGCGCGGCTGAGGGTGTCCCGGTGCATCTCATGGGAGTTGCCCCGACGCCCGCCGTTGCGTTCGCCGCCGAGCGCCACGGATGGGTGGGCATCGTCATCACCGCGTCGCACAACCCGTGGACCGACAACGGCATCAAGGTGTTCGCCGCCGGCGGCGCGAAATTGTCCGATGCCGAACAGGTGGAGATCGAGCGCGTGTGGCACGCGCTCGGAACCGGTGCCGCACCGGCCTCGATTGGCACGGTTCACCCGGCCGACGGGATCGTCGAGGAGTATTTCGCGCACCGTGTCGGAGTCGTCGGTGCGCGCGGTCTCGAGGGGCTTCGTGTCGTGGTGGACTGCGCCAACGGTGCGATGTCGGCGGTTGCACCTGCGGTGTTGATGGCCGCCGGTGCCGACGTCATCCCGATGAACGATGCGCCCGACGGACGGAACATCAACCACGAGTGCGGTGCGACCCACACGGCTGCGCTGGTTGCGCGCGTCGCCGCAGAGCGCGCAGATCTCGGCGTCGCATTCGACGGTGACGGCGACCGCATGATGGCGGTGTCGTCGTCGGGTCGCGTCGTCGACGGTGACGGCGTGATTCTCGTGGCGGCCGCAGATCTCGCCGAGCGCGGTCTGCTGCGCAACAGGGGAGTCGCAGTCACCGTGATGTCGAATCTCGGACTTCACCGCGCACTCGGCGAACTCGGTGTCGAGGTCGTCGTGACGCCGGTCGGCGACCGCGCCGTTCTCGTCGCACTCGAGGAGCACGACTTCGTTCTCGGCGGCGAACAGAGCGGCCACGTGGTTCACCGTGCCCACGCCACGACCGGTGACGGTCTTCTGGCGGCGCTGCTGCTCGGCGAACACATCGTGCGCACGCAGACGTCGCTCGACGCCGCGGTTGCGGGGCTCGTGCACGTGCCGCAGATGCTCGTGAACGTGCGCTGCGACGAACAGGTGAACGATCCGGCGGCCGAACTCGCCGATGTCATCGCGTCGGTCGAGACGGCTCTCGGCGACGGGCGCGTGCTCGTGCGTGCGTCGGGAACGGAACCTCTGGTGCGCATCATGGTCGAGGCCGACGACGACGCGCTCGCGCGCAGCTCGGCCCTCGTCATCGCCGACGCGCTGATCGCGCGACACGGCGGCGCCGTTGACGCACAGCACTGACACCGTTGCGGTGCGCGGTGTTTGCGGGCCTGACCGGACGCCGAAGGCACCCTCGGTAGCCTTGGAGACATGTGCGGCATCGTGGGGATCGTGTCGCGCCCGGGTGGGCGCCGTGCCCCGTCGAACGACGAGATCATGTCTCTCCTCGATGCGGCAGTCGATGCACTCAACGGGGTCGCCGACGGAGCACCCGGTGACGTCGATGCGGCCGCCGGCTCTCTCGCCGCCGCCGACGTACTCCTCAGGGGCGATGCCGGCATAGAAGCACTCGCGGGGAATCTCGCGCTGGTCTCGGCCATCGGGGCCCGTCTCGACCGCATCGATGCCGCGGCCGACGTGCTCGAGCGGGATCTCGACGCAATGCATTCGACCCAGGCCGACATCGACCGTGCCGCGTTGCGTCTGTCGACGCTGCGCGATGCCTCGTGGGCGATACGGCGCGACCGCATCCGCACCGCCGACGAAGTTCATGCACTTGCCGGGCGCAACGCGCCGGTGTCGGCGCTGCGCGGGTACCTGAGCATTCAGCAGGCACTGTCGGCGATTGACCGCATGGAAGTGCGCGGCCGCGACTCGGCCGGACTCGGGGTCATGGTGTGGTCGCCGGCGTTTGCGGATCTGCCCGCCGACACGGCCGCCGAGCTGGCCCGCCGCTCCGGGGATCCTCTTTTCACGAACGCGAGCGTCCGCCGCGCCGGCTCGACCCTCGTGTTCGCGTACAAGGCGGCGGCCGAAATCGGCGAACTCGGCGACAACACTCGCGCGATGCGCTCGACGATCGCCGGCGATGCACTGCTGCGCCGCGCGCTCGCCGTCGAGGGTGCGCGCACGACCGTCATCGGCCACACGCGTTGGGCGAGCGTCGGCATCATCTCGGAGCCGAACGCGCACCCAGTGAACGGTGAGGAACTCGACGGGGCGTCGTCGGTGTCGCTCGCCGTGCTGAACGGCGATGTCGACAACCATGCCGATCTGAAAGTGCGCCACGGTCTGCGGTTCGCCGAGCCGATCACCACCGACGCCAAGGTCATTCCCGCCCTCGTGGACCGTGGACGCGCACACGGCCGCGGCATCGATGCGGCCTTTGCCGAAGCGGTGTCGCAGTTTGAGGGCTCGACGGCAATCGCCTATTGCGCCGCCGAGGACCCCTCGCGGATGTGGCTCGCACTGTCGGGAAGCGGCCAGGGGCTCTATGTGGGTCTCGCCGAAGACCGGTTCGTCGTCGCGAGCGAGCCGTACGGCACTGTCGAAGAGACGTCGCAACTCGTCCGCCTCGACGGCGAGTCGCTGGCAGACCCGGCGCGCCCCGAGTCGCGCGGGCAGATCATGGTGCTCGACGGCGACCGAGCAGGAACTCTCGAGGGCATGGTGCTCACTGCATACGACGGCGCACCGATCGCGCTCGGCGAGTCAGACGTGTCGACGGCCGAGGTGACGACGCGCGACATCGACCGCGGCGACTCGCCGCACTTCCTTCTGAAGGAGATCACCGAGGCGCCGCGCAGTTTCGCAAAGACGCTGCGCGGCCGTATTGCTGAGCGCGACGGGCGCCTCGTCACGGAACTCGATGCGTCGACACTGCCCGACGACATTCGTGCGCGGCTTGCCTCCGGTGCGATCACGCGCGTGAGGGTGATCGGCCAGGGAACCGCCGCGGTGGCCGGCACCTCGATCGTGCCGGTGCTGGCGTCGCTCCTCAACGGTCGCCTGCACATCGAGGCGATGACGGCCACCGAACTTTCGGGGTTTGCAATGGAGCCCGACATGTCCGACATGCTCGTTGTGGCGGTGAGCCAGAGCGGCACGACGACCGACACGAATCGCACTGTCGACCTGGTTGCCGGTCGCGGCGCGGCCGTGCTCGCGATCGTGAACAGGCGTGGCAGCGAACTCGCGAGCAAGGCTCACGGCGTCTACTACACCTCCGACGGCCGCGACGTGGAGATGAGCGTCGCGAGCACGAAGGCGTTTTACGCGCAGGTGGCGGCCGGTGCGGTGCTGTCGTGCGCGATCGCCGATGCGGTCGGAGACACGGACCCGTCGCGCGTGCACGGAATTCTCGGGTCGTTGCTGGCGATGCCGGCGGCGATGGAGCAGGTGATCGCACGTCGCGGCGACATCGCGCGCATCGCCGAGGCCCACGCGCCGTCGCGCCGCTACTGGGCGGTCACCGGCAGCGGACCGAACACCGTCGCCGCGCACGAGCTGCGCATCAAGCTCTCCGAGCTCTGCTACAAGTCGATCGCCTGCGACGTCACCGAAGACAAAAAGCACATCGACCTGTCGTGCGAGCCGATGATCTTCGTCTGCGCCGCCGGACTTGCCGACGGCACCGCCACCGACGTCGCCAAGGAGGTTGCGATCTTCCGTGCGCACAAGGCGACACCAATCGTCGTGGCGACAGAAGGGGAGACCCGTTTCGACGCGGCCGCGGCGGTGATTCCCGTGCCGGACGCCGACCCGGCGCTCGCATTCGTGCTCTCGGCAATGGCGGGTCACCTGTTCGGCTATGAGGCCGCGCTCGCAATCGATGCTCTCGCCACTCCGCTGCGACGGCTGAGAGAGGTGATCGAGACCACGGTCGGTCTCGGGGCCGACGGTGACGACGCACTCGACCGCGTCGAGCGAGAGATCTCGCTCGTGGCCCCCGAGTTTCTCGCCGGGCTCGCAACGGGCCGCTACGACGGCACGCTCGAGGCCTCGACGGCGGTGCGGATCACTGCTCTCCTGCGCACGATCACGTCGCTGCATCCGCTCGAGGAGCACCAGCGTCAGACCGGCCGCGTGTCGAGCCCGTCGGTGCTGCTCGACGACCTCGTGGCTGCCCTCACCCGCGGCATCGACGAACTGACGCGCCCGATCGATGCGATCAAGCACCAGGCCAAGACCGTCACAGTCGGCATCTCGCGCAGCGAAGAGGGACTGCTCGACCGTCCGCTCGTGCGCGCCGTGCTGGAGGCAGGCGCGGCGCGGGACCATCTCGGCTACGGCACGCTCAAGGTCCTCGCGGCACTCGACGCCGCCGTCGAGTCGGTCGCCGGTTTCACCCGCTACCGGGTGGAGGGCGAGCCGTCGTCGCCGACAGCGCGCATCACAGTGGTGGAGCGCGGAGGACTCGCCCGCGATCTCGTGTCGCGCGTCGACTCGAACCCGATGCTCGTGGGCACGAAGCGCCGCGTCGCGGCCGAGCAGCAGGTGCTCGTGGCGCGCGGACGAAAAGACGGTCGCACGGTTGTGCTGGTGCCCGAGGTGAAAGGCGCCGAGACCGTCGGCATCACGCTCGTGCACGTCGCGTTCCGCGCGTCGTTGCCGCAGGCGACCGCGCGACAGGTGCTGCAGGGCTACGACAACCGCTACGACCGACTCGTCGACTGGGTGACAGAGACGGAAGGTTCGTTCCGTGACGACAGGCTCGGCGAACTCTCGATCGCCGATCTGTTGATCGAGCCGGTGTCCGAGAGCGCCGAACACTGGCGCTCAGAGGCGCGCTGAGAGGCGTCGTCGTGCATGGAATCGGCATCGACGCCGTCGACATCGAGCGCTTTCGAGGGTTGCTCGAGCGTCGACCGGGACTGCGAGAGAGATTGTTCACCGCTGATGAACTTGCTTCTCTCGCGACTCGGGTCGACCAGGCGCCGTCGCTCGCGGCTCGTTTCGCGGCCCGCGAGGCGACGATGAAGGCGCTCGGTGTCGGGCTCGGGGCGTTCGGTTTCCATGACGTGGCCGTCGCCAACGAACCGGGAGGGCGACCGCTCCTGGTGGTGAGCGGGCGCGCCGCCGAGTTGGCGGCCACGGCGGGAGTCACCAGGTGGGACATCTCGTTGACGCACACCGACTCGGTCGCTGTCGCCGTCGTCGCCGCGCTCTGAGCGTCCCGTCAGGCTTGTTCCCTTAGCCTTGAGGCGTGATTCCGGTCCTCACACCGACGCAGATGCGCGAGGAGCCGTCGCCCATGTCGCTCGCACGATGATGGGTGGCACGTACGCCAAGCGGGTGACGGTGGTCGCCGGCAAGGGGCACAACGGCGACGACGGTCGCGTCGCGGCCTCGTGGCTCGCCGACTGGGGCTGCCAGGTGCGAGTACTCGATGCCGATCAGTGCACGGGAGAGTTCCTTGAGCCGTCCAGCATCGATCTGGTGATCGACGCCGCCTACGGAATCGGGTTCAGGGGTGAGTGGACGCCGCCGATCGTGATCGGTGTCCCCGTGCTGGCCGTCGACATTCCGAGCGGTCTCGACGCCCTCGACGGCACCGCACACGGGGGAGTCCTCGTCGCCGACCGCACGGTCACGTTCGCGGCACCGAAAACGGGCATGTTCCTCGGCGACGGACCTGCCGTGTGCGGCGAGATCGATCTTGTCGACGTCGGCATCGATGTCGACGCCGTGGCACCCGATGTGTTCGTCGTGGAGTCGCACGATGTCGCGTCGTGGCTGGCCCCGCGCGACCGTGATGCGCACAAGTGGCACCACGGTGTGCGAGCCGTCGCCGGGTCTCCCGGCATGGGCGGCGCAGCCGCCTTGGTCGCGGCATCAGCGATGCGCGCGGGTGCCGGAATCGTCCATCTTTCCTGGCGTGGCGATGCACACGCAGTGCAGCCACCCACGGAAGTTGTCGGACGCGCGTTGCCCGCAGAGGGGTGGGGCACGTTCGTCGCGTCCGACGCCGCACGATTCGCATCACTCGTGATCGGGCCTGGACTCGGGCGCGGCGATGACGTGTCGGCAGAAGTGCGCGGCGTGCTCGCCTCCTGCGACACCCCGGCCGTGGTCGATGGCGCCGGCCTTATTGGCGCGATCGACCCAGCCGGAACGCATGCGACCCTCAAGGCACGTGACGCCGAGACCCTGCTCACACCTCACGACGGAGAATTCGCGATGCTGGGTGGCGATGCGAGCGACCCCGACCGCGTCGGTGCCACCCGTCGCCTCGCCGATGCCACTGGCTGTGCTGTTCTGCGCAAGGGTCCGACCACGATCGTGGCCGACCCGGACGGGCCCACGTGGCTCGTGGTGTCGGGTGATCAACGCCTCGCGACGGCCGGCTCCGGTGATGTGCTCGCAGGAATCGCGGCCGCGTTCATGGCCCGCGGTCTTCCCGCGGCGATGGCTGGTGCTGCCGCGGCGCATGTCCACGGCCTCACGGGAGCTGCGTGCGCCACCGAAGGCACCATCGCGCGCGACGTGGTCGCGATGCTGTCAGATGTGATCTCGTCGATCACGACGGGGGGCGAACATGTCGGTTGATTTCTCCACCAGGTGGGCATGGGCAGAGCTGAGCGCGTCGGCGCTCGCGAACAACGTGCGCATCATTGCCGAGCGCGTCGCGCCTTCTGAGGTGTGGGCGGTCGTCAAGGCCGACGGATACGGCCACGGCGCGGTTCCGGCCGCACAAATGGCACTGAACTCTGGTGCGAGCGGTCTGTGCGTGGCGATCGTCGACGAAGGTGTGATCCTTCGCCGTGCCGGTGCCCAACACCCCATTCTCTTGCTGAGCGAGCAGCCGCCCGAGCTCGCCGCATACATCGTCGGGTATGCACTCACGCCGACGGTGACCACCACCATGGGGGCGGCGGCCATCGGTGCGGCCGCGGCGCAACAGGGTCGCCCGGTGAACGTGCACATGAAGATCGACACCGGAATGCACCGTGTCGGAGTCTCGCCTGTCGAGGCTCTTCATCTGGCACGTTTCATCGACTCCCACGAGGGTCTCGATCTCGAAGGTGTCTACACGCACTTCGCCGTCGCAGACGACCCCGCACACCCCGCGAACGCGCAGCAGCTGGCACGTTTCACCGAGTGCGTGGATGCGATGCGACAGGCCGGCATCACGCCGCGTCTCGTGCATGCGGCCAATTCCGCGGCGGCGCTGGCGAATCCCGATGCACGATTCGACATGGTGCGACTCGGCATCGCGATGTACGGGTTGTCGCCGGGTGCCGGCGTTGCCGGCATGTTGGACGGCCTGAAGCCGGTGATGCAAGTGAAGGCGCGCGTCTCGGCCGTGCGGTGGGTCGAGGCAGGGGAAGCTACGTCCTACGGACTGCGCAGGCCCCTCGCATCGACCTCGCTGATCGCCACGGTGCCGCTCGGATACGCCGACGGTGTGCCGCGGTCGTTGTGGTCGACAGGGGTCACCGCGCTCATCGGAGGCAGAAGGCGCGCCTATGCCGGCACCGTGACCATGGATCAGCTGATGCTCGACTGCGGAGACGACGCATCGGTCGCGCCCGGCGACGAAGTCGTGCTGATCGGCGAACAGGCCGGCGAGTTCGTCGGTGCCGACGACTGGGCAGCCGCGACCGGCACGATCGGGTACGAGATCACGTGTGGCATTTCGCAACGCGTGCACCGGAGGTGGGTGTGATTGACCTCGTCTCGCATTCGGTCGACGACACGTGCGAGATCGCATCCGCGATCGCGCGTCTTGCCCGGCCCGGCGACATGATCGTGCTGTCGGGCGAGATGGGAGCGGGCAAGACGGCCTTTGCTCGCGGGTTCGCCGACGGGCTCGGTGTGTCGCGCGACGACCACGTCGCCTCGCCCACGTTCAACCTCGTGCATGTGCACGAGACGGGACGATTTCCGCTGCACCACGCTGACCTGCATCGTCTTGGCAGCACGGCCGAGGTCGCCGATCTCGGACTTCGGGAGTCGGCCGATCTCGGCGCCATCGTTCTCGTGGAGTGGGGAGACATGGCCGCAGATGTTCTCGGTGACCATCTCACGGTCGCGTTGGAAGCCGTCGACGACGATGAACCCGACGCGCGCGGGGTGACGGTCTCAGTTGAGGGACATCCCTGGGACCAACGCTGGGAGCGACTGCGTGGCGCATTGGCCGACTGGACGGTTGGGCGATGATTCTCGGCATCGAAACTGCCGTCGAACGCGTCGGAGTCGCGATCGGTGACTCGCGCGGCGTCGTTGCGTCTGCGTCGCTCACGAGCGACCGACGTCATGCAGAGTCGCTCACGCCGATGATTCAATTTGTCATGGAGCACGCCGGGCTCGAGATGGCCGAACTCTCGGCAGTGGCGGTTGATGCAGGTCCCGGCTTGTTCACTGGAATGCGCGTCGGCATCGCGGCCGCCGAGTCGCTTGCGTGGGCGCTCGAGATTCAGGCGGTGTCGGTGTGCAGTCTCGACGTCGTCGCAATGAACGCCGGGATGAGTCGCGACACGATTGCCGTCGCGCTCGATGCCCGCCGCGGAGAGGTGTACTGGTCGCTGTACGTCCCGACGACCGGTGGACCACCCGTGAGACTCACCGAGCCAACGGTCGGGTCACCAGAGGATCTCGCGATTGCACTCGCCGACAGAGCTGAAGATGTGACCTGCGTGGGATCCGGGTTTCAGCGTCACCTCGACTCGTTCGATGCGCCGTGGATGGAAGTTCTCGGCGCCGACCTGGCGCTGCCGGCGGTTGAAAACGTGGTGCGGCTCGGGTCGGCTCTGGCATCGCTCGGTGACGGAGCCAACAGTGCGACCGTGGAGCCGATCTACCTTCGTGCCCCCGACGCCGAGATCAACTGGCAGACACGCGAGGCGGCACGATGAGTCTGCGCGAGCGTCGCAACAGGAACGAGCTGCTCACTGTCGAGCCGATGCGCCGGCGTCACCTTCGACGAGTGCTCGAGATCGAAGAACTGGTGTACCCGCGTCCGTGGACGCATCGAACGTTCGCCTCCGAACTCGGCCACGTGCGCGCCGGTACGCGCAACTATCTCGTTGCATACGTCGGCGATGTGCTCGTCGGCTACGCCGGCATGATGTTCGTCGGCTCAGATGCACACATCACGAACGTCGCAGTCGACCCCGCGTGGCAAGGCAGGGGAGTCGCCACCGAGTTGATGCTCGACGTCGCCTATGCCGCGCGCGAGCACGGCTGTGCGGCGATGACGCTCGAGGTGCGCCACACCAATGCCGCCGCCCAGCAGCTGTATCGCCGCTTCGGGTTCGCACCGGTCGGGGTGCGCAAGAAGTACTACGAGAACACCGATGATGCGATCGTGATGTGGTGCAACGACGTCGACTCCGACGCGTTCGCCACCCGGCTCCGCGAGATCGAAGGAACACGACCATGACAGACGATCGACGCCCCGCGGCGGCCGATGAGTCGACGGTCGTGCTCGCCATCGAGACGAGCTGCGACGAGACGGCGGCCGCCGTCGTGATGGGCGGCAACGACGTTCTCTCGTCCATCGTGTCGAGCCAGATCGACGTCCATGCCCGCTTCGGCGGTGTCGTTCCCGAGATCGCAAGCCGCGCGCATCTCGAGGCGATCATCCCGGTGGTGTCGGCCGCCGTCGCAGAAGCGGGAATTGACTCCGGTCGCATCGATGCGGTCGCCGCCACTGCCGGTCCGGGTCTGATCGGTGCATTGTTGGTCGGTGTGTCGGCGGCGAAGTCGCTCGCACTCGCATGGGACGTGCCCTTCGTCGGAGTCAACCATCTCGAGGCACACCTGTATGCCGGTCTTCTCGACGACCCGAGTCTCGAGTTTCCCCTCGTCGTTCTGCTCGTGTCGGGCGGCCACACGATGATCATCGAGATGCGCGGCCACGGCGACTACACGGTTCTCGGCCGCACCCTCGACGACGCTGCCGGCGAGGCCTACGACAAGGTCGCGCGCTTTCTCGGTCTCGAGTACCCGGGAGGTCCGGTGGTCGACCGGCTCGCCGCAGAAGGCGACCCCACGGCGATCGACTTTCCGCGCGCGATGCTCCACGACGGCCTCGATGTGTCGTTCAGCGGGCTCAAGACTGCCGTCATCAACCACGTGAAGCGCCACCCCGAGGTGTCCGACATCGATGTCGCGGCGTCGTTCCAGGCCGCAGTCGTCGATGTGCTGTGTGCAAAGACCATCCGTGCGGCCGAGCAGGTGGGTGCACGCGGCATCGTGCTCGGCGGAGGCGTGGCGGCGAACTCCGCGCTGCGCGCACAAATGTCGGAGCGCGGAGCAGCCGCCGGGTTCCGCGTGGCGCTTCCGAGCCGCGCGATGTGCACCGACAACGCCGCGATGATCGCCGCGACCGCGTGGCACCGACTCGCCGCCGACGGTGCCACCCCGCTCGACTGCGGTGCGTATCCGAACTTGAAATTGAACGCCGTTCCGCGCACGTCTGGCGGTGCGCGATGACATTCACACTCGGAGGACGCGAGTTTCCGGTGCCGGTGGTGCTTGCCCCGATGGCCGGGGTCACCAACGCGCCATTCAGGTCGCTGTGCCGCAGGTTCGGCCCGGGTCTCGTGTACGTGAGCGAGATGGTGATGGCGGCGGCGCTCGTCCACGGCAACGAGCGCACCAAGAAAATGGTCGGCTTTGCCCCCGACGAAGATTTCCGCAGCCTGCAGATCTACGGCAGCGACCCTGTGTTCGTCGGCAAGGCGGTCACCGAGCTGTGTTCGAAGGGGCTTGTCGACCATGTCGACATGAATTTCGGCTGTCCGGCGGTCAAGGTGACGCGAAAGGGTGGAGGCGCGGCGGTTCCGGTGAAGAGGAACCTGATGCGCGCGATCATGGCCTCTGCCGTCGAGGCGGCGGCTCCGTGGAACATTCCGGTGACCGCGAAGTTCCGCATCGGCATCGACGACGATCTCATCACCCACATCGAGACTGGGCTCATTGCCGAGCAGGAGGGAATCGCCGCGGTCGCCCTGCATGCGCGCACGGCCGAGCAGCACTACGCAGGTGAGGCGCGGTGGGAGGCGATCGCCGAGTTGAAGCGCGAGGTGCGCGGCATTCCGGTGCTCGGAAACGGCGACATCTGGGAGGCGGCCGATGCGTTGCGCATGATGCGCGAGACCGGGTGCGACGGAGTTGTCGTCGGTCGCGGTTGTCTCGGTCGTCCGTGGTTGTTCGAAGATCTCGTGGCCGCTTTCACTGGGGCAGTTGTGCCGCCGGCGCGCGATCTCGGGTTCGTGTGCGCGGTGATGCTCGAGCACGCCGAGTCGCTGTGCTCGCTGATGGGCGAAGACCACGGCATCAGGAACTTCCGCAAGCATGCCGGGTGGTATCTCACCGGCTACCCGGTGGGCACCGATGCGCGCCGAAAGTTCTCGATGGTCGCCTCGCTCGCCGAACTCGCGCAGCTCTGCGGCGAGATAGACCCGTCGCTGCGTCTGGTGGAAGGTGGCGAACGCATTCGCCGCGGACACACCAACGGACCGATCAAAGTCGTGCTGCCCGAGGGATATCTCGACTCGCGCGACGATCTCGTAGTTCCCGACGACGATGATGTAGTCGCGCTCAGCGGGGGCTGAGCCGCACCGATGACCGTGGCCGTCGTTCTCGCGTCGCGTTCGCCGCGTCGGCTCGATCTGCTGGCACAACTTGGCATCACTCCCGAGGTGGTGCCCGCCGACATCGACGAGAGTCCGCTTGCGGGTGAGTCGCCTCTCGCCATGGTGCGTCGGCTCGCCTCGGCCAAGGCAGACGTCGTCATGTCCCGCATCGGCACAACGCGCGACGCCCAGGTGCTCGCCGCCGATACCACCGTCGATCTCGACGGTGAGAATTTCGGCCAGCCCATCGACGAGGCCGACGCGGCTCGCATGTTGCGGCGCCTCAGCGGTCGCACCCACCGAGTGCACACCGCCGTTGCGGTCGCACAGCCCGGGGTGGCGGTCCCGACCGTCGAGGTGGTGACATCGCTCGTCACCTTCCAGCCCCTCAATGACCACGTCGTCGAGTGGTACGTCGGCACGGGGGAGCCCATGGGCAAGGCGGGGGCCTATGCCGTGCAGGGGCTCGGCGGCACCTTGGTGGCGAGCGTCAAGGGCTCGTGGTCGAACGTGGTCGGGTTGCCCCTGGCCGAGACGGCCCGCTTGCTCGGGCTTGGGCCCGCACCAGTGACCGGAAGCGGTTAGCACTCGACCTGTCCGGTTGCTAACGGGCCTGGTGTGTCCCTATCCTTAGCGCTCGCACTCAGAGAGTGCCAAACCCCCCGGCCGAACCCCGGCACGGGAACGACACACCAGGGAACACTCCGAAAGGAACACCATGAAGTTGAAGCCACTCGACGACCGCATCGTTGTGAGGCCCAGCGAGGCCGAGCAGACCACGGCCTCTGGCCTGGTCATTCCCGACACCGCGAAGGAAAAGCCCCAGCAGGGTGAAGTCCTCGCAGTCGGCCCGGGCCGCTGGAGCGACGACGAGGGAGAGCACTTCCCCCTCGACGTGAAGGTGGGCGACATCGTCCTCTACAGCAAGTACGGCGGCACCGAGGTGCAGCACGGCGGAGAAGATCTCCTCATTCTGACGAGCCGCGACGTGCTCGCGATCGTGGAGAAGTGACCGCAACATGCCCAAGCAACTGAAGTTCCACGACGAGGCCCGTCGCGCTCTTGAGGCTGGTGTGAACCGTCTCGCAGACGCGGTGAAGGTCACGCTCGGGCCGAAGGGTCGCAACGTGGTGCTCGACAAGAAGTTCGGCGCACCCACGATCACCAACGACGGCGTCTCGATCGCCAAGGAAGTGGAGATCGACGACCCGTTCGAGAACATGGGCGCACAGCTCGTGAAGGAAGTGGCGACGAAGACCAACGACGTCGCCGGTGACGGAACCACGACCGCCACGGTGCTCGCACAGGCGATGGTTCAGCATGGCATGCGCAATGTCGCCGCCGGCGCGAACCCGATGGGCCTGAAGCGCGGCATCGAAAAGGCCGTCGCGGCCGCCGTGGAGTCGATCAAGGGACTCGCCAAGGAAGTCGACGACAAGGGCGACATCGCCAGTGTCGCGACCATCTCCGCGGCCGACCCGAGCATCGGCAAGGTCATCGCCGATGCGATCGACAAGGTCGGCAAGGACGGCGTCGTCACGGTCGAGGAGAGCAACACGTTCGGCATCGAACTCGACTTCACCGAGGGCATGCAGTTCGACAAGGGCTACCTCTCGCCGTACTTCGTCACCGACGCCGAGCGCCAGGAAGCGGTTCTCGACGAGCCGTACATCTTGTTCCACTCGTCGAAGATCTCGTCGGTGCAGTCGATGCTGCCGACGCTCGAGTCGGTCATGAAGACCGGTCGCGCGCTGCTGATCATCGCAGAAGACGTCGAGGGCGAGGCCCTTGCGACTCTCGTGGTGAACAAGATTCGCGGAACCTTCAACTCGACCGCCGTCAAGGCCCCTGGCTTCGGCGATCGCCGCAAGGCGATGCTGCAGGACATGGCGATTCTCACCGGTGGCCAGGTCATCAGTGAGGAAGTCGGTCTCAAGCTCGAGAACGTGACCCTCGACCTACTCGGTCGCGCCAAGCGCGTGATCATCACCAAGGACGCCACGACCATCGTCGACGGTGCCGGTGACAAGACCGAGGTCGCGGCCCGCGTGGCTCAGATCAAGACCGAGATCGACAACACCGACTCCGACTGGGATCGTGAGAAGCTCCAGGAGCGCCTCGCGAAGCTCGCCGGCGGTGTAGCTGTGATCAAGGTCGGCGCGGCCACCGAGGTCGAGCTGAAGGAGAAGAAGCACCGCATCGAAGACGCCGTCTCGGCAACTCGCGCGGCAATCGAAGAGGGAGTCGTCGCTGGTGGCGGCACCGCGCTTCTGCGGAGCCGGCCGGCCGTGCTCAAGGTCGTCGAGTCGCTCACCGGCGACGAGGCAACCGGTGCCCGCACCGTGTACGAGGCACTCGTTGCCCCGGCCAAGCACATCGCCGACAACGCCGGTCTCGAGGGATCGGTCGTCGTGCAGCGCGTTGAGTCGGAGAAGGGCTCGATGGGTCTGAACGCAGCCACCGGCGAATACGTCGACCTGGTTGCCTCCGGCATCATCGACCCCGCCAAGGTGACCCGTGCGGCCATCCAGAACGCGGCCTCCATTGCCGCGCTGGTGCTGACCACCGAGTGCCTCGTGGCCGACAAGCCCGAAAAGGGCGGAGCCGGCATGCCCGCCGGGGGCGGAATGCCCGGCGGAATGGGGATGATGTAAGGGTGTCGCGACCCGGGAATAACTCCGGCTCGGCCGGGGTTGTACCAGAAGCCTCCCGTTAGTGGCCCGAACCGTTTGGTCCGGGCCACTAATCATTTCTCGCCCCGTACGCTTGCTCGCATGGCATTTGATCGACCCGCCCCCGACCTGACCAAGATGCTCACTGCATGGGAAGCATGGGAAAAGGGCGAAGAATTGCCTGGCCGCGTGCTCGCGAACCTGAAGACGGCGGGACTCGCCGAGGTCCTCGCAGAGTTGAAGGCACAGGGCTGGACTCCGGCCGTCAAGTGAGCCGTCGCCCCGGCGGCGCACAACGAATTCCGCGTCCGACCGATTGGCACCCGGGATCTTTGCCTCCGTGGATTGGTCGCGATCTTTCGGTGCTCGACGACCTCGAGCAGATTGAACGTCGATTGCTCGATCGTCTTTCTCTTGTTTCGACAGACGGCTCATTGCCACCTGGGACGTGGCGCCCATCTGCGGTGCTTGTCGGAGTCACTCACGACGGTTCGTGTCCGTCGCTTCTTCTCACGCGACGAGCCGATCACCTGCGCAACCATGCCGGCGAAGTCTCGTTTCCGGGCGGTCGCATGGAGCCCGGCGAGTCGCCCCACGACGCCGCCCTGCGCGAGGCGCACGAAGAGATCGCATTGCGTCCCTCTGTCGTGCGCACACTCGGTGTCTTGTCGCCTCTCACCACTGTCGTGAGCGACAGTTTCATCACGCCTGTCGTTGCGCGGGTGGGTGACATCGACGGAGTGCGCGTCGACCCGGGCGAAGTCGCGCGGGTGTTCACTGTTCCCGTTGCCGAATTCGTCCGTATCGACACCTATTCGTGCGAATCGTGGATCACTTCGCGAGGTGAGATCGACGTGCACTTCTTCCACCTCGACGACGAGACTGTGTGGGGCGCCACGGCGCGCATGATCGTGGCCTTGCTCGACGTTCTCACTGCACCCTGAGCACGTTGCAGGTCACGGTCCGCCGCGGGCTCTCACGACCTTGTAGAACAACGTCGCCCAGTTGCGGCACGACGACCGGGCAACGCGCGGCCGCGCACCGCAGTTGCTGCGCATGTCGCGAAGAAAAACCGAGTCGACCCGTGACCGCATTCGCGCGGTCCAGTGCCTGCCGCCGTCGAGGCGGGCGAGGTTCCGGTAGGCGAAATCGTGGCGGCGACAGGCCTCGGTGAAGTCGAACGACCTGCCCGTGCTGCGCACCACCGGTGCCGAACACCCGTCTGTCGACCAGTCGAGCCTGGCATCTCTGTCGCCCGAGTCTGCGATCTGCACGAAGCGCACGAGCGAGGTGCGAAAAACGAGCCGCTCGGCGACGTTGACCGGCGAGGCAAGTGCGGAGGTGGAACCCACCGCGAGGGCGGCGACAGCCGCGAAGAACGACACCGGTGCAACAAGGGCCACGGCAACCTCCCTTCGACGGAGGTGTGTGGAAGCCGGATCGGTGTCCGGCACGCGCTCAGCCCCTGAGACAGCGCACCAAGAGTGCCATCTCGGCGGCGCCGATTGCCGCTTCGTCACCCTTGTTGTCGGTGCCGTCGCCGGCGCGGTCGAGTGCCTGCTGCTCGGTGTTCACGGTGAGCACGCCGAACATCACCGGTACGCCGGTGTCGAGCTGGGCCTGCTGGATGCCGCGTGCGGCCTCGGCACAGACAAAGTCGAAATGCGGAGTGTCGCCCTTGATGACGACACCGAGGCACACCACCGCGTCGACCGAACCCGATGCGGCGAGAACCTTTGCGGCGAGTGGCAGTTCGAACGCACCTGGAACCCACGCCTCGGTCACATCGGCATCGGCGACACCGATGCGCGCAAGTCCGCGACGGGCACCTGCATGAAGCCGACCAACGATGTGGTCGTTGAAACGCGCCGCAACGATTCCGATACGCAGTCCCGAGCCGTCGATCTCTGGTCCGGTTGTTCCTCCTGCGCGGGTCACGATGCACCCTCCGTTCCGTCGATGTCGATGAGATGTCCCATTCTTTCGCGCTTGGTGCGCAGGTATGCGACGTTTTCCGGAGTCGGAACGGTGTTCAACGGCACGCGCTCCGTCACGCTGAGGCCGTAGCCGCCGAGACCGCCGTATTTGGCCGGGTTGTTCGTCATCAACTTGATCTGGCTCACGCCGAGGTCGGCCAGAATCTGCGCCCCGATGCCGTACTCGCGGCTGTCGACGGGAAGACCGAGCTCGGTGTTCGCATCGACCGTGTCGAGCCCCTGGTCCTGCAGCGAGTAGGCGCGGATCTTGTGGCCGATGCCGATGCCGCGACCTTCGTGTCCGCGCAGATAGACGATCACCCCGCGCCCTTCGCGCTCCACGATCTCCATCGCGGCCACGAGTTGCGGCCCGCAATCGCATCGGCGCGAGCCGAACACGTCGCCGGTGAGACACTCGCTGTGCACTCGCACGAGCGTCGGTGAGTCGTCGACCTCGCCCTTCACGAACGCCAGGTGCTCGACTCCGTCGATCGTGCTGCGGTAGGCGACACAGGTGAACGAGCCGAACTCTGTCGGCACGGCCGCCTCACCCATGCGCTCGACGAGGCGTTCGTTGTGGCGGCGGTACTCGATCAGTGCGGCCACCGACGACAACAGAAGACCGTGCTCGGCGCAAAACTTCCTGAGGTCGGGAAGGCGCATCATCGTGCCGTCGTCGTTCTGAATTTCGCAGATGACGCCGGCCGGCTGGCATCCGGCGAGGCGGGCGAGGTCGACGGCCGCCTCGGTGTGGCCGGCGCGCTTCAGCACGCCACCCTGACGGGCACGGAGCGGGAAGATGTGGCCCGGACGCGCGAAGTCCTTGTACGAGGCAGAGGGGTCGGCGAGTGCGCGCAGGGTCGCGGCCCGGTCCGAGGCGCTGATGCCCGTCGACGTGCCCGCGATCAAGTCGACAGTGTCGGTGAAGGCGGTGCGCTGGCTTTCGGTGTTCTGCTCCACCATCAACGGCAGACGCAGGTCGTCGCATCGTTCGTCGGTGAGCGGGGCGCACACGACACCGCTCGAATACCTGATGATGAAGGCCAACTTCTCAGGAGTCGCGAACTCGGCGGCCATGATCAGGTCACCCTCGTTCTCGCGGTCCTCGTCGTCGACCATCACCACCATCTCGCCGCGGCCGATCGCCGCGATGATCTCCTCGATTGGTGCGAACCCCTCGCTCGTCATCGTGCTCCTGCTTTCTCTCTCGTTCGGTCGAAGACCATCTCCAGGTCGGCACCGATCTGCCGGTGTGACACCAGGTCGAATTTCTCGGGCGCATGGTCGCCGTCGTCGGCGAACAAACCGGGCGCTGAGTCGTCGCCGCTCACCACTGGGGCGACGTGAAGAATCCATCTGTCGATGAGTCCTGCGCGATGGAACGACGTCACCGTCTCGGCGCCGCCCTCCACGAGCAGTTGCACGACGCCGTCGGAGCCGAGCGAGTCGAGCAATTCCTCGAGCGACCCCGCCCATTCGAGGCACGGGTGCACCTTCGCATCAACGGGAAGGGGAGTGCGGGTGAGCACCACGCGCCGCGGTGAGGGCCCGTCCACCAACCGCACGGTGAGCTCGGGGTCGTCGGCGCGGACCGTGCCTGCACCGACGGCGATCGCATCACTTTCTGCGCGCAGCCGGTGCACCTCGCGTCGTGCGTCGTCACCGGTGATCCATCGTTCTCCTGCGGGTGCCACCGTGCGCCAGTCGAGTGTGCAGGCCATCTTTGCAACCACAAAGGGTCTGCCTGTGCGGCGGTGGTGCAGGTACGGGGCGAGCTGTCGTGTCACATCGTCTGCGAGCACACCGACAGTGACATCTATGCCGGCGGCACGCAGGGTGTCGATGCCGCTTCCCGACACCCGCTCGTCGGGGTCGCTGATCGCAACCGTCACCGATGCGACACCGGCTGCGATGATGGCTTCGGTGCACGGCCCGGTGCGACCGGTGTGGCTGCACGGTTCGAGGGTCACGACGAAGTGTGCGCCTGTCGTGTCGCGACCCGACTCATGGGCGAGCCGCAAACATTCGATCTCTGCATGTGCGCCACCGGGTGCCTGCGTGGCGCCTTCGAAGAGGGAACCGTCGGCACACACCAACACTGCGCCTACCCACGGATTCGGACGCGCGCGAAGGCGCGCAGTCTCGGCCATGGCAATGGCACGGCGCATCAGCGCCTCGTGGTCGGTCATGTTGTGTCCTTGCTCCCATCCGGACTGTCACCGTCGGCCCCGGAATTCCACCGGGTCGGCCCCGTCGCCGAAGCAGCGGGGTTCGCGGGCTGTGACCGCCGGTCGGGAATTGCACCCAACCCTGCAAGGGGTGTTTCCACCTCTTTGTGCCGGCGAGGTGCCGGCCCTGACAGGCTACGGCTGGCCGTGTTGGGCCAGCAACCTGATCATGTGGCGCCATTGTCCGAGAACGGCCGTGACGTCGTCGTTCGAGTTCACGCCGATGAACGGCCCGAACAGCACTGCGCCGAGGGCAATCGCGGCTGCCTGTTGGGCGGCAATGCGGGCTTGGTCGTCGGTGAGATTGTTCACCCTCGCGATACGGCGTGACATGGCATTGATGACGATCGGGTCGTCGAACAGGTCACCGAAATCGACGCCCTCGAGCCCGAGGAACATCGCCAACCTGAGCGCGAACTGTACGTCGTCGTCGAAGGGTCTGATGGCGAGGTCGTCGTCGGGGATGGTCTCGGTGCGGGCGGCGAGCTCGTACAGCACGTCGCGGAGAACGGCCACAAGCAGGTGGTTCTTGGACCCGAACCAGGTGTGTACAAAGCCGTGGTTCACGTCGGCCAGGGCAGCGATCTCGCGCACCCCGACCTCGGTGAAGGGTCGTTCGGTAGAGAGCTTCCTGGCAGCGTCTTTCAGCCGTCGTTCTCCCTCTTCGCGGGAGATGGGGGACCGTCGCTTGGCCTTGGGTTGGTCGTTTCGAACACGAGCCATTCGTTCACCCTACGAGATGAGGAATTCCCGGTACCACCGACAGTCGTTGTATGTTTTAGGCGGTCACGGTCTTGTCGTCCGTGAAAGTCAGGAGAATCTCGACGTGAAGCGTCACGCTCATCAGTCACTTGGTCGGCTGATCGGTGCAACCGCGGTCATTGTCGTGGTCGCAGCGACGATGCCGGCACCCACGTTCGTGCCTGTCGCGAGTGCCGCGACGTTCACTGTGACGAGCCTCGCTGATGACGGATCCAGTGGAACGCTTCGATGGGCGATCACTGAGGCGAATGCAGCCGCAGGAGCGGACGTGATCGATTTCGCGAGTGGACTCTCCGGAACGATCACGCTCACCTCGAGTTTGCCCGCGGTCACGCAAGCTCTCTCTGTTGATGGTCCTGGCCAGAGTGTGATGACGATCGACGGGGTCGGTTCGTACCGCCCCTTCACCGTGACCACTTCTGGTGTGGCACTGACTCTCGATGACCTCACGCTCACACGAGGCGGCGGTGGAAACGAAAGCCAGCTGATCTTCAACTCCAGGGGAACCATCTCTGCCACTCGAGTGACCTTCAGTGACACGTCCGGAAGGGCTGTGTTCAACAAGGACGGTGGATCGTTGGCGACGTACACCGACTGCACGTTCCTCGGCAACGGCTTCGGGATCGGCGGTGACCACGGATCGACTCCGTCGACGACAAGCAGCACCGAGTCCGACTATACGAACCGCACGTATGTGGTGAATAGCACGTTCGTGAGCAACACCTACGGTATCTATCAGGAACGATTCACAAAGATCACAGGCAGCACATTCACCAACAACAACTACGCCGCGTACATCAGGGGGTTGAACCGTACGACAGTCCAGACTTCAACTTTCACCGGCAATCAGGTGGGCCTGCGATTTTTCAATTGGACGCCCACGACATGGACCAACGTCGGTGCGAACAACCGGTTCGTCGACAACAACATCTTTGAGGACAACGTAGTTTCGATCTACCTCGATGATTCATGGAACAACGGCAGCCGGTCTCAGCAATGGTCCACGGTCACGAACAACACATGGGACGGCACGAACACCTGGATCACTGCGACGCGCTGGGACGGCTCGTCCAATGTCACCGACACCGTGACGACCGTCAACAGTTCGGGTCGCGAGTGGACCGAGTCGGGCAATGCAATCGTGGTGCCCACGACTTCGACAACCTCAACGACCACCACGACCACCACGACGACCACCACCACTGTTCCGGCGACGACCACCGTGCCGGCCACGACCACGGTGCCGGCGACGACGACGGTGATTCCGACCACGGTGGCGCCTCCGGTGACGGCACTTGCCGTCACCTCCACGTCAACGACCACACCTCGCACAACCGACGGTGACGCCGACGAAGAGGAGGGTTCAGCGGCTGTCGCTGCCGCGCCGCGAGGAGCACCGGTTCAAGCGAGCACTTCCACCGTTGTGCAGTCGACCACGACGACCACCACCACGATTCCGGCGCCGGAGGCCCCGCAAGCCGCGCCCGGTCAAGCGGGGGCAATCATCGACGGGGAGTCGGTCGATGCGCAGTTGTCTCGGCGGGACAACAGCCTCGTCATGTCGCTTGGCTCGATGTCGGCCACTGTCTACGGCGAGACGGCCGCCGGTGAGCGGATCGCGCTCGACGCCGATGGCAACCTGCAACTCGACCAGGGCGACAACGTCGTCGTTGAAGGCAGCGGTTTCGAGACCGGGTCGACCGTCGACATTTGGCTATTCTCGACGCCCACGCGTCTCGGGGATCTCGTCGCAAGTTCATCCGGAACGGTGTCGGGCTCGTTCCCGATACCGGCATCGATCGAGGCCGGTGCACACTCGCTCGTTCTCGACGGCACGACTGCCGACGGCAAGGATGCGGTCATTGGAGTCGGTCTGTACCTCGGTGACTACCGAACCGAAGGCGGCATCAATCGATGGTTCATCATTGTTCCGCTGGTGCTGGCGACTATTCTCGGCTTGGTGATCCCCACCACGCTGCGTCGCCGTCGCGCGCAACTGCTGAATGGCTAAGTGGCGGCGCCGCGCAAGCGGTGGTGAGGACGGAGTCGGATGGATTTATGCCGACCTGTTCCTGGCGCTGACCATCGTCGGTCTCGGATCGGCGATCGTGACGGTGTCGAGCCCGGCCGGCGGCGCCACCCCGACCACAGCGCCGAAGACGTTCCAGTTGAGTTGTCGTGAATTCGCCGTGCGCGTGCCGGGAAACGTGGGTCCAGAACGCGGCGGCACCCAGATCGAGGAGTCCATCGCAGCTGAGATCGCCGAGCGCGGCTGGACAGCCGATGTCGCCAAGCCGGGGTTCGTCCTCGTCATGGGGGGATTCTCTTCGTCGGAGTCCCCGGGTGACGGCGACAGGAGGGCCAAGGCGTTGTTGCCGAGGCTGCGTCAGTCGACTGAGCTCCTTCAGGGAGTCGAGATGCGAACCGGCGGCGCTCGCAGCGTGCGCATCGACGGCAAGAACACGACAGTCGGGGGCGCGGGTTCGTTCACGATGGTCACCTACCTGTTGTTCAGCGGTCCGCCGCTGGTCGAGGACTGCACCGGATAACGAAAGAAGCGACGATGACAGAGATGATTTCTTCGAGCGGAATCGCACACGACACGGCAGTGGTCGCAGTCGACAGGTGGATCAAGGTGTCGAAGCAGACGAACACGATCGCCGGCGCGGCCGCGGTGTTCGTCGACGACTTGCGAGCAGGTCGCAACGTGCGCACATGGTCGCGGGTGAATCTCGAGCAGATCCTCCCGTACCGGCTCGAGATGCCCCGCTTGCTGCTGGTCGTGCGAGCAGGTGCACTGTTCCTGCCGATTCTCCTCACATGGCTCGCCCTGTCGCAGGTCATCGGGCCGTTCGCTCAGTTCATCCAGAACCAGCAGCCGAGTGCGAACTTCCTCTGGTTCTGGCAGACGAACCCAGGTGAGTCATTCGCATACATTTTCGAACTCGGTCACGTCGCGCTCACCGCGGCGGCAGTGCTCGCCTTTCTCTCAGTGCTTGCGATGCGCATCGCGTGGTGGGAGACATCCCGGGCCGAACGCACCGAACATGCGTACTCGGAGATGTTGTCGGCCGTCGAGGCATACTTCGTCTCAGCCCGCGACAACTGATCCGCCCGGCGCGCACAGCGCGTCACTCGCTGCCGAGTCGTCGTGCGATTTCTCGGTCACGGCGGATCACGTTGCGCGCAAGAACCGTGCCCACCGTGCCGACTCCGCCGAGAATCAGGCCGAAGATCGTCCACTGCAGCACACCTCCGCGGTCACCCGCTTGCTCCGGTTCTTTGCCGCAACCGGGCTTCGGAAGAAAACCAATGCACTCGCTCGGATCTCGCTCGAGATCCCAGACCACCGTCGACTCGGTGACGGGCGCATCTGTGTCTGGGGGAGATGCGAGCACGTCAGTCGAGAACGCGAGACTCAGGGCAACGGCCGCAAGAGTTGATGTCACGAGGCGCGGCACGGCCCCATCGTCACACCGAGAACTAGGGTGAGACAAGTCATGACGACTTCCCCCGCACCCGCCGCGCACGAGACGGTGCTCGTAGTGGACTTCGGTGCTCAGTACGCCCAGTTGATCGCTCGCCGCGTGCGCGAGGCGCAGGTGTACTCAGAGATCGTGCCGCACACCGTCACCGCCGCCGAGGTGGCGGAGAAGGCCCCCAAGGCGATCATTCTGTCGGGAGGTCCAAAGAGCGTGCACGTCGAGGGTTCACCCTCGCTCGATACGGCGATCTACGACCTCGGCATACCGATTCTCGGCATCTGTTACGGCTGTCAGCTGATTGCCCAACAACTCGGGGGCACAGTCGCACGGGGCGGTCGCGGCGAGTACGGCCGCGCCTCGTTGACGCGCAACGGACACGCATCGGCGATCGCAGTCGACGCGGCCGGTGCGACGGTCGACGTATGGATGAGCCACTTCGACTTCGTGAGCGAGGCTCCGGCCGGTTTCATGACAACCGCTTCGACTCCCGATGCGCCGAACGCGATCATCGAGAACACTGACCGGCGCATCTTCGGTGTGCAGCACCACCCCGAAGTCGTCCATTCGCAGAACGGTCAGCGTCTTCTCGAGAAGTTCCTCCATGAGGTTGCCGGTTGCGCGGGTGACTGGACGATGGCCTCGATCGTCGACGACCAGGTGGCCGCCATCAAGGCGCAGGTCGGCACCGAGCGTGCGATCTGCGGATTGTCGGGCGGAGTCGACTCGTCGGTTGCGGCCGCGCTCGTGCACCGGGCGATCGGTGCGCAGCTGACATGTGTCTACGTCGACACAGGACTCATGCGGCGCGGCGAGAGCGAGCAAGTCGTGGAGACCTTCCGTCGCAGCATGGGAATCGAGTTGATCCACGTCGACGCCGGAGAGCGATTCTTCGAGGCGCTGCGCGGCGTCACCGAACCGGAGGCGAAGCGCAAGGCGATCGGCGAGTTGTTCGTGCGCATATTCGAAGAGCACACCGGCGGCATCACCGATGCGAAGTTTCTCGTGCAGGGAACGCTGTACCCCGACATCGTCGAGAGCGGGGGGCACGACGGCACCGCCGCGGTGATCAAGAGTCATCACAACGTCGGCGGCCTGCCAGATGACATGACGCTCGAGTTGTGCGAGCCGCTCCGTGCATTGTTCAAGGACGAAGTGCGAAAGGTCGGGCTCGAACTTGGTCTTTCAGACGAGATCGTCTGGCGCCAGCCGTTCCCGGGTCCGGGTCTCGGGGTGAGGATCATCGGCGAAGTGACCCCCGACAAGGTGGCCGTGCTCCAGCACGCCGACGCCATCGTCCGAGAAGAGGTGAGGGCCGCCGGGCTCGAGCGCGAGATCTGGCAGTCGTTCGCTGTATTGGCCGACATTCGAAGCGTCGGTGTGATGGGCGACGAGCGGACCTACGGCTGGCCGATCATCGTGCGCGCGGTGACCAGCGACGACGCAATGACGGCCGACTGGGCCCGTCTGCCCTACGACCTGCTCGAGACTCTCTCGAGCAGGATCATCAACGAGGTGCCCGGCATCAATCGCGTGGTGTACGACGTGACCTCGAAGCCTCCGGGCACCATCGAGTGGGAATAGCCAACGCGGTTAAGGTGACGAATTCGTTGCCACACAAGGGTTTCAACCCCGACTGAGACGGCCAGTCGGGCACAAGTAGCCTCTCTGGGGTCATGAGATCGACCCCCCTGACGACCCGATCTGGCCTCCGTGGCACCCTGCGACTGAGCGCCCGGTGGCGTCAGGCGGCAGCTGCGACCGCCCTTCTGTCGGTCGTCGTGCCCGTCGCCGTACCAGGCGGTGCGTCTGCCCAGCCGGTCGATGACCAGCGGCGCCGGGTGGAGTCGCTCGCCGACGAGCTGGAGCGCATGACCGAGCGGCTCGACTCGCTGGCCGAGGACTACGTGGAGGCCATCGCTCTGGAGGACGAACTCTCTGGCGAGATTGCCGACGCCCAGGCCGAGGTGTCGGCCGCTGAGGCGCAGCTGGCCCAGATGCGCGGAACGCTCTACCTCTCGGCCGTCACCCAGTTCATGCACGGTGGACGGAATTCGACCCTCACCAACCTGTTGGCCTCCAACGGCGGCCTGCAGGACGCTCTGCAGCGCAGCCAGTTGACGTCGATCGCCCTCAACCAGGGATCGCTCACCACCGACTCGCTGGATGCCACCGCGACTGAACTCACCAAGAAGCGCAAGGTGCTCGAGCGCAAGCGTGCCCAGGCTGAATCGGTGGCTGAGAACGTGCTGCGCCGGCAGGGAGCCACCGAGGAGCTCGCCGCCAAGTTCGCGGAGTTGAAGAACTCTGCCCAGGGTGAACTCGCCGTGTTGCTGCGCGAAGAGCAGGAGCGACGCAACCGCCTCGCCCTCGAAGAGGCGGAGCGCGAGGCCAATTCGTTCAAGAACAAGTACTCGTCGGTGCAGGCCAAGTACCGGAACATTCCGAAGGTGTCCGCGCGGAGCCAGTCGGCGATCCGTTACGCGCTCTCCCAGCTCGGCACTCCGTACCGGTACGCGATGTCGAGCCCCGGCAAGGGCTTCGATTGTTCCGGTCTGACGGCCTACGCGTGGGGCAAAGCGGGAGTGAGCCTTCCGCGCAACTCGCGGCGCCAGTACAACGCTCTTCCGAAGGTGCCAAAGGAACTCGCACAGCCCGGCGATTTGGTTTTCACCGGCTCGCCCATTCACCACGTCGGCATCTACCTCGGTGGCGGACGAATGGTGCACGCTCCGCAGACCGGTGACGTGGTCAAGGTCGGGCCGATCAGATGGTGGAAAGTGGTCGGCGTCGTCAGGCCCGGCTGACACCAACTACCGTCACCCCTCGTGCGGGGAATCGATGAACAGCGGGTCGGGGAGTGGCTGTCGGCCAATGTTGACGAGGCAGCCGGGCCGTTCACCTACGACCTGATCGCGGGTGGACGCAGCAATCTCACGTTCCGGGTCACAGGCGCCGACGGAACGACGTTCGTGCTGCGCAGACCGCCTCTCGGGCACGTGCTCGCCACCGCGCACGACATGGCGCGCGAGCATCGCATCATCTCCGCGGTCGGGCGCACCGACGTACCGGTGCCGCCGACTCTCGGTCTGTGCACAGACGACTCGGTGAATGGTGCGCCGTTCTACGTCATGAGATGGGTGGACGGAGTGGTGCTCGACAGCCCCGACAGAGGAACGCAACTCCCCGAGCACCTGCGGGCAACCGCATCGGAGCACCTTGTCGACGTGCTCGCCGACCTGCACGCGGTCGACATCGACGCGGTCGGTCTCGGCAACCTCGCCAAGCGAGAGGGATACTGCGAGCGTCAGGTGAAGCGCTGGTCGACGCAGTGGGAGAACTCGAAGACGCGGGAGTTGCCCGCCGTCGAGGAGGTGAGCCGTCTGCTCGCGTCGTCGATCCCTGCCCAGCAGGGCACGGCAATCGCACACGGTGACTACCGCTTCGGCAACTGTCTTACCGATGTCGCGAACGGTCGCATCGCGGCCGTGCTCGACTGGGAGCTGTGCACGCTCGGTGATCCGCTCGCCGATCTCGGCTACATCGGCATCTATTGGACCGACCCGGGGCAACCAATTCGCCGCGGAAACGATCCGTCGGGTCTCCCCGGTTTTCCTCGATTCGACGATCTGGTCGAGCGGTACGCGTGTCGAACCGGCCGCGACACGTCGAAGATCGCCTGGTACAAGGCATTTGCGAGCTTCCGCCTGGCTGTCATCTCGGAGGGCGTGTACGCGCGGTATCTGCACGGGGCGATGGGCGACCAAGAGATCGACCTCGAGCCGATGAAGGTCGGCACCGAAATGCTGGCCGACGCCGCGCTCGAGGCATTGAAGGGACGGTGACAAAGGTGAACCCAGAGCTGAACGGTTGGACTCGCTCGGCGTTCAAGGCGGCGGCCATCGAACGCGATGTGTATCGCAAGGGAAGTGGACCTGCCGTAGTCGTAGTGCACGAGATCCCCGGCATCACCCCGGCGGTTCTGCGATTCGCCGAGGATGTTGTGGATCGCGGCTTCACCGTGGCCATGCCGAACCTCGTCGGCACTCCCGGTCGCGACGTCAGCGGTCGCTACCTGGCGTCGTCGATGGCAAAGGTGTGTGTCGCGCGCGAGTTCACGGTGCTTGCGACCGGGTCGACGTCACCGGTCATCGGCTGGCTGCGCGCACTCGCGCGTTCGCTGCACGCCGATGTCGGCGGACGCGGTGTCGGCGCCGTCGGCATGTGCTTCTCCGGTGGGTTCGCGCTCGGCATGATGCTCGACGACATCATGATCGCACCTGTGTTGTCGCAGCCGTCGCTGCCGTTCGCGATCGGTTCGAAGCGCGGTGCAGATCTGAACTTGTCGCCCGAAGATGCCGCCGTCGTCGCAGACCGGGCGGCGCAGGGGTGCGAGGTGCTCGGTCTCAGGTTCACCGGCGACAAGCTGGTGGGCGACCGATTCGCGTCGTTGCGCGAGTTGCTGGGCGAACGTTTCGTGGCGGTGGAGCTGCCGTCATCGAAAAAGAACGACCATTCGGTTCTCACCGAGCAGCGTGACGACGAGAGTGTTCGGCGCGTGCTCGACTTCCTCGCCCAGAAGCTTCTCTGACAGCGACTCGCGTCAGCGCGGACCACCGTCGACATTCACGAGAGTGCCGGTGACGTAACTAGAGGCCTCGCTCGCGAGAAACAGTGCCGCCCCGACGATCTCGTGCGGCTGGCCGCCTCGCTGAAGTGCATAGGCCTGCTTGGCGCGCTGGGCGAACTGCTCGAGGTCCCACGCCTTTGAGATGTCGGTCAGGAACGGCCCCGGCACGATGCAGTTCACCCGCACATGCGGGGCGAATGCACGCGAGAGACTCACTGTGAGGTTGTTCACCGCTGCTTTGGCTGCTCCGTAGACCACTTCATTCGCAGACGGTCGCTGGCTTGTGGTCGACGAGACATTGATGATCGCGCCGCCGCGCACGGTTCCGTCAGCCTGTGGCGCGCACATGGCGGTACCGAGCAGGGCCGAGAGGCGGAACGGGCCCTTCAGGTTGACGCCCATCGTTTTGTCGTAGAGGTCTTCGGTGATCTCGGCAACCGACGGATACAGCGGCGACATGCCTGCGTTGTTCACCAGCACATCGACGCGACCGAACTCGGCAAGTGCCCTGGAGGCGAGTCGGTCGGCGTCGTCCCATGACGCCGCGTGATAGGCGACAGCGAGCGACTTGCGACCCATTGCGCGCACAGTCTCTGCGACGGCTTCGCAGTTCTCGATCTTGCGGCTCGCGATGATGACATCAGCGCCGTGTTCTGCGAACGCGAGCACCATCTCGCGTCCTAGTCCCCGGCTGCCGCCGGTGACGAGTGCGACCTTTCCTTCCAGTGAGAACAGATCCTGTGCCATGGCGCCCCCTTTGGTGTGTCGACCCAACGGGTCGTGTCTCAGGCTGTCGCGATGCGTGTCGTGTACGCGTCGTGACGAAACGATGAAACCATAGGCGCGACTGCACCGGCGCCCGTCAGGAGGTGTCGGGCGAGGAGCCCCTTGGCCGCTTTTGCGTCGTGACCGCCCACTCGACCACCGGAACGCGCGACGAGGTCGACACGAATTGCATCGAGGCGACTCCAATCGATCGCCGCACGGTGTTCCTGGGGCAACAGGTCGATCACGGTGCGACCCTTCAGCCACCGTGCGAGCGCCTCGGTGAGATCGTCGCGCCACCAGCCCGAGAGCGCCCCGTATCCGGGAAGGCGGGCTCCCATCTTCAATCGGTAGTCGGGGAGTCGGTCGTCTGCCCGAACGAGACCTGCGATGCCAGAGACCACAACGATGCGCGCGAGGGCAGCATTTCGCGCCGTGGCTGGAAGTGAGGGGAGGTCAAGGTGATCCCACACGACGCCCGTGTAGCGCCGCCACGCCGGGAGCGTCGGTGCGCCGACGAGAGAACTGTTGGCCGCACGCGCCCGGTCGAGGTGCGCGGCCCTGACGCCGAGAAGTTTTTCGTTGCCACCGTCGATGCGCGCGAGTTCGGCGGCCAATTCGCGGCGCCAGACGCCGAGTGCATCACCGAATAGGCCCGATTCTGGTTTCCATGGCGCGGAGCGATCTCCGCCCTCGGCCTTGCCTTCTGACGGAGGAAGCAAAACGACGAACTGTTGACGACTCAAGATGAAATTACTCCACCTCCGAACATAGACTCCCCCCATGCGAGTACGCGTAGACCCCACCAAGTGCCAAGGCCACAACCGCTGTTATGCGCTGGCCCCCGAGCTGTTCGACGTCGACGACCTCGGCAATGCGTTCGAATTGAATGACGGTGTCGTTCCCGCCGGCCTCGAGGACAAGGCGCGCCTTGCCGCGGCCAACTGTCCCGAATTCGCTATCTCGATCACCGAGGACTGAGCGCCATGACATCTGTGTACGGGCCGGTCGCCGACTGGGAGAACGACTTCGACCACGCTGATCCGGAGTACAACCGGAACATCCACGAGATCTGGGAGACGCTGAAGGCGTCCGGCTGCCCGATCGCGCATACCGAGCGCTACGGCGGAACATGGTTGCCGCTCACGCACGAGATGGTGCACGAGATCGCGTACGACACCGACCACTTCACGAGTCGCAGCGTCGTGGTGGGCCAGGTCAAGCCGCACGAGTTCGACCACCTGCCCGATGGCTCCGAGGAGCGCACGATGCCCGCGCCGATCGGTGGCGCGCCGCCCATCACGAGCGACCCGCCGTTCCATCAGCACGCACGACGCATCCTTCTGCCGGCGTTCGCACCGAAGAAGATCGATCCGCTGCGCGAGGAAGTGGAGCGCATGTGCAACGAGCTCATCGACAAGATGGGCGACAAGGAAATCATCGACGCCGCGCTCGAGTACTCGCAGCACATTCCGGTGATGATCATCGCCCACATGCTCGGACTGCCGCTCGACGACGCCGACCGGTTCCGTGGCTGGGTTCACCTCGTTCTCGAGTCGGTGAACGCACCGGTCGAGGAGCGTCAGGAGAAGTTCCGCGAATTCGGTGAGTACCTCGACATGCACATCCAGGACCACATCGAGAACCCGCGCGACGACCTGATCGGTGACCTGCTGAACGCCGAGGCAATGGGGCAGAAGCTCACACCCGACATGGTGCGCGGCATGGTCATCCTGGTGCTCATCGCCGGCATCGACACCACGTGGAGCGGCATCGGCAACTCGCTGTGGCACCTCGCCACGAACGCAGTCGACCGTCGCCGCCTGGCCGAGAACCCGGGCATGATCCCGATGGCCGTCGAAGAGTTCCTGCGCGCCTACGCGCCGGTGACCATGGCCCGTCTGGTGAAGGAAGACCACGAGTTCCACGGCGTGCAGATGAAGCAGCACGATTGGGTGCTCCTGCCGTTCCCGGCCGCCAACCGCGACGCCACCCAGTTCGAGGACGCCGACAAGGTGATCATCGATCGTGAGGTCAACCGCCACTCTGCGTTCGGCCTCGGCATCCACCGCTGCATCGGCTCGAACCTCGCGCGCCTCGAAATGAACGTCGCCGTCGAAACCTTCTTGAAGCGCTTTCCCGACTTCGAATTGATCTCGCACGAAGAGACGCAGTGGAGCACCGGTCAGGTGCGCGGACCGCGTCGCCTGCCGATTCGCATCCTCAACCGTCGCTGAGCGGCACGCGCATCATGCGCCCCGTTCCGGGCGCGCCGACACAGGCCGCGCCTACGATGGCACGGCCATGCCAGATGAAGCCCTGAACGACGACGCCCGCAGGGCTCTCGTTCCGCTGAACCCAGACCAGGAAGACGCGGTTCACCATCCCGGCGGGCCGATGCTCGTCATCGCCGGTGCGGGTTCAGGCAAGACGCGAGTCCTCACGCAGCGCATCGCGTGGCTGGTGTCGCAGGGCGTGCGCCCTTCGGAGATCCTTGCGATCACGTTCACCAACAAAGCCGCCGAGGAGATGCGGTCGCGCGTCAGCGACGTGGTCGGCCCCGCGGTCGACACGATGTGGGTGACCACGTTCCACAAGGCGTGCGTGCGAATCCTTCGCCGTCATGCCGAGGTGCTCGGCTACCCGCCCCGCTTTGCGATCTACGACGCACAAGACTCACGCCGACTCGTCGGGTACGTGATCCGCGATCTCGGTCTCGACCCGCGCAAGTTCCCGGTCAACTCGGTGCAGTCGCGCATCAGTCTCTGGAAGAACGAGATGGTCACGGTCGCACGCGCCATCGATTCGGCCGACAACCCCGCCACGCGCCGCATTGCCGAGGTCTACCGCGAGTACCAGGACCGCCTCGTGCGCGCCGGCGCCATGGACTTCGACGACCTTCTCGTCAACGTCGTTCGCCTGTTCGAGTTGCACCCGGAGGTGCTGGCATCGTGGCAGCACCGCTTCCGGCACGTGCTGATCGACGAGTACCAAGACACGAACCGCGCACAGAACCGGATCATCCTGATGCTCGGGGCCGCGCACCACAACGTGTGCGTGGTGGGCGACTCCGATCAGAGCATCTACAAGTTCCGCGGTGCAGACCTGCGGAACATCCACGAGTTCGAGAAAGCCTTCCCCGACGTCACGGTGATCGTTCTCGCCCAGAACTACCGCAGCACGCAGACGATCCTCGAGGCGGCGAATGCCGTCATCGCCAAGAACCTCGACCGCGTCCCGAAGGACCTCTGGACCTCGGCCGGCTCGGGCGACCCGATCGTGCGCTACTACGCAGACGACGAGTGGGACGAGGCGTCGTTCGTGGCATCGACCGCGCGCACCTTGCGCGACGAAGACGGTCTCGAGTGGCGCGACATCGCCGTGATGTACCGAACCAATGCCCAGAGCCGCACGGTGGAAGAGTCGTTCATGCGCGCCGGCATCCCCTACAAGGTCGTCGGGGGAACCCGCTTCTACGACCGTCGCGAGGTGAAAGATGCCGTCGCCTACCTGAAGGCGGCGGTGAATCCGCTCGATGAGATCAGCATCAAACGCGTCTTGAACGTGCCCAAGCGCGGAATCGGCGAAACCAGCGTCGGTCGTCTCGACGCGTTTGCGACGGAAAACTCGATCCCGTTCTTCGAGGCGATGCGCCGCGCCGGCGAGGCGAAAGTCTCCGGTGTCGCAGCCAAAGGAATCGCCGCATTCGTTGCACTTCTCGACGAGTTGTCTGCGTCGCTCGACGACGGACCGGCGGCGGTCCTCGAAGTAGCGATGATCCGCAGCGGGTATCTCGAGGAACTCGAGAAAGAAGACACGGTTGAGGCGGTCGGGCGCATCGAGAACGTGCACGAACTCATCGGGTCGTCGGCAGAGTTCACCGAGGTGGATGAATTCCTCGAGCAGGTCGCACTGGTGGCCGACACCGACGAGATCGACTCGGAGAACAAGATCGTGATGATGACGCTGCACTCGGCGAAGGGTCTCGAGTACCCGGCGGTGTTCCTCGTCGGTCTCGAGGAGGGAATCTTCCCCCACAGTCGCGCGCTCACCGAGCCCGCCGAACTCGAGGAGGAGCGCCGACTCGCGTATGTCGGCATCACCCGGGCACGCCAGCGGCTCTTCGTGTCGCACGCGTGGCACCGAATGCTCTACGGCCAGTCTCAGTACAACCCGCCGTCTCGTTTTCTCTCCGAGGTGCCCGCGGAGCTCTTCGAGAGGCGGGGCAATGTCGACTCCGGGCTCGACAGCGAGCGCGCCGAGTCGAGCCGTGCGTCGACCTCGTGGCGCGAGTCGAGCCCGCCGCCGTACCGACGCCGCGAGATCGAAGAACCCGAGGGACGAACGTTCGGCTCGCGACCGCCGAGCCGCGCCGAACGAACACCCGCGCCCCGTTCGCCGGGACTCCTGCCCGAGTTGAAAGTCGGCGACGACGTCGAACACGCAACGTTCGGCGAAGGTGTCGTGCTCGAGATCACCGGATCAGGCGAGAAGACCGAGGTCACAGTGCGCTTCAAGGATCGCGGCACCAAGCACCTGGCCCTTGCCTGGGCGCCCCTCAAGAAACTTTGACAACCGTCCCGCAACGCGGTCAGGAACGGCGCGAGACCGTCCGGCGGTAGTAGACATGACGGCATGAAGGCAGCGATCCTCGTCGAAAGTCTCACCGGCAACACGTGGCGTGCAGGCGAAATGATCGCCTCGAACCTGCAGCAGGAGGGCTGGTCGATCACCGGCATGTCGCCCGTGCGCCAGCCCGACCATGCGGCCATTCAAGACGCCGACACCGTGATCGTCGGCACCTGGGTGCACGGGTTGTTCGTTGTCGGCCAGGCGCCGTGGGCCGTCGATCGCCTGAGGGCATTGCCTGCGATGTCAGGCAAGACTGCGGTTGCCTACTGCACGTTCGCATTGAACCCCGGTCGATCGCTCGACGTCATGACGCGCGCACTCGAGAGCCGCGGCGGTCGAGTGCTGGGCGGTCTCGCGCTGCATCGTTCGCGACTCGAGCAGCACTCGGAAGAATTCGCCGCCCGCCTCGTCGACTCGCTCGCATCCGGCTGACGAGTTTCGTTCCGCTCAGCCGCCTGTGGTTGCGCCGCGAAGGTCGATGTAGAGGGTCTCGCGGTTCTCGACGATTGGTCGCACATCTCCCGGAGGCGACAGTTGCCCGACGGACAGCGTGCGACCTTCGCAGTCGGTGAAATCGCGAGTCCCGCGCTCGTGTTCGACGAGGCACTCAGGTCCCCGGTCGGTGGGGAATCCGTAGTAGACCTGCCACCCGCGGGCGGGGTCGTCGCCGCTGTGGTCGAGAACGATCGAGCGCACTCCGTCTGGGCTCTTCAGGTCGGGGAAGAGCAGCGGACCATCGTCTTTCACGGCATCGGCGAGAGTCTCGACGGGTCCAACTTTGAACACGGCGGATCCGATCCGTGTTCCCTGGTCGGCACGGTCGTTGATGACGAGGGCCACCACCCACAGACCCCCGAAGAACAGGGCGAAGAACGCGATTCCCCCGAGAACCGGTGCCACGGCGCGGGCAAAGGGGGATCGCAGGCGCGGAGCTCGCATGCTCCCATTGTGGCGGGTTGGTACCTCTGCCGGGTCACGGCGTAGGGTTTTCTTTCTGTGAAGAGGACTTACCGAGTCGTCGTCGCCAAGCCCGGCCTCGACGGGCACGACCGCGGCGCCAAGACCATCACCCGAGCGTTGCGCGACCACGGGTTCGAGGTCATCTACACGGGTCTCCACCAGACGCCCGAGCAGATCGCCGAGACCGCGCTGCAGGAAGATGCCGATGCCGTCGGGCTGTCGCTCTTGTCGGGGGCGCACCTCACGCTGTTTCCGCGCGTCATGGCCGAGCTCACGTCGCGCGACCTGGGGGACGTGCTGGTGTTCGGCGGCGGGGTGATTCCCGATGCGGACGCGCGGGCTCTGCGTGACCAGGGCGTGGCCAACATCTTCGGCCCGGGCTCGTCGCTCAAGGCGATCAGTCAGTGGCTGGAAGTGGAGTTGGACGCCCGCGAGTGACACTCGCGCGCCGACTCGTCGCACGAACTTCAATCAACGACAACCCTCACGAGAAGAACACGGAGAACACCACATGGACTTGTTCGAGTACCAGGGCAAGCAGTACTTCGCCCGTTACGACATTCCGGTGTCGGCTGGCGGCGTCGCACACATCGTCGACGACGCCGTCGCCGTCGCCGAGTCCGCCGGGTACCCGGTGGTGGTGAAGGCACAGGTTCAGGTCGGCGGACGCGGCAAGGCGGGCGGCATCAAGCTCGCCAACAACGCCGACGAAGTTCGCACCCATGCGGGGAACATCCTCGGCATGGACATCAAGGGCCACGTGGTGAAGCGCATCTGGGTCGAGCACGCGTCCGACATCGCCGAGGAGTACTACGCCTCGTACACGCTCGACCGCGCCGCAAAGAAGCACCTTCTCATGCTGAGCGCCCAAGGCGGCGTCGACATTGAAGAGGTCGCGGCCAAGGACCCCGATGCGATCGTGAAGTTGCACATCGATCCGGTCGACGGCATTTCGGAGGCGACGGCGAAGAAGGCGGCGGCCGACGCCAAGATTCCCGCCGCCGCGCAGGACGGCGTCGCGTCGATTCTCGTCAAGCTGTACCGCTGCTTCACAGAGGGTGACTGCGACCTTGCAGAGATCAACCCGCTCATCTTGAAGCCGACCGGCGAAGTGCACGCACTCGACGCCAAGGTGAGCCTCGACGGAAATGCCGACTTTCGCCACCCCGAGTGGGACGAATTCCGCGCCACCGAGGAACTCGACGCCCGCGAGAAGCTCGCGCGCGAAAAGGGTCTTCAGTACATCGGTCTCGACGGAACGGTGGGCATCATCGCCAACGGTGCGGGCCTCGCGATGAGCACGCTCGACGTGGTGAACCAGGTGGGTGGCACCGCCGCCAACTTCCTCGACATCGGCGGCGGCGCGAATGCCGACCTGATGGCCAACGCCCTCGAGGTGATCAATTCCGATGCGAAGGTGAAGAGCATCTTTATCAACATCTTCGGCGGCATCACCCGTGGCGAAGAAGTGGCGAAGGGAATTGTCGAGGCGCTCGGACGGGTCGACCTCCGCGCCCCGATCGTGATCCGACTCGACGGAACCAACGCCGAAGAGGGCCGCGAGATCTTGCGTACCGCGGGGATCCCCGAGTCGAAACTGACCAGCAAGCCAACGATGCTCGAAGCGGCCGAGGCCGCTGTCGCGCTCGCCAAGTGACCCCCGCAAGAGAGAGACAACGACAATGGCAATCTTCGTCAACGAAAACACAAAGGTCATCGTTCAGGGTCTGACCGGCGGTCAGGGCAAGTACCACGGCCTGCGCAACCGCGCCTACGGCACCCAGGTGGTCGCCGGCGTGACCCCGGGCAAGGGCGGCACCGACGTCGAGGGCATTCCCGTGTTCGACACGGTGGCAGATGCCGTCGCGGCGACCGGTGCGACGGCATCGTTCGTGGCGGTTCCGCCGAAGGCGGCGCCAGCGGCGATTCTCGAGGCCGCCAAGGCCGGCATCGGCTTCGTGGTCTGCATCACCGAGGGAATTCCCGCCCAGGACGAGGCCCGCACGTACAACACGCTCGTGCGCGACTACCCGAACACGCGCCTTCTCGGCCCGAACTGCCCGGGCATCATCAGCCCAGGCAAGTGCAACATCGGCATCACCGCCGGCGAGATCGCAGAGCCGCCGTCGGAGTCGGGGCCGAACGTGGGCATCGTGTCGCGTTCGGGAACGTTGACCTACCAGGCACTGTACGAGCTCAAGCAGCGCGGCATCGGCGTGTCGACCTGCGTCGGCATCGGCGGCGACCCGGTTCCGGGCACGTCGTTCATCGACTGCCTGCGCGAGTTCCAGAACGACCCGGAGACGCACGCGATCATCATGATCGGCGAGATCGGCGGCTCAGCCGAGGAGGAAGCGGCCGACTTCATCAAGGCGAACGTCACGAAGCCGATGAGCGCCTACATTGCCGGCGTCACTGCTCCCGCGGGCAAGAAGATGGGCCACGCCGGTGCCATCGTGTCGGGTGGCAAGGGAACCGCGAGCGGCAAGATGGATGCGCTGCGCGCCGCAGGCGTGAAGGTGGGGCAGAACCCCACCGAAGCTGGCGCTCTCATGGCTGAAATCGTCGCCGGGTTGCGCTGAGTGCCGCGCGCGCTTCTCTCCGTCTACGACAAGACCGGCATCGTCGAGTTCGCCTCGGCGCTGCACGCACTCGGGTGGTCGCTCGTCTCGAGCGGGGGAACCGCCGTCGCGATCTCGTCGGCTGGTATCCCGGTCACCGACGTCGCCGACCTCACCGGCGTGCCTGCGATGCTCGGCCACCGTGTCGTGACGCTGCACCCGAAGGTGCACGGGGGCATTCTCGCCGACCGCGACGATGCGGTGCACCAGGCCGAGATGGCCGAGCACGGCATCGAGGCGATCGACCTCGTGGTGGTGAACCTCTACCCGTTCTCGTCGAACCCCGGCATAGAGTTGATCGACATCGGCGGCCCGGCGCTCGTGCGCGCGGCCGCCAAGAACTACGCACACGTCGGAGTGGTGGTCGACACTGCCGACTATGCGGACGTGCTCGAGATGATCGAAGGCGGCTTCTTCGGTGTGGCCGCGCGCCGCGTGCTCGCTCAGAAAGCATTCCGAGTCACGAGCGCCTACGACGCATCGATTGCCTCGTGGCTCGCCGACGAGACCAGCGACCGCGCCGACGCGACGGTGCCGCCGCTTCTGACGGTGGTCGCCGAGCGCGCCGAGGTGCTGCGCTACGGCGAGAATCCGCACCAGACCGGTGCGCGCTACCGCCTGCCCGGCGTCGAGAGCTGGTGGGACTCGGCCGTGCAGTTGAACGGCAAGGAGATGAGCTACCTCAACGTGCTCGACACCGAAGCCGCGTGGCGCCTCGTGAGCCGTTTCGACCGTCCGGCCGCGGTCATCGTCAAGCATGCGAACCCGTGCGGGGTTGCACTCGCGCCGAGCATCGCCGACGCCTACCGCGCGGCGCACGCCGCTGACCCGGTGAGCGCGTTCGGCGGCATCGTTGCGGTGAACGGAGAGGTCGGCGACGACACCGCGGCCGAGATCGCGAAGGTCTTCACCGAGGTAGTGGTCGCGCCGTCGTTTTCCGCCGGTGCGCTCGAGATCCTCTCGGCAAAGGAAAATCTTCGTCTGATCGAGGGCGTCGCTCCGTTCAACTCGATGGCGATCGACGTGCGATCAGTCGACGGCGGGCTTCTCGTGCAGTCGGTCGACGAGGTCGACGAACCCCTCGACGATTTCGAGGTGGTGACCAAGCGCGCGCCGTCGGCAGACGAATGGACGAGCCTGTTGCTCGCGTGGCAGACGGTCGCGGCAACGTGGAGCAACGCCATCGTGCTCGCGAACGGCGACATCGTCGTCGGCGTGGGCGGTGGCCAGCCGAACCGGCTCGACGCGGCGCGCATCGCAGTGACGCGGGCCGGTGACCGAGCACGTGGCTCGGTGGCCGCGAGCGACGCGTTCTTCCCGTTCGGTGACACCGTCGCCGAACTTGCGGGTGCAGGTGTCACTGCGGTGATTCAGCCAGGCGGGAGCATCCGCGACGCCGAGTCGATCGAGGCCGCCGACGAGGCCGGCATGGCGATGGTTCTCACCGGCACCAGGCATTTCCGACACTGACGCGAACCGAACAGTGATGCAGGGTTGGCCCTCGGGCGCGACCGTAGAATGCATAAATGGCACGGATCGGTGACCTTCTCGCCGCGGGGCGCACCTATTCGTTCGAGTTCTCGCCCCCGAAGTCGGCGGCCGCATCGCTCAGCCTCGGGCACACCATCGCAGAACTCGAGCCGCTCGGGCCCTCGTTCGTCTCGGTGACCTATGGGGCCGGCGGCAGCACACGCGAACACACTCGCGACACCGTGCTGTGGGTCCGGAAAGAGACGGGCGTGCCTCCGATGGCACATCTCACCTGCGTTGGACACACGCGCGACGAGATCGAAGCGATCGTGTCGACCTACATCGAGGCGGGCGTCGAGAACGTGCTCGCACTCGGCGGAGACCCGCCGAAGGACCCGGCCGATGCGCGTCCGAGCGACTACGAGCGCGCAATCGATCTGATCACCCACCTGCGCGACATGGCAGATCTCTCGCTCGGCGTCGCCGCACACCCCGAGGGGCACCCCCGCTCGCCCGATCTCGCAACCGACCGCCGTCACCTTGCCGACAAGTTGCGACTCGCCGATTTTGCGATCACCCAGTTCTTCTTCGACATCGACCACTACGTGTCGCTCGTCAATGACCTGGCCGACCTCGGCATTGACAAGCCGGTGCTGCCGGGAATCATGCCGGTCACCAATGTCGCTCAGGTCGAGCGCATGGCCCAGCTCTCCGGCGCCGAGTTTCCCTCGTGGCTGCGAGAGCGGCTCGAGGCCGGAGTCGATGCCGACGACATGCGACGAATCGGCATCGAAGCGGCCACTGAACTGTGTGCGGCGCTGCTCGCCGCCGGCGCACCCGGATTGCACTTCTACACGCTCAACAAGTCCTCTGCGACCCGGGAGATCTACGCCCAGTTGGGCCTCCCCGTGGGGTGAGCGACCCGCCGTCGACGAGGGCACAGCAGGCCAAATGAACACGCAGTCAAGTCCCTCGGCACCCCTCGGGGGAACACCCGCCTGGGGCACACGTCGCGGACCGATCGTTCCGTATGTGCCGGCGCTCGATGGTTTGCGCGCTCTCGCTGTGACTGCTGTGGTCGTGTACCACGCCAACCACTCGTGGCTCGGCGGCGGGTTCCTGGGTGTCGAAGTGTTCTTCGTCGTGTCGGGCTATCTCATCACGCTGCTTCTTACCGCCGAACGCGAGAGAACCGGCCACGTCTCACTCGCGTCGTTCTGGTGGCGCCGCGCACGTCGCCTCCTGCCCGCTCTCGTCGTTCTGCTCGTTGGAGCCACAGTGTGGACGGCTTTGTTCGCACGCGAGAGACTCGGCATGCTGCGCGGTGATGTCGTCAGCGGTCTCCTCTACGGGGCGAACTGGTTCCAGATCTGGACAGGTGAGTCGTACACCTCCGACTTTGCGTTTGCACCCCTGCGCCACCTGTGGTCGCTCGCCGTGGAAGAGCAGTGGTACATCGTGTGGCCGGTCGTCATCGCCGTCGCGACTCGACGAATGCGGGCGCGTCGGCTTCCTGTCATCGGGTTCGTTCTGCTCGCCGCCGCTCTCGCCGTCAGCGCCTGGACCGCATTCATGTTCCGCACCGGGCCGGTGGGTGATGCGGCACTGACGCCAGACCAGTACGTCTCGCTGTTCGGGCGTGACGTGCTGCGCTCCGATTTTCTGTATCTCGGCACGATCAGCCGCTCAAGCGGTCTCTTGCTCGGGGCGGCGCTCGCGATGGTGTGGAGACCGTGGGCGCTTCGCCGTGGGGGAGCGGCACGCAGCGCCGGAGCACTCGACGTGCTCGGCATCGCGGGGCTCGTCGCGCTCGCGGCAATGGCGTGGTCGTTCCGCACCGTGACCGACGTCGTCGACGGTGGACAACAGCCGTGGATGTTCTTGTACCGAGGTGGATTCCTCGTGGCCGGACTGGCAACGATCGCCGTCATTGCATCCGTCATGCACCCGCAGTCGCGACTCGGACGGTGGGTGCTCGCGACGCCTCCGCTCGTGTGGATCGGGAAGCGGTCGTACGGGCTGTACCTCTACCACTGGTTCATCTTCCAGGCGCACCGCCGACTGGCCGGTGCGGGGCTCGACCCGGTCGAATTCGCATGGCTGATGGCGGTCACGCTCGTGGTCACCGAGATCTCGTACCGATTCGTCGAGCTGCCGATTCGCGACGGACGCGCGCGCGCACTTTTCGCACGGGTGCGCAGCGCCGGCGATGCGGTGCCGCGGCTCGCCGCGATCGCGTTGGTGGTTACGGTCGTGCCGGCATGGTCCGGCTGGTCGCTCGTCACCGCCGACGTCGTTGCCGACGAGATCACCGAGTCGCTCGACGAGAACGAAGATGCTGTCACCCGCATCACCACGACCACCGTCTCCGAGACTCCGACCACGGCCGCACCGGGGTCGACCACCACGTCGCCGATGCAGAAACTGCCGTTCGACGTGTTTGCGGTCGGAGACTCGGTGATGCTCGGGGCCGCGAAGAAACTCACGTCGCTCGGCCTCACCGTTGATGCGGCCAAGAACCGTCAGGTGATCGAGGCGCTGCAGATCTTCAACTACTACAAGTCGACCAAGGAACTGGGGGAGCGGGTGGTCGTGCACCTCGGTACGAACGGCACGACCAAGAAGTCGACGTACGAGTCGATCCTGGCCCCGCTCGCCGACGTCGACACGGTGGTGGTGCTCACGGTGCGTGTTCCCGACCGCGAGTACGAGACCCTCAACAACGACATCATCCGCGCGTTGCCGACCGCGTTCCCGAATGTCCAGGTTGTCGACTGGTGGCAACTCTCCGACGACAAACCGGAATGGTTCGCCGCTGACGGTGTGCACCTGAATGACACCGGCCGCGACGAGTACGCGCGCGCCATCTTGTCGGCCTTTGGTCGCTGAACCCCGCGGGAATAGTGTCTGGGGGATGACCTCTCCAGTACGTGTGTCCGTCACCGGCGCAGCCGGCCAGATCGGCTACAGCCTTCTTTTCCGCATCGCCTCGGGGGCCGTGTTCGGCCCTTCGACTCCGGTGATCCTCCAGCTGCTCGAGATCACGCCGGCACTCGGCGCCCTCGAGGGTGTGCGCATGGAACTCGACGACTGTGCGTTCCCTCTGCTCGCCGGCGTGGTGTGCACCGACGACGCCAATGTCGCCTTCGGTGATTCCGACGCGGCCTTTCTGGTGGGCGCCATGCCCCGCAAGGACGGCATGGAGCGCGGCGACCTGCTGAGCGCGAACGGCGGCATCTTCAAGCCTCAGGGCAAGGCCATCGCCGCGTCGGCCAAGCGCGACGTCAAGGTTCTGGTTGTGGGCAACCCCGCCAACACAAACGCGCTCATCGCGATGAACAACGCAGACGGTATGGATCCGCGCCGCTTCACGGCAATGACCCGCCTCGACCACAACCGTGCGGTGAGCCAGCTGTCGGCGAAGCTGGGTGTACCGGTGTCGGACGTGCGCCGCATGACGATCTGGGGCAACCACTCGAGCACCCAGTACCCCGATCTGTTCCATTGCGAAGTGGGCGGCAAGATCGCGGCCGCGGCAGTGAACGACCAGGCGTGGCTCGAGAACGACTTCATCCCGACGGTGGCAAAGCGCGGAGCCGCGATCATCAAGGCCCGAGGGCTCTCGTCGGCGGCGTCGGCGGCCAATGCCGCGATCGACCACATGCACGACTGGGTGCAGGGCACCGCAGACGGCGACTGGGTGTCGATGGCTGTTCCGTCCGACGGTTCGTACGGTGTGCCCGAGGGCCTCATCTCGTCGTTCCCGTGTCGCTGCAACAACGGCGAGTGGGAGATCGTGCAGGGTCTCGAGATCGATGACTTCAGCCGTTCGCGCATCGACGCGTCGGTCGCGGAACTGGCGGAAGAGCGTGACGAGGTTCGCGCGCTTGGCCTCATCTGAGCGTCTGACCCGGCGAACCCGGGCGACCTAGACGTAGATCGTCGATTCGCGCACGGTCTCGAACGCGCGGTCGAGCGCCGCGAACACCGGGGCCGCCTCGAGCAGGCGCACCGTGTCGCCCGATATGCGAACAAGACCCTTCAACAGGGCATCTTGTGCTGCGACGGTCGAGGTGGCGACGCCGACGGCTGTCTCCCACGACTGCTCGAGTCTCACGTGCTCCCGCGGTGCTGGGCCGGCCGCGAACGACACCGCATCGTCACCCACCTGCAGGTGGTAGAGAACCGTGCCCTCGGGGCCGTCGGTGACCACTTGCGTCACTCCTATGTCGTGAGTACCGGCCAGTTCGCGCAACGAGTCGCTCTCCGAGACGGCCGTGCGCACGGCATCGATCCAATCGAGGCTTAGATAACGGAACACGCATCAACTCTACGGACGGGCCCTCGAACCCGCGGGGACACCGAACGGTTTTCGAGTCAGCCGGGGACGCGGAACAGCCGCAACTGGAGCGCCACGAGGGAGTAGTAGCCGATGACGGCGGAGAGCTCCACCATTCCGGCTTCACCGAGAACCTCGACGGCATCTGCATATGCGGCGTCATCGAGGTCGCCGTCATGCAGCAATGCTCGCGACACCGAGAGCACACACGCCTCGACGGGGTTCGTGAGCGTCAACGGGGCCCTCGCGGCAATCGCCGACATCTCGTCGTCGGTCAGTCCGACGCCGCGGCCGATCTCTTCATGTGCGGAACGCTCGAATGCACTCTGTTGGTGCGCCGCCACGCACAGGATCGCAATCTCGCGCGCCCGCGCCGGCAGTGACCCGCGGTACAAGATGATTCCTCCGAGTTTCTGCATCGCGGAGCCGAGCCGCGGCTCGTGAAGCATCAGATTGAACGGACCGACCAGAGAGCCGTCGGGATTCTGGAGCGTGACAGCCCCTTGATTCGTGGTCAACAACTCGTAGAGCTCGAGTTGTCTCGAATTCAGCATGTCGGGTGTGAGCATGGAAAGACGTGACATGGGGCGATGGTAGTGAGTGACACAGAACGGTGAACCCGGCGGTGATTCGGGCATCTCCCATGTGGTGCCCGAGCAGGATCACACGTCGTGCAACAAAAAAGGAGGGCCGGGCTCGACGAGC
>JBMTOT010000003.1:0-52250 GCA_049442935.1 Ilumatobacteraceae bacterium | reverse complement strand
CACCCTTGGGCATGCCGGTGGTGCCGCCGGTGTAGAGGATGTAGAGATCGTCGCCCGAATATCCGGCGGCTGGTTTGTCGGCCGAGGCCGAATCGAGGGCGTCTTCGTACCACACCGCGCCGGGAAGCAGATCGTGACCCGAGTCGTCTGGAACCTGGATCACCACGCGCAGACCGGGCAGTCGGCCCCTGATTTCGGCGAGCACCGGAGCAAAGCGTGAGTGGAGCACCACGGCGGTTGCGCGCGAGTCCGTCAGCAGATACTCGAGTTCTGTCGCAACGTACCGATAGTTGACGTTGAACGGAGCGACGCGCGCCTTCCAGGCGCCGAGCATGGCCTCCAGGTACTCGTTGCCGTTGTGGAGATAGATCGCGAGATGGTCCTGGCCCGATTCCCAGTTCGCGAGAGTGCCGCGCTCTGTGTGGCATCCGAGACCCTGCGAGGCCAGGTAGTTCGCAAGTCTGCGCGTGCGCTCGGTGACCTGTGCCCATGTGAGTCGCCTGTCGCGGAAGATCAGGCATTCGTCGTCTGGTCGGGTGGCCGCAATGGCTTCGTGGATCTCTGCAATACCGAGCACCGCCGGTGGGAACTGCGTCATGAGTCAACGGTAATCTCGCCCACGAAGGAGGGGCGATGTCGAAGAACGCACACGCACCGCTTTTCGGGGTGTTCATCCCGCAGGGCTGGAAGATGGAACTGGCAGGCATCGAAGGTGCGGCCGAAAAGTGGAACACGGCGGTCGACATCGCCGTGCGCGCCGAGGAACTCGGATACGACTCAATTTGGGTCTACGACCACTTCCACAACGTGCCCCGGCCCGCTCAGGAGGCGGTGTTCGAATGCTGGACCACGATCGCGGCCATCAGTCAGCGCACCTCGCGCATCCGTCTCGGGCAGATGGTCGGATGCAACAGCTACCGCAACCCGGGGTTGTTGGCCAAGATCACCTCGACCGTCGATGTCATCTCGGGCGGCCGGCTCGACTGGGGCATCGGCGCAGGCTGGTACGAGAACGAGTACCGGGGCTACGGATACGAATTTCAGAAACCGTCGGAGCGCATCGGCATGCTGCGCGAGACCGTCGAGATCGTCAAGTCGATGTGGACCCAGCCCGAGACGACCTACGACGGCCGTCACTACAGGATGCAGCGGGCGAACTGCGACCCGAAGCCCCTGCAGGCACCGCATCCGCCCGTCTGGATCGGGGGCGGAGGTGAGCAATTGACGCTGCGCGTGGTCGCGCAGCACGCCGACGTGTCGAACTATGGCTCGTCTCTCGAGGAGTTCGAGCGCAAGAGTGAGATCTTGAAGGGACACTGCGCGTCTGTGGGTCGCGATTTCGACGAGATCCGCCGCACGATTTCGAGTGAGGTCTTCATCAGAGAGACCGAGGCCGAGGTGGAGGCCGCCGGCTCATTGAATCTGTGGGGTGAACCAGCCGAGCAGTGGCGTGCGAAAGCGCTGGTGGGGACTCCCGAACAGGTCAGCGAGAAGATCCAGAAGTATCTCGACGCAGGCTGCACCGGTTTCGTGCCGTGGTGCCCCGACTACCCGTCGACCGAGACGCTGGAGCTGTTTGCGACGAAGGTGATTCCGAACTTCCGGTGATTCTCGACGTCGGAGATGCCGGTGTGTCCTGTCAGCCGGCGAAGTATTGAAAGATCACCTCTGCGATGCAGGCGGGCTTCGCCGCGCCCTCGATCTCGAACGTCACCTCGAGCGTGACGCGGGCTCCGCCTGGGGTGTCGTCGACTGAGAGAAGCTTCACGCCGATGCGCAACTTGGCGCCGACCGGCACCGGCGAGATGAAGCGAACCTTGTTGGCGCCGTAGTTGACGCCCATGGCAACGCCGCCGACGCTGAAGACCTGGGGCAGGAGCACCGGTCCAAGAGACAGTGTGAGGTATCCGTGAGCGATCGGGCCGCCGAAGGGGCCCGACTTTGCGCGCTCCACGTCGACGTGGATCCACTGGTGGTCACCGGTCGCGTCGGCGAAGGTGTTCACGCGCTCCTGGTCGACCGTCATCCACTCGGAGTGGCCGAGGTGTTCCCCAACGAGGGTCTTCAATGTGTCGATGCTGTCAATGTGGCGGCTCATGGCTCAAGCGTGCCACAGATGTCGACATCGGCCGACATCTCAGCGCATCCAACGCTCGGCGTGCGAACGGCTCATGGGGTGCACGAGCAGGGCGAGGAGGGCTGCTTCGAACATGAAGCTGACGTACGTGTCGCCCACCAGCAGCCACTCGAGCGAGACGTCCCAGTAGACGGTCGACTTCCACACGAGGCGCAGGATCCACGGCGATGCCGCGGCACCGACTGCGATCCACCAGCCGAGCCGCTTGCCGTTCGCCATGAGGAAACCACCGAGCGGATAGGCAACCAGGGCGAGGAGTGTCAACGGAAGACCGACGCCGCCCTGCAGTCGCCAGTAGCCCCAGATGCTCTGCCTGTCGAGGAACGCGAGCACGTTGAAGACGCCGTCGATGTAGAGGAGCCACGTGGCGATTGCGAGCGTCTGCGGATGCATGCGGTCGAACCACCGCCGTCGATCGAGATCACGGAACGCATGCTGGAACACGTCGACAGTGTGCCACGACTCTGCTCCCGGGCGAGGGAACCTGTTCCATGTGTGCTCCGGTGCGATTACCCTGAGCGAGTGCGCAGTGGTTTCGTGACGTTCGTGGGCAGGCCGAATGTCGGCAAGTCGACGCTCGTCAACGCGATCTGCGGCGCAAAGGTGAGCATCGTCTCGAACAAGCCCCAGACAACGCGCACGCGCGTTCGCGGTGTGCACCACGGCGACGGAGTGCAGATTGTGTTTGTCGACACGCCAGGATTGCACAAGCCGGTCACCGCCCTCGGTGAGCGCGTCAATGCGGTGGCGCTCGACAGCGTGAACGACGTCGACATGGTGTGTCTTCTCATCGACGCGACAAAGAAGTTCGGTCGCGGCGACCAGTGGGTTGCCGACCGCATCGACATCTCGCGTGCGTTCGTAGTGGTGAACAAGGTCGACAAGGCCTCTCGCCAGCAGCTTCTCGAGCAACTGACCGCAGTGTCGGCGCTCGGTGCGGCCGAATACTTTCCCGTCTCCGCCCAGACAGGGGACGGGGTCTCGGCTCTCGTGACGGCACTTTCGGCGAAAATGCCCGACGGTCCCGAGTACTTCCCGCAGGGCACGGTGTCAGACACCGACGACGCCCAGTGGGTTGCAGAACTGGTCCGCGAGCAGCTGCTTGCGGTGCTGCGCGACGAACTGCCCTACTCGGTGGCGACGCGTGTCACCGAATGGGAGTGGCCGCGCATCAGGTGCGAGATTCTCGTCGAGCGAGAGAGTCAGAAGGGCATGGTGATCGGGCGCGGCGGCGAGTTGCTCAAGCGTGCCGGTCAGGCTGTGCGCGAGCAGTTGCCTGCAGGTGCCCACATCGAACTGCACGTCACGGTCGACAAAGACTGGCAGCAGCGCCCCGACCGCCTCGAGCGTCTCGGCTACTGATCGGCGACCGCGTGGGTCACGCGGTGATCGAGGCAAGAAAGTCGACGACCTCGTCGCGGTTGCGGGTGCGCGCCATCGGCGGCATGGCACCGATCAAGGTGCGCCAGTACGACATCGTGGCGAGTCGACGGTCGAGCACGGCAACCACGCCCCTGTCGTCGGCGGTGCGAATGAGTCGCCCGGCGGCCTGTGCGAGGGCGGTCGCCGCGATCGGAAGATCGATCGATGCAAATGCGTCTTTCTGCCCGACGGCCTCGCGTCGCGCCTGGAGCAACGGGTCGTCGGGGCGCGGAAACGGAATCTTGTCGATGACGACGAGCGAGAGCGTGCGTCCGGGCAGGTCGACGCCCTGGAAGAAACCCTGCGAGGCGAAGATGCACGAGCTCTCGTCGGTCTGAAAGATCTCGATCAACTTCTGCCGGCCGTGGTCGTCGGGGGTCAGGATCGTGTGCGGACGGCGGCTGCGCAGCACCTCGGCGGCCGTGCGCATTGCACGGGTCGAGGTGAACAGCGCAAGAGTGCGTCCGCCGGCCGCGCCGATGAGGGCTTCGAGCTCGTCGTGCACGAAATCCTCGAAGGAAGGGGAGTTGCGGTCGGGAAACTCGGGCGAGCAGTACAGACGCGAATTCTTCTCGTAGTCGAACGGGCTGTCGACCGACAAGGTGTCTGTGCCTTCCAGGGAAAGTCCGACACGCTGGGGAAGCGAGACCGGAACGGTCGCGCTCGTGAGCACGGCCGTGCGCGTCGACCACACGCCCGACTCGAGCACGCCGCCCACGTGAAGCGGGCTGATTCTCAGCACCGGCCGCTCGGCCGAGCCTTCGACATACGCGACATGGCCGTCAATCTGGCCGAGTGCGGCATCGAGTGCCTCTGCGAGACGGGTGATCTGAGTCTGTGCCCGCAGTGCGCGCTGTGTCACGCCGTCGTCGTCGGACTTCACCTCGCGCAGGGCCTGGGCGAGAGGGGCCACCTCGATGCGCACCAATGAGAGAGGTTCAGAGAGTGCGGCGGGCAGCGGAATCGAGACCCGGCTGCCTGCGTGACGGCTCGCCGCGGCGGAGAACTCGAGTCCGGCTCGCTCGAGAGCGGCCGTGAGATTTGGGTCGGCCAGCACTCTCCGAACCGCGGCGGCGGCAGATGCGATGCGCGCGTTCGACAACTCGACGCCGACGGTGTCGCTGATCACCTGCTCGAGTTGGTGCGCCTCGTCGAAGACGACCAGCTCGTGGTCGGGCAGGATCGCGCCGCCGGACGCGATGTGAAGCCCGTACAGGTGCAGGTTCACCACGACGATGTCGGCCTCCTCGGCGGCACGGCGAGCCTTCTCGGCGAAGCAACGGTCTCCGGCCGGGCATTTCGTTCGTCCGGGACACTCGTCGCTGCCCACCGACAGCGCCGAACGCGCCTTGTCGCTCGGTGCGCGGGAGAGCTCCTCGAAGTCTCCGGTGGCGGTCGTTCGTGCCCACGTGCCGATGCTGTCGATCTCGGCGCGCACTCGACCGCTGATCTCGTCGATCTCCAACTGCGACCCGCGCGTCGTCAACTCGTCGACGCGCTGCATGCAGACGTAGTTCGCACGGCCCTTCACGACAGCCCACGACACGTCGCGGCCGATGTGGGAGGCGACCAGCGGAAGGTCGTTGCGGTCCAGCTGATCCTGCAGGGCTTTCGTGGCCGTCGCGACGACCGTCTTCTTACCGCTCATGATCGCGGGCACCAGGTAGCCGAGCGACTTGCCGGTGCCGGTTCCGGCCTGAACGATCACAGAGCGGCCTGCGTCGACGGCGCTGGCGACAGCATGGACCATGTCGATCTGACCCTGCCGTTCCTCGGCGCCCGGCATCTCGGCGACGATGCGACGAAGGGCATCGATGGCCTCGTTGCCGGCACGCGACCCTGTCACGTCGGCTGCGCGGTGGACAAGGCGGCGAGCGCGGCGTCGAGTTCGGCTGCATCGAAGTCTGGCCATGGCCGCTCGGTGAAGTAGACGGCCGCTCCCTTGATCTGCCAGAGCAGGAAGTTCGAGATGCGAGATTCGCCCGACGTCCGCACCACCAGATCGACTGGCGGCAACGACGGGTCGTAGAGGTTCGCCGCGATCGTGTCGGCGGTGACGCCTGCGCATCCGTCACGCGTCACCGTCTGTCGAGCCGCGCGCACCAGCTCGGCTCGGCTTCCGTAGTCGAAGGCGACCGTGACGACGAGTCCGTTGTTCGACGACGTGTCGGCCATCGCCTTGCGAATCGCGCGCTGCACCTGCACCGGTGTGCGGGCACCCGGCTCCTCGAATGGTCTGCCGATCCAGTTGGTGCGGGCATTGTTGCGGTTCATCTCCGACGTGCGCGCAAACAACTTGCGGTGGAGCGAGAGAATGTGCCGGACCTCGGTGCGCGGTCGGACCCAGTTCTCGGTCGAGAAGCCGAACACCGTCAGCCAGCCGATGTCGCGCGCCGCGGCGGCGCGAACGATGCCGGCGAGGGCCTCCTCGCCGGCGGTGTGGCCGTCGGTTCGGGGAAGTCCGCGACGCCGTGCCCAGCGACCGTTGCCGTCCATGATGCAGGCCACATGCAGACGCATCGCAGGCGGCGCATCAGGTGTCGTCACCGTTCCAACCCTAGTGACCGGGTGGGGTGTCTCATCGGCGTTCCGGGCCGGGACATTCTCCGATGGCACCGCAACCCGAGGTTGCGGTGGGAGACTGTGACCGTGGGTGAAGAGGCACAGCCGACCGGTCTCCAGCACGTGGTGGTGGCGGCTGGCACCCTCGCCGAATGGGCCGACATGAACGTGGCCGACTGGACACGAAGGTTGCAACTGCTCGGCGCCGGTGCGGCCGCGGGTGGCGCGCGGTGGGTGACGCTGCTTCCACACGGCGGTCCGGCACTTCCGCTTGCGGAGATGAACGGACTGCTCTCGCTGATCGACGGCACGGGGAAGGTCCAGACGGTGCACCCTGACGGATCGGTTCGCCGCGCGAGTCAGAGAGACGACGGCATGGTTTTGATCGTCGATCCGGCACCCGACGGTCACGAACGCATGGCAGCCGCCGTGCGGCGACTGTGCGCCGACGGTCGAGCCGTTGAAGAGATCGACGAGGCGTCGCTCGCATCGGCGATCCTTGAGCCGGCATGCGCTGAGCCCGACCTCGTGGTGGCGATCGGTCCGCCCGACAGACTGCCGGCATCGCTCGTGTGGGAATTGGGCTACAGCGAGATCGTGTTCCTCGATCTCGGGTGGAAGTCGCTGTCGGCCAGTCACCTCGAACTCGCGATCGACGACTTCAACCGTCGGCATCGCCGCTTCGGTGGTCTCGACTCGTGACGCTCCTGCGCGAGACGGCGAGGCAGCAACGGGAGACTCGCAGTGCCGACCTATCGTGACGCGGCCGTCGTGCTCGGCTCGTACAAATTCGGCGAAGCCGACAAAGTGGTGGTGCTTCTCACGCAGTCACACGGCAAGGTGAGGGCAGTTGCACGCGGAGTGCGCAAGACGCGTTCGTCGATTGGCGCCCGCCTCGAACCCATGAGCCATGTCGACATCTCGCTTCGCTCCGGACGCGCGCTCGACACGGTCGCCGAGGTGCGGATGCTGGAGACCCAAAGTGCGTTGCGCGGCGACCTCTCGCTGCTGCAGCAGGGCCTCGCGATGGTCGAGGCGATCGACAAGATGACCCCCGACAACGAACCGGTGCCCCATTTGTTCGAGACTCTCGTGCGGGGGCTGCGCACCCTCGCAACAGAACGGTCGGCGGCAGTGCTGGGAGCGTTCTTCTGGCGGCTTCTGGCGATGGAAGGTCATGCGCCGATGCTCGAGGCTTGCGTGAAGTGCGGCGGGACGGGTCCTCTGGTTCGTTTCGACACCGTCGGCGGAGGTGCGGTGTGTCAGTCGTGTCCCGGGGGGTTGCCGGTGTCTGCCGCCGCACTCGAGATACTCGCCGACATCGTCGGGGGGCGCGTGCGCGATGCTCTTGCGCGCAAAGAAAGTGCCGCGACCTCGGAGGTGTCGGTGCTCGCGATGGATGCGATGGAAGCGCATCTCGAGCGGCGCATCCGATCACTCGGCGGCGTGGACCGTCACTTGTAGGATCGTCTCCCATGCCCGCCAAGGACCTCGAACAGATCGTGAACCTCTGCAAGAGACGCGGTTTCGTGTATCCGAGCGCGGAGATCTACGGGGGATTCCGTTCGTCGTACGACTACGGACCGCTCGGCTCGCTGATGCTGCGAAACGTGAAAGAGGCCTGGATCCGCACCATGGTGCAGAAGCGCGACGACGTCGTGTTGATCGACGCCGCGATCCTCGGGCCGCCCCAGGTGTTCGAGGCGTCGGGACACCTCGCAAACTTCTCCGACCCGCTGGTCGACTGCACAGTCTGCAAGCGCCGCTTCCGTGAGGACCACCTCGAGGAGCGCGACTGCCCGCAAGGACAGAAGGGCTGCGAGTTCACCGAGGCGCGCGAGTTCAATCTGATGTTCAAGACCACCGCCGGCCCCGTGGAGGGGACTGGCGCGAACGTCTACCTGCGGCCCGAGACTGCCCAGGGCATGTTCGTTAATTTCTCGAACGTGCTGCAGACGAGCCGCAAGAAGCCGCCGTTCGGAATCGCCCAGGTGGGCAAGAGTTTCCGCAACGAGATCACGCCGGGCAACTTCATCTTCCGCACCCGCGAGTTCGAGCAGATGGAGCTCGAGTTCTTCGTGCCGCCCGCCGAGGGCCCGAGGTGGTACGAGTACTGGTGCAACGCCCGTCTCGAGTGGTACGTCGAGCACGGAATTCCGAGGGAGATGCTGCGCATCAGGGCCCACGACGCCGACGAGTTGTCGCACTACTCGGCAGGCACGAGCGACGTCGAGTTCCTGTTCCCATGGGGCTGGGGCGAGTTGGAAGGGATCGCCCAGCGCACCGACTACGACCTCACCCAGCACGCGACACACTCGGGCCAGCGTCTCGAGTACTTCGACCAGGCGGCGAACGAGCACTACGTGCCGTACGTGATCGAACCCGCCGCGGGGGCGAACCGCACCATGGCCGCGTTCCTCCTTGCCGCCTACGACGAAGAGACCGTCAACGACGACACGCGCACGGTGCTCCGCCTGCATCCGCGCCTCGCCCCGCACAAGGTGGCCGTTCTTCCGCTCTCAAAGAAAGACGAACTGGTGCCGCTCGCGCGCAAGGTGCACTCGATGCTGTCCGAGCGGTGGATGTGCGACTACGACGAGACGCAGCAGATCGGCCGCCGGTACCGCCGCCAGGACGAGATCGGAACGCCATTGTGCGTCACGGTCGATTTTGATTCTCTGGACGACGGCGCCGTCACCGTGCGCGAGCGCGACACGATGACTCAGACGCGCGTCCCGATCGAGGGTCTCGTCGCCTCGGTCGCCGACCAGCTGGGTTTCTGACCCTGCTCGGGGGTTCGTGCCCCCGTCTGTTTCGGGCTAAGTTGCGTCGTCACGTACTCGAGGAGGGTCACAGATGAGTCAGGTGTGTTTGATCGCCAAGTTGCCGGCCGCAGAGGGCAAGGGAGCAGAACTGGCAGAGGCCTTCAAGGCGGCCTTCGAGCACGTGAACAAAGAAGACGGCACCCGCTACTACATCTTGCATGCAGACGCCGCCAATGCAGACGTCCTCTATGTCTACGAAATGTACGAGAACCAGGACGCCGCGAACGCCCACATGTCGGCCGATTGGTTCGCGCCGTTCGGCAAGTCGCTCGCGCCGTTCATGGGTGGTCGACCCGAGATGACGTTCCTGGCGCCCATCGCGGGCAAGGGACTCTAGAGACGACGTGCCGAGCGGCACGTACCTCGACGCAATTCTCGCCTGGCACCGCCGTCGGGCCGCTGACGACGCTCGCTCGTTGTCGGAGCTCGCAGACCAGGCCGCGTCGATGTCGCCTGCGCGCGGTTTCGCCGCGGCCATCGACTCGTGCCGAACATTGGCGGTCATCGCCGAGGTGAAGCGCCGGTCGCCGTCGAAGGGTGACCTCGCCGTGAATCTCGACCCGGCACTCCTTGCCGCCACGTACGAGAGAGCGGGGGCGTCGTGTGTCTCGGTCCTCACCGATTCCGAACACTTCGGCGGTTCCCCGATTGACCTGTCCGCGGCCCACGGTGCGTGTGCACTGCCGGTCCTTCGGAAGGATTTCACCGTCGATGCGCGCGATGTCTGCGATGCGCGTCTGATGGGTGCCGACTGTGTCCTTCTGATCGCCGCCGCTCTCGACGCGGCCGAACTTCGCGAGTACCACACCCTTGCCCGCCAGATTGGGCTCGACGCCCTCGTCGAAGTGCACGACGAGCGCGAGCTGGACATCGCGCTCGACTGCGGCGCGACTCTCGTGGGGGTGAACCAGCGTGACCTGGTCACGTTTCAGGTCGACCACGAACGCGCCGTGCGCATGGGGGCGGCGTTTCCTGCCGGTGTCACGAGCGTCGCCGAAAGCGGAGTGCGAGGACGTGCCGATGCCGAAGCGCTGAGGGAGGCCGGATACGACGCGGTCCTGGTCGGGGAACACCTGGTGACCGCGACGGACACCGGTGCCGCCCTCGCCGATTTGCTCGTCGGCTGACGTCGTCGCCGGCAGGCGCAGGGGAATGTCACCCGACCGGGGTGCCCGGGTTCGGTACCGTTGTCTTCGTGTTCGTGAAAATCTGCGGCGTCACGAACGAAGAGGATGCGCTTCTTGCCGTTGCGCTCGGGGCCGATGCCGTCGGGTTCGTGTTCGCTCCTTCGCCGCGTCAGATCGCGGTGCAGAAGGTCCACGACATCGCGCGTCGCCTGCCGCCAGAGATTCTCACCGTCGGTGTGTTTCGCGACGAGCACCCGTCCCGAGTGGTGGAACTGGTGCACGCGGCCGGAGTGAAGGCGGCACAGTTGCACGGCCACGAATCTCCCGCCGACGTCGAGGCTGTGTCTCGCCACGTGCGCACCGTCATCAAGGCAGTCGCGGCCGGGTCGGTTGACGCGGCGCGCGCCCACACATTCGGGACGTCTCTGGTGCTGCTGGATGCGCCGTCGCCCGGCTCGGGAAAGGTGTTCGACTGGCGACTCGCCGGCGAAGTTCCGGCAGGTTTGAGCGTCATCCTTGCCGGGGGGCTCGACGCCGACAATGTGGCTGCCGGAGTCGAGCTCGTCGACCCGTGGGGAGTCGACGTGTCGAGCGGAGTCGAGCGGGAACCCGGAAGGAAGGACCCGGTGAAGATGCGCCGCTTCATCGAGAACGCACGCGCCGCAGTACCTGTTCGCCGGGAGGGAGACACCGGTCCGATCCCGTACGACTGGATGGATGAGTGACCGTTGTTGGCGTGACATGGGCGTGAATGCGCCTCTGGCTGGTCATGTGTCGCAGCATTGTTCCTGAATCGATGATGTCGAACGGCACCGGCCGTGGTGGAATTGAGGCATGTCGGAACTTCTGACCCCCGGAGTCGACGGCCGTTTCGGCGAGTTCGGCGGCCGCTACGTGCCCGAAACTCTGGTGCCTGCCTGTCAGGAACTGGAGGCGGCGTTCCACGACGCGTGGAACGACCCGGTGTTCCGTGCCGAGCTCGATCACGTCCTGGCCGAATACGCCGGTCGACCGAGCATCATCACCGAGTGCCACAACCTCGGTGCACAGCTGGGCATCAGGCTGCTTCTGAAGCGCGAGGACTTGAACCACACCGGTTCACACAAGATCAACAACGTGCTCGGCCAGGCATTGCTCGCCAAGCGCATGGGGAAGAAGCGCATCGTGGCCGAGACCGGTGCCGGTCAGCATGGCGTCGCCTCGGCCACGGCGGCCGCGCTGCTCGGGCTCGAATGCAAGGTGTACATGGGGGCGGTCGACGTCGAACGCCAGCAACTCAACGTGTTCCGCATGCGTCTTCTCGGAGCCGAGGTGGAGGCGGTTGAGTCGGGTTCGCGAACGTTGAAAGACGCGGTCAACGAGGCCATGCGCGACTGGGTGGCCACGGTCGAGTCGACGCACTACTGCCTCGGCTCGGTGATGGGCCCGCACCCGTACCCCTTCATGGTGCGCCAGTTCCACACGGTGATCGGCAAAGAAGCTCGCACACAGTGCGCTGACCTGCTCGACGGAACACCCGATGTCGTCGTCGCATGCGTCGGCGGCGGTTCGAATGCCATCGGCATCTTCTCGGGTTTTGTCGACGCCGACACCCGCCTCGTCGGTGTCGAGCCGGCCGGAGGCGCCGCCGTCGGACGGGGCGTGCCCGGAGTCGTGCACGGCATGAAGAGCTATCTCATGCAGGACGAGCACGGCCAGGTGCAGGAGGCACATTCGATCTCGGCCGGGCTCGACTATCCGGGCGTCGGGCCCGAACATTCGTGGCTCGCATCGACCGGGCGCGCCGAGTACCCGACCGTCACCGACGACGAGGTGATCGAGGGGTTCCAGCTGCTCGCGCGCACCGAGGGCATCATTCCGGCGCTCGAGTGCGCACACGCAGTTGCGTGGATCGCGCGTGAAGCACCGAAGATGCAGGGTCAGACCGTGCTCATGAACTTGTCGGGTCGCGGCGACAAAGATGTCGGCCAGATGATGACGGTGCTCGCGGACACGCTCTGATGGCCGGACTCGAAACGGCGCTCAGACGGCGCATCGACAACGGCGGCAAGTGCCTCGTTCCATACGTGACGGGCGGGTACCCGGGCTGGGTCGACGCCGTGCGTGCGTGCGCCGCGAACGGCGCCGATGCGGTCGAGGTGGGCATTCCGTTTTCTGACCCGGTGATGGACGGACCGGTGATTCAGCAGGCTTCGCAGGCCGCGCTCGATGCGGGTGCGACACCGACGTCGATCCTCGACGGCATTCGCACTCTCGATGTCGACATTCCGATCGCGGTCATGTGCTACTACAACACCGTGTTTCATGCGGGCCACGAGCGTTTCGCGGCCGCGCTGAACGATGCAGGCGTGGCGGCGGCAATCGTGCCTGACCTGCCGCTCGAGGAATCTCGGCCGTGGTGCACCGCGGCCGACGCGGTCGGTCTCGAGACGGTGATGCTTGCCGCGCCCACTGCGCCCGACGATCGACTGCCGCGGGTGGCCGAGAGGGCACGGGGGTTCGTGTATTCGGTCGGTCTTCTCGGCGTGACGGGTGAGCGTGCGACTCTCGCCGGCACGGCCGTGACCCTCGCTCGCCGCGTGAAGCAGGTGACCGACAAGCCGGTTCTCGTCGGGGTCGGGGTGTCGAACGCCGAACAGGCAGTGGAGGCCAGCCACGTCTCCGACGGGGTCATCATGGGTGCCTCTGTTGTTCGCCGATTGATCGAAGGCGGTGCAGACTCGGTCGGAACCTTCATCGCCGAGGTGCGCTCAGCGCTCGACGGCAAGGCTTCCTGACGTGTCGATCTTCGGTCCGGAGTGCGAATTGTGCGAAGCGGCCCGGATGACCGAGTGGTTCTTCGAAGACGACGAGATGTGGATCGCCGAGTGCGAGAGCTGCGGCGTGCCAATGGTGGTGTGGCGCGAGCACGACCCTGCGCCGCCCGACGACGTGAAGGCGCGGCTCCATGCGCGTCTCGTTGAGGTGGTGAGTGAGCACTGGGAGTTCGAGGTGCGGATCGACGACAACATGCGCACGATCCCGAACCATTACCACGCTCACGCGCGTCCGAAACGGGGTTTCTACGGGCACGGTATGCGGCGCGCGAAGTAAAGTTCCATCCATGCTGAAGCCCGGCTCCAATGCCCCCGACATCGAACTTCTCGACCAGAACGGAAAGACCTTCTCGCTCGCGAAGCAGGGCAAGTCGAAAATCCTCGTGTACTTCTATCCGAAGGCCGACACCCCGGGTTGCACCGCCCAGTCGTGCGGTCTGCGCGACATCGCAAGCGAGGTCGGGCGCACCAAGATCGTCGGCATCAGCCCCGACAAACCAGAGAAGCAGAAGAAGTTCGACGACAAGTATTCGCTCGGTTTTCCGTTGCTCGCCGACACCGAGAACAAGGTGGCAAAGGCCTTCAAGGTCTGGAAGAAGAAGTCGATGTACGGCCGCGAGTACATGGGTATCGAGAGATCGGCATTTCTCATACAAGACGGCGTGGTGCTGGAGGCGTGGTACAAGATCTCGCCGGCTGACACGCCCAAGAATCTGTTGAAGGCTCTCGGAAAATGAGCGCACACCCGGCACCGATCGACGTGTTGCCGCATCGGCCGCCGTTCCTGTTCGTCGACAGGGTGTCGCAGCTCGAGACGGGAGCCGGGGCGACGGGTCACTGGAAATTGACCGGTGACGAGTGGTTCTTCTCAGGTCATTTCCCCGGACGACCGACTCTTCCCGGAGTTCTGATGTGCGAGGCGATCGCACAGGTGGGTGCATATGCGGTGCTCACCGACCCTGCGCATGCGGGCAAGTTGCCGCTCTTCGGCGGCATCGACTCGGCACGGGTCCGTCGACAGGTGGTGCCGGGCGACGAACTGGAACTGGTCGTCGAGCTCGGTCGCATGAGTGCTCGCGCCGGCAAGGGATCGGGCAAGGCCCTCGTCGACGGTGCAGTGGCGTGCGAACTCGACCTCATGTTCGTGTTCGCCGACGCCTGAGACCGTGGCTTCCTCGGGCGACTCGTGGAGGCCCGACCGGGCGCCCCGGGAAAGTGTCAGCGACGGCGTCGTGTCGCTGAGGCGTTGGCGCCCCGAGGATGCGGCGGTGCTGCACGACATGATCACGCACAATGCGGACCATCTCCGACCGTGGATGGCGTGGATCGCCCGTGAGCCCGGAACCCTGGGCGACCGCGAGGCGTTGCTGTCGTCGTGGAACGACTCATGGAACGACCGGAGCGACTTTGCCTATGCGATCCTTCACGATGAGTCAGTGGTCGGCTCCGCGGGGCTTCATCTTCGTCAGGGACGAGGCGTGTTCGACATCGGGTACTGGGTCGATGTGGGTCAACTGGGTCGAGGGCTGGCAACTCGAGTCGCTCGCATCCTTGCCGACGAGGCTCTCACGTTCGACGACGTGCACGCCGTCGAGATCCACCACGACGTCTACAACGTCGCGTCCGCCCGGGTTGCAGAGAAGGCCGGCTTCGCCGCCGTCGCCGACTATGAACGCGAGCCCGAAGGGCCGGGAGGATGCGGCGTGTTTCGTCGCTGGGTGCGGGTGCGGTGACTCCGGTTAGTTCGCCGGCGCGAGAATGACCGACCCGTTGTGTCCGCCGAAACCGAAATTGTTCGAGATCGCCGGTCCCGGGGTCCACTCGCGCGGCTGACTGTGCACGAGATCGATTGTCATCTCGGGGTCGACCTCGGTCGTACCCGCCGTCGGCGGAATGAGTCGCTTCTCGAACGACAGCATCACCTGGGCGGCTTCGAGTGCGCCCGCCGCACCGAGGGCATGGCCTGTCACGCCCTTGCCGCTCGTGACGGGAACGCCGCGGTCCCCGAACACTGCCGAGACTGCCTGGGCCTCCGCCGCGTCATTGAGCGGGGTGGAGGTGCCGTGTGCATTCACCAGCTTCACGTCTGCGGCTGAGAGACCCGCATCCTCGAGCGCGAGACGCATGCACGAAATTGCCCCGGTGCCGCCTGGTGCAGGTGCCGTGATGTGGTGCGCGTCGGCGTTCGAGGCCGATCCGAGCACTTCGGCCAGAATCGTCGCGCCGCGCGCGACGGCGTGGTCCCAGCGCTCGAGAATGAACACCGCGGCTCCTTCGCCCATCACGAATCCGTCGCGCTTCGCGTCGAACGGCATCGACGCACCTGTCGTCGAGAGCGCGGTCATGTTTCCGAATCCTGCGAGCGACGTTGCAGTCGCCGCACACTCCGAGCCGCCGGTTGCGACGGCGTCGCAGCGGCCCCACGCAATGAGACGTGCGGCATACCCGAGGGCGTGAGTGCCGGCGGCACACGCGGTGCAGATGGTCTCGTTCGGGCCCTGCAGTCCGTAGCGCATCGAGATTGCCGCACCGGAGGCGTTCGCCATCATCATCGGCACGAGGAAGGGGGAGACACGGCGTTCGCCCTTCTCGAGCCGCACCTGCACCTGTTCTTCGAGAGTGTGAAGGCCGCCGATGCCAGTGGCGAAGATCGTGCCGAACCGTCCCGGGTCGGCACCGATGTCACCGGCCTGGGCGAATGCCTCGGCCGCCGCCGCAAGTGCGTACTGCTCGACGCGGTCGGCGCGCCGCGCTTCCTTCGGATTGTCGAACCACGGCGACGGATCCCAGTCTGCGATCTCCACCGACTTTGTTCCGGTCACGCCCGGTCCGAGCAGGCCCGTCCAGTAGGCCTCCTTGCCGATGCCGCACGGGGCGACGACTCCGTACGCGGTGACGGCAACGCGGTGTCCGGCTCCGATCATCCGACTCGCTCCTTTGTCGACGGGGGTGGTCTTGTCAGACCTTCGACTTGATGAGTTCGAACGCCTGGCCGACGCTAGTGACGTCCTGGAGTTCTTCCTCGGGAACCTCGATGCCGAACTCTTCCTCGAGAGCCATCACCAACTCCACCACGTCGAGCGAATCGGCGTCGAGATCGTCGGCGAACGTCGCCTCCATGGTCACCTTCTCAGCATCGACGCCGAGGGTGCTCACTGCGCACTTCACGAAACGGGCGAAAAGGTCGTCGCTCATGGTGTGTCTGTCTCCTTGTTGTTGGTCGAGGTTGTTGGTCGAGTCTTTGTGGATCAGGTCGCGAAGTTCTGGGGCGGTCTCGGCAAAATCTCTTTCATCAGTCTCTCACACGGAACACGCGCGTCAGTGACCCATGCCGAGACCGCCGTCGACGGCCAGGAACTCGACGACTCCGGCGATCTCGTCGGGGGTGGCCATTCGTCCGAGCGGAACGGCCTCGGTCAACTGGTTGAGGCGCTCCTCGCCGAGGGCGGCCGTCATGTCGGTGGCGACCGGGCCCGGGGCGACGACGTTCACGGTGATGCTTCGCGAGCCGAGTTCACGAGCCAGCGACCGAGCAAAACCAACGAGGCCGGCCTTCGATGCCGCATAGTTCGCCTGTCCGGCGGACCCGAGTAGTCCGACCACCGACGACAGCAGCACGATGCGGCCACGCCGCGCGCGCAGCATTCCCTGTGCGGCGCGCTTCGAGACGCGAAAGGCCCCTGTCAGGTTCGCATCGACAACGGAGGTGAAATCTGCCTCGCTCATGCGCAGCAGCAGCGTGTCTTTTGTGATGCCGGCGTTCGAGACGAGGATCTCGACGGGTCCGAACTTCTGCTCGATCTCTGTGAATGCCGCATCGACCTGAGCGGCGTCGGTGACATCGCACCTGATGCCCCACACGTCATCGGGAGGGGGAGTTGACACGTACGTGACTGCGACCTTGAAGCGCCGTGCGCACGCGAGACCGATTCCCCGCGATCCTCCGGTGACGAGCACCACGCGGCTCACTGAGCGCCCCACTCGAGAATTGCGCTCGCGGCCGTCATGCCCGCGCCGAACCCGACCAGCAGCACGAGATCACCGCGCGCAAGACGGCCCTTGTCCGCGGCGTCGAACAACGCCAACGGAATCGACGCAGACGACGTGTTCCCGGTGTCCTGGATCACGACGGCCGCCCGGTCCATGGGGATGCCGAGCCGGTCGCAGGCCGCCGAAATGATGCGGATGTTGGCCTGGTGCGGCACGATGAGAGCAATGTCGTCGGCCGTCACCCCGGCATGTGCCATTGACTTTTCGGCGCTGTCAACCATGATGCGCACGGCCCGTCGGAAGACCTCCTTGCCGTCCATCTGAATGTTGCCGCCGATCTCGCAATAGAGAATGTCTTCGAGTGACCCGTCGGCGTCGAGGTCCCAGCCGAGAAGCTGGCCGCCTCCCGCGGTTGCCTCGAGCACCGCGGCTCCCGATCCGTCGGCGAAGAGCACCGCGGTGTTGCGGTCGGTCCAGTCGGTGATGCGTGCGAGCGTGTCGGTGCCGACGAGCAAAATGCGCTCGGCTCCCATGGCAACGAGTCCGTGCGCGGCGACCAGGCCGTAGACGAAACCAGAGCACGCGGCGTTCACATCGAATGCCCCGCACCGGAGACCGAGGGCGTTCTGGACAGTGGCCGATGTCGCCGGCACGGTGCGATCGGGTGTGGTGGTCGAGAGCACGAGTGCGTCGATCGACGTCGGGTCGATTCCCGCCATGCGCAGTGCCGCCGATCCGCTCGCCACGCTCAGTTCGGCTGTCGAGCCGCCCACGTGCCGACGTTCGATTCCAGTCCGCTCCCGGATCCACTGGTCGTTGGTGTCCATGGTCTGGGCGAGGTCGTCGTTCGTGACGGTCTTGTGACCGAGAGCCGTTCCCCATCCGGTGAAGCGAGCACCTCGGGCGTGCGTTGGAATCTTCGGCATTGACCCTCCCGGTCTCGTTCGGCCTAGACGGTCCTCAGCCAGGCGATCGGCTGGTGGGTCGTGACGCGTTCGCCCTCGACGGCGATGAAGTTCTCGACGCGACCGGCAAAAGGCGAGCGCACGTCATGCTCGCCCACGGTACCGATCACGGTGCCGACTTCGATGACCGTTCCTGAGGTCACGGCCGTCACCGGCGCGAAGACTCCCGCGGCGGGACTGACGACGAGTCGTTCGACGGCGAAGAGGTGTTCGCCCTCGATTGCGGAGGGGGCCGTCGGCGACTGCGCGGCGACCCACTCGATCAGGCGGTCGAGTTCATCGGGCGTCGAGACGCTGATCGTCCGGGCGTTCTCGATCGTGCGCTTGGCCATGCCGGTGAGAACTCCGCCCGGGCCCAGCTCGACGAATCCGGTGACGCCCGACTCGGCAAGCGTCAGCAGGCAATGCTTCCATCGCACGGGGCTCGACAGCTGGGCAGACAGCAGCGACGACCATTCGTCGCCGCGGTCATGCGCCAGCGCGTCGACATTCGAGATGACCGGTACCTCGGTGTCGCGCGGGTTCGCCGATGTGATGGCGCCGCGCAGCCTCTCGCGGGCCGCAGTCATGAAGGGGGTGTGGAACGCGCCAGAAACCTGCAGGGGCATGACTTTCTTCGCGCCGAGTTCTTTTGCGATGTCGCCTGCGCGGGCAACTGCGTCGGGGGATCCTGCGATCACGACCTGCCCGGGGGCATTAAAATTTGCCACCCACACGTCGGCGTCGGCGCGCCGACAGGCAACCTCGACGACATCATCGTCGAGGCCCAGAACGGCCGCCATGGTTCCCGGGGATGCAAGGCCGGCCTCGTGCATTGCATCGGCCCGCTCATTCACGAGGCGCACACCGTCTTCGAAGGACAGCGCGCCGGTCGCAACCAGGGCGGTGTATTCGCCGAGGCTGTGGCCGGCGCACAGGCTTGGTTCGATGCCGAGGCGCTCGACGGCATCGAGCACCATGAGGCTTGAGACGAATGTCGTGAGTTGGGCGTTGCGGGTGTCCTTCAACTGCTCTGCGTCGGCGTCGAGAAGGAGGGCCGCAACGTTGCGGCCAACCGTCTCCGAGGCTTCTTCGACCAGCTCCCAGCTGTCATGACCGACCCACGGTCGGCCCATTCCGGGGCGCTGAGAACCCTGGCCGGGAAAGGTGAACGCGAGCATGGCGGACAAACCCTAGACCTGCTCGTTGCGCCGAACCCGCTACCACGCGGTAGGGCTCACGGTACGATTCATCACCCTGGCCCGAGTGGCGGAATGGCAGACGCGACGGACTCAAAATCCGTTGTCCGAAAGGGCGTGTGGGTTCGAGTCCCACCTCGGGCACCCAGGCGCTCCGTACACTCGTGCGGGTGGGTCAAAGGTCTGTGCAGCGAAAACTGGCACAGGCCTCGTCCCGGATCAAGGAGATCAGAGACGAGCTGTCTGTTGTCGAGGACCAGCTCGCTGCCCTCACAGACGACGCCAACGACAAGTCGCTGAGGGCGCTCGTGTCCGAGACCCCCGCTGCGGGGCATGAGTATCGAGAGTCCCAGCGCCACGCCGATGCAATGCGACGGCACCGTGACGGTCTCGTCTCCGAGTTGGCCGATCTCGAGGCGTGGATCAACGAACTGCTCGACAAGATGGAGCCTGCACCGTGAGCATCAGGGTCGTGATCGCAGAAGACGAAGCCATCATCAGGCTCGATCTCAAGGAAACGCTCGAGGAAGAGGGCTACGAGGTCGTCGGCGAGACAGGACGCGGAGACAAGGCGGTCGAGCTGGTGCGCCAATTGCGTCCCGATCTCGCAATTCTCGACATCAAGATGCCCGGAATGGACGGGATCGAGGCCGCTCGCCTGATCACCGCCGATCGCATCTGCGGCGTCCTCGTTCTGACCGCGTTCTCGCAACGCGAGATCATCGAGGAGGCCCGCGACGCAGGAGCCCTCGCATATCTGGTGAAGCCCTTCCAGAAGAGCGACTTGATTCCTGCGATCGAAGTCGCAATAGGCCGCTTCAACGAGTTGCGGGCACTGAACGGAGAAATCGATGCTCTGGGTCAGCAGCTCGAGACCCGCAAGATTCTCGACCGTGCCAAGGGAGTCCTCATCGACTCCCACTCGATGACCGAGGCAGATGCATACGGCTGGATCCAGCGCGCGGCAATGAACCAGCGATCGACAATGAAGGCCGTGGCGGAGAAGATCGTCGACGGCTCGTTGCGGCCGGAATGAGCCGCGTCTCCGACGTCGTGCGGGCGACGGTGACGACAGCGAGAGGGTGATGACCAGATGAAGGTGATGGCGCTCGACGGAAATTCGCTCGTCTATCGCGCGTTCTTCGCTCTGCCCCCCGACATGGCAAATGCCTCTGGTCAGGTCACGAACGCCGTGTACGGCTTCACCACGATGTTGTTGAATCTCGCGAAGGAGCACGTTCCCGACGGCATCGTTGTCGTGTTCGACAGACCCGAGCCGACCTTCCGTCACGAGGCGGTGCCCGAGTACAAGGCGCAGCGCGAGAAGGCGCCCGACACATTGCATCAGCAGCTCGGAATCGTGCGTGAGCTTCTCGATGCCATGGGCATTCGGTGGCTCGAGCTGCCCGGATTCGAGGGCGACGACATCATCGCAACGATCGCCGACCGCGCCTCGGTGGACGGACACGACGTCCTGATCGTGACGGGTGACCGAGATGCATACCAGTTGGTGAGCGACCCGCACGTCAAAGTGCTCTACAACAAGCGCGGAGTGAGCGACTATGCGCTCTACGACGAGGCGGGCATCGTCGAACGAACGGGAGTGACGCCCGCGCAGTACCCGGACTATGCGGCGTTGCGCGGCGACCCGAGCGACAATCTGGACGGGGTTCCCGGCGTCGGCGAGAAGACCGCGGCGAAGTTGATCAACGCCCACGGCGACCTCGACGGTGTCCTGGCCGCCGCCGAGTCGCAGACCCCGAAGTTGAAGGCAGGTCTCCTGGAACACGGCGAACGCGTGCGGCGCAACGCAGCAGTGATGGTTCTCCGGCGGGATGTTCCCGTCGACGTCGACATCGCGTCGCTCGCGCCCTCGCCCGATCTGACAGCCGCGGGGCGTTTGTTTGACTTCCTCGAGTTCAAGACCATGTCGAAGCGTCTTGCCGACGTGTCGTCGAAGTTGGGGTGGGCCTCGCGTGGCGGTGCGCCGACGACGGAGGCGGCGGCTGCAGACGAGACGGTGCTGGTCGTCGACGAGATTGTCGACCCCTCGGTCGCCGCCTCGATGATCGCCACGACATCCGAGCGAATCCTTGCCGCCGACTGGTCGGGCGACCCGGGTCGCTCTGATCTCACAGGGCTTGCGCTCGTGGTCGATGCGAAAAAGGGGCGTGTCGCCCACTTCGGCCCGAGTGTCGTCGCGGATCGCGCGGTGCGCGACGCGCTGGCCGTCTCGGTTCCCACGGTCGCGCACGATGCGAAGCCGCTGATGAGAGTGCTCCTCGGGGTCGGCGGTGATCTGAACGGACTTCGTCTCGACACCGCGATCGGGGCGTATCTCGTCAACCCGGCGCGCCCGGGTTACTCGCTCGAGGAAGTGTGCGACGACCTACTTGGGATTCGTCCGGAGGCGTCGGGCGCACCCGACGGTCAACTCGACTTCGGTTCGATCGACTCAGATGCCGCCCGCCGGTGCGCCGAGCGGGCGTTGTTCACGGCGCGTCTCGCGCCGGTCGTCGAAGCGAAACTCGCCGAGATCGGCAATACGCCGCTGTACGCCGACGTGGAGAACCCTCTCGTGCACGTTCTCGCCAAGATGGAACACGCCGGTGTCGCAGTCGACGTCGCAGTGCTGCGCGAGATTCGGGATCGTCTCACGACCGAGGCCTCATCGCTCGTGGAGACGCTGCACGAGGTCGCGGGTCATTCCTTCAACGTGAACTCGCCGACCCAGTTGCGCACGATTCTCTACGACGAGAAGGGTCTGACCCCCGGCAAGAAGACGAAGACCGGATATTCCACCGACGCGGCGACCCTCGAGAAACTGTACGACGACTGGCCCGAGTTCATCGGGCCGCTCATGCGACATCGCGAAGTGGAGAAACTGCGTGCGACATACGGCGAAGGACTTCTCGCCGAGGTGAATCCGGTCGACAGCCGCATTCATGCGACCTTCAACCAGACCGTCGCACGAACGGGACGGCTCTCGAGCGATCATCCCAACCTCCATAACATTCCGGTGCGAACCGATGAAGGGCGAGTGTTCCGCACGGCGTTCGTTGCGCCGCCCGGCTCGACGTTCCTCGTGGCCGACTACAACCAGATTGAACTGCGGTGCATCGCGCACCTGTCGGGTGACGAAGGCCTCGTGTCTGCGTTCGCCGCGGGGGAGGACATACACCGCGCCACGGCGGCGAGGGTGTTCGGGGTCAATCCGGCGAAGGTGAACCACGACCAGCGTTCAAAAGCGAAGATGGTTTCGTATGGCCTCGCCTATGGCATGGAGGCCTACGGACTCAGCCAGAGACTGGCGATCGGAGTCGACGAGGCCGCAGAGATTCTCTCGGCGTACTTCGCCGCCTTCCCTCGCGTGAAGGACTACATGGATGATGCAGTGCGCGAGGCTCGCCAGCACGGGTACACCGAGACGTTGTTCGGACGGCGCAGGCCGATTCCAGAACTGCTGAGCGACAACTTCAGGGTGCGCCAGGCAGGCGAGCGCCAGGCGATGAACGCCGCCATCCAGGGTCTCGCCGCCGACATTTTCAAGATCGCGCTCGTGCGCATCGACGACCTGCTCGTCTCGCGCGGGGTGAGATCGCGTGTCGTGCTGCAGGTCCACGACGAGGTCATCGTCGAGGTCGCAGACGACGAACGAGACGAGGTCGGAGCGCTCGTGCTCGACACGATGCGCTCATCCGCCGAACTGAAAGTTCCGCTCGAGGTGAACGCCGCGTGGGGTGCCACCTGGGCAGATGCAAAGCAGTGAGCACTGCGACGCGATGAACGAGACAGTGGGCCACTGGTTCGAGCCGATCGCAGATCACCTCGGGTCTGCGTACCTTCGCTACTCGTTCACGAAGGGGACGGTGAACGAGGTCGACGCCGTCATGGGCTGGCTCGGGCTCGAGGCCGGCATGCGGGTGCTCGACGTCGGATGCGGGCCCGGTCGCCATGCCCACGAGCTGGCACGCCGGGGCGTGCTCGTCCACGGCATCGACATCAGCGAACGTTTCATCGAGATCGCGAGGCGCGATGCGCCGGTCGGTGCCACCTTCGAGCGGGTCGACGCACGGGCGATGCAGTTCGACGCCGAGTTCGACGCGGCAATCTGTCTGTGCCAGGGAGCCTTCGGGCTGATGACGGCCGGCGGCCACGACGAGGACGTGGTGGCGGGAATTGCCAAGTCGCTGGTGCCCGGAGGCGGGATGTGTCTCTCGGCGTTCAACTCGTATTTCGTCGTGCGCCATTTCGACGAGGCGACGTTCGATGCCGATTCGGGCGTGTGCCACGAGGTGACCGAAGTGCGAAGCGAGACCGGAGAGGTGAGCCAGGTCGATCTCTGGACCGGCTGCTACACGCCCCGCGAATTGCGTCTGCTCATGAGGGCCAACGGACTCGAGGTGCGGAATCTCTGGAGCGTCGACCCCGGGCAGTACCGGGAGCAGCCGCCCACCACGGAGAGTTCGGAATATCTGGTGGTAGCGTTCTCAACGCTCTCCCAAGGGGAGAGGGCCCTCTGAGGGCCTCGCCACGACCACAACAGTCCCATCCGAAAGACCCGAACCTTGTCCGACACCACTCTCTCCTCCGCGCCGATGGGTTCCTTCGACGCAGAGGGCAACTACACCCCCCGTCCCATTGTCGCGAACGACATGGAGAAAAGCTTCGCCGACGCCATCGAAGGAACGATGCGCGAGGTCAAGGACGGACAGCTCGTCACGGGAACCGTGGTCAAGATCGACCGCGACGGTGTTCTTCTCGATTTCGGGTACAAGACCGAAGGTGTCATTCCGACCCGCGAACTCGCGATCAAGAACGACGTGAACCCGCACGAGGTTGTCGCGCTCGGCGAGACCGTCGAGGCGCTGGTGCTCACGCTCGAAGACAAAGAGGGCCGACTCGTCCTTTCCAAGAAGCGCGCGCAATACGAAAAGGCGTGGGGCGAGATCGAGCGCAAGAAGGAGAACGACGAACCCGTTCGCGGACAGGTCATCGAGGTCGTCAAGGGCGGACTCATCGTCGACATCGGACTTCGCGGATTCCTTCCTGCGTCCTTGGTCGAATTGCGCCGCGTGCGCGACCTGCAGCCGTACATCGGCCAGCCGATCGACGCAAAGATCATCGAACTCGACCGCAACCGCAACAACGTGGTGCTGTCCCGCCGTGCCTTCCTCGAGGAGAACCAGAAGGAGACGCGCGACTCGTTCCTCACGAATCTCAAGCCGGGAGAGGTGCGCAGCGGCCGCATCTCGTCGGTGGTGGCGTTCGGCGCATTCGTCGACCTCGGCGGCATGGACGGGCTCATCCACGTGTCGGAGCTGTCGTGGAAGCACGTCGAGCACCCCTCGCAGGTCGTTCAGGTCGGCCAGGAAGTCACGGTGCAGGTTCTCGACATCGACTACAGCCGCGAGCGCATCAGCCTCTCGCTGAAGGCGACGCAGCAGGATCCGTGGCAGGAGTTCGCCTCGTCGCACGAGGTGGGCCAGCTGGTCTACGGGCGCGTCACCAAGTTGGTGCCGTTCGGTGCATTCGTTCAGGTCGGGGACGGCATCGAGGGTCTCGTGCACATCTCTGAAATGTCGGCGCACCACGTCGAGTCGCCCGAACAGGTCGTGACCCCTGGCGAGGAGCTGTGGGTCAAGATCATCGATCTCGACCTCGCGCGTCGCCGTATCTCGATCTCGATCCGCCAGGCTGCCGAAGGTGGCGAACTTGCGGCCGAATATCAGGGCCAGTTCGAGGTAGACGAGCACGGGAACTGGGTCGGCGGCGACGATTCCGAGCGCGAGGCCGCATGGGCCGAGTACTACAAGGAGTACGGCGAGCCCGGTGCCGAGGGCGCAGAGGCTCCAGCCGCGGCCCCCGAGGCCGAACAGGCCTGACCCGGGGCCCGACGGTGATTCTCCTCGGATTGACCGGGGGCATCGGCTCGGGAAAATCGACGGTGTCGCAACTCCTCGCCGCGCGCGGGGCTGTGATCATCGACGCCGACGCCATCACGCGAGAGCTTCAGGCTCCCGGTGCTCCGCTTCTCTCCGAGATCGCGGAGCGCTTTGGTGCCCACGTACTCGGTCCAGACGGCTCTCTCGACCGTGCCGCACTGGCCTCGATCGTGTTCGCAGACTCCGACGCGCTGGCTGATCTCAACAAGATCGTCCACCCGGCAGTGGCGCGCGAGATGGACCGACGGCTCGCCGAGCAGCGGGAGACCGACAACGTCGTCGTGCTCGACATTCCGCTTCTCGCGGAAAATCCGCGCAAGGGCCTGAGCGGAGTCGTCGTCGTCGACGTTCCGGTCGACACCGCCGTCGAGCGACTCGTCGGACAGCGCGGAATGGACGAATCGGACGCCCGCGCCCGCATCGCAAAGCAGGCGAGCCGGGAGGATCGCCTGAAGATCGCCGACAGGGTCGTCGACAACTCGGGCGACCTGTCGGCGCTCGAGCGCCGCATCGACGAGGTGTGGCAGTGGGCGAGGTCCTTGCCACCGGCCGATGCCGATGCCGGCTCCCGCGAGTGACGCCGTGAACACCGACACCGCCTTCGCGGTCGTCTCAGACTTCGAACCGGCGGGAGACCAGCCGAAGGCAATCGCGCAACTGGCAGAGGGAATCGACGCGGGTGAGAGATTTCTCACGCTTCTCGGCATCACCGGTTCGGGAAAATCGGCGACCATCGCATGGACGATCGAGAAGGTGCAACGTCCGACGCTGATTCTTGCGCCGAACAAGAGCCTCGCCGCCCAGCTCGCCCAGGAGATGAAGGAGTTCTTCCCGCACAACAGGGTCGAGTTCTTCGTGTCGTACTACGACTACTACCAGCCCGAGGCCTACATCCCCTCCAGCGACACCTACATAGAGAAGGACTCGTCAATCAACGACGAGATCGACCGCCTGCGCCACTCGGCCACCGCGGCGCTCCTCACGCGCCGCGACACGATCGTGGTGGCGAGCGTGTCGTGCATCTACGGCATGGGTGACCCCGAGGAGTACCGCGGACAGCTGCTCGAGCTGCACACCGGGGTCGACTACGACCAAAGGAGCATGCTCCGCCGTCTGGTCGACATGCAGTACGACCGCAACGACATGACCCTCGGCCGCGGCAACTTCCGCGTTCGCGGCGACACCGTAGAGATTCATCCCGCATACGAGGAGAGCGTCGTGCGCATCGAGATGTTCGGTGACACGGTGGAGCGCATCTCGCTCGTCGATCCCCTGACGGGCGAGACGCTCGGCGACATGTCGCAGGTGGTGATCTTTCCGGCCACCCATTACGCCGCCGGCGACGAGCGCCTGCGGCGCGCTATCGCGGGAATCGAAGGAGAATTGCAGGAACGGCTGGCATGGTTCGAGGCCAACGGGAAGCTGCTGGAGGCGCAGCGCCTGCGCATGCGCACCCAGTACGACCTCGAGATGATCCAGGAGATGGGCTACTGCAACGGCATTGAGAACTACTCGATGCACATCGACGGCCGCAGCCCGGGCGAGCCCCCGTTCACTCTTCTCGACTACTTCCCGAAGGACTATCTCTTGATCATCGACGAGAGCCACGTGGCGGTTCCCCAGCTGCACGCGCAGTTCGCCGGCGACCGCAGCCGCAAGGACACTCTCGTCGAGCACGGCTTTCGCCTCCCGAGCGCGCGCGACAACCGGCCGCTCAGGTTCGAAGAGACGATGGAACGCATCAACCAGTGCGTCTTCATGTCGGCAACGCCCGCCGACTTCGAGATTCGCAATTCTGCGCGCGTGGTGGAACAGATCGTTCGTCCGACGGGTCTCGTCGACCCCGAGGTCGTGGTGAAACCGACCAAGGGGCAGATCGACGACCTCATCGGGATGGTGCGCGACCGAACCGAGAAGGGTGATCGCATCCTCGTCACCACGCTCACCAAAAAGATGGCCGAAGACCTCACCGAGTACCTACTCGAACAAGGGCTGAGGGTTCGCTATCTGCATTCGAACATCGACACTTTGCAGCGCATCGAGATTCTCCGCTCGCTCAGGCTCGGCGAATTTGACGTGCTGGTGGGCATCAACTTGTTGCGCGAGGGTCTCGACCTGCCCGAGGTGTCGCTGGTGGCGATCCTCGACGCCGACAAGGAAGGGTTCCTTCGTTCGGAGACCTCGCTCATCCAGATGATCGGTCGCGCCGCGCGAAACGTCGACGGCCAGGTGGTGATGTACGCCGACACGGTGACGGCGTCGATGGAGCGTGCGATCTCCGAGACCAAGCGCAGGCGCGAGATGCAGACCGCCTACAACGCAGAACACGGCATCAACCCCCAGACAGTGCGAAAGGCCGTCGGCGACATCCTCTCGGTGCTCGGCGTCGACTCCGACGGTGCGCCGGTGCCGGGCAAGGACCGGCGCAAGAGCCGCGAGCGCGACCGGGTGCAGGCAGAGATCAAGTCGCTCCCGCAGCAGGAACTCGCGCGACTCATCCAGACCCTCGAAGAGGAGATGCACGAGGCCGCGACGGAACTCAAGTTTGAGTACGCGGCCCGCCTCCGCGACGAGATCAACGACCTGCGTCGGGAACTTCGTGACGCCAGATGAGCGATCGGTAGCCTCGAGGCGTGGCTGAAAAGATCGTCGTCAGGGGAGCCCGCGAGCACAACCTGAAGAACGTCAGCCTCGAGATCCCTCGAGACAAGTTGGTGGTACTGACCGGTCTCTCGGGATCCGGAAAGAGCAGCCTGGCGTTCGACACGATCTACGCCGAGGGCCAGCGTCGGTACGTGGAGAGCCTGTCGGCGTACGCCCGTCAGTTCCTCGGACAGATGGACAAGCCCGACGTCGACGTGATCGAGGGGCTGTCGCCGGCGATCTCGATCGACCAGAAGTCGGCGTCACGCAATCCGCGCTCGACCGTCGGCACGATCACCGAGGTCTACGACTACCTGCGCCTCCTGTGGGCGAGGATCGGCGTGCAGCACTGCCCAGAGGACGGAACCCGTCTGCAGCGCCAGACGCCGCAGCAGATCGTCGATCGAATCATGACCCTTCCCGACGGGTCCCGCTTCCAGGTGCTTGCCCCGGTGGTGCGCGGACGAAAGGGCGAGTACGACACGCTGCTCGCCGACGTCGCCGCGCAGGGATTCGTGCGCGCCCGCATCGACGGGGAGGTCCGCGACATTGCGGAGTGGCTCGCCTCTGGCGAAAAACTGGCGCGGTACGAGCAGCACTCGATCGAGGTGGTGGTCGACCGCCTGGTGCGCCGAGACGACATTGAGCGTCGTCTGACTGACTCGCTCGAGACGGCCCTGCGTCTCGCAGACGGTGTCGCCGCCATCGAACTGGTGCCTGCCGACGGTGGCGAGGGGGAGGTGCTGACGTTCAGTCAGCACCTTGCGTGTCCGGTCTGCGGCTCCTCGTACGACGAGCCCGCGCCGAGGAACTTCTCGTTCAATTCTCCCTACGGGGCGTGCGAGAACTGCGACGGCCTGGGCACGAAATTCGAGGTGGACCCGGAACTCGTGGTGCCCGACCCGTCGCTCGGCCTCTCCGAAGGTGCGATTGCGCCGTGGCGAAGTGCGCACACGATGTACTTCCATCGAATGCTGGTGGCCGTCGCCGAGCAGGAGGGCATCGACATCGACAAGCCGTTCGGAAAGTTGTCGACCAAGCACCAGAAGCTCATCCTCCACGGCGTACCCGGAAGCATGCAGGTCAAGTATCGCAACCGTTTCGGGAAGGTGCGCCAGTTCAGCACGTCGTACGAAGGGGTGGTGCCGTGGATCAAGCGGCGCCACGCCGACGCCGAGAGCGACTGGACGCGCGAGCAGTTCGAGTCGTACATGCGCGAGGTGCCCTGCCCGTCGTGCGGCGGTGCGCGACTGAAGCCCTCAACGCTCGCCGTGACGGTGGGCGACAGGAGCATCGCCGAGGTGTGCGACATGCCGATCGGCGAGTCGGCGTCGTTTCTCTCGGGGCTCAAACTCGGCGAGCGGGACCGCATCATCGCCGAGCGCATCACGAAAGAGATCAACGCGCGGCTCGGGTTCCTGCTCGACGTCGGCCTCGACTATCTCACCTTGTCGCGCTCTGCCGGCACCCTGGCCGGAGGCGAAGCCCAGCGAATCAGGCTCGCAAGCCAGATCGGGTCGGGGCTCGTAGGAACTCTGTACGTGCTCGACGAGCCGTCGATCGGGCTGCACCAGCGCGACAATCGCCGTCTCATCGACACGTTGCTGCGGCTGCGCGATCTCGGGAACACCGTCCTCGTCGTCGAGCACGACGAGGAGACCATTCGCGAGAGCGACTGGATAGTCGACATCGGCCCCGGTGCCGGCGAACACGGCGGAGAGGTCGTGTACTCGGGGCCGGTGCCCGGAATTGCCAAGGCCAAGGAGTCTGTGACCGGCCGCTACCTGACGGGCGTCGAACGCATTCCGGTTCCGACTCAGCGTCGAGTGCGCGGCGGCGATGCGATTGTCGTGCGCGGGGCGAGGGAGCACAATCTGCGCGACATCGACGTCGAGCTTCCGCTCGGGTGCTTCGTCGCGGTGACCGGAGTCTCGGGAAGCGGCAAGAGCACCCTGGTGCGCGACATTCTCCTGCCGGCGGTGATGCAGAAGCTCCACAAGAGCAAGGAGTCACCCGGACGCCACACGCGCATCGACGGGCTGGACGCGATCGACAAGGTGATCGACATGGATCAGTCGCCGATCGGTCGAACTCCGCGGTCGAACCCCGCGACCTACACCGGCGTGTTCGACGGAATCAGAAAACTGTTCGCCGCCGCGCCGGAGGCGAAGGTGCGCGGGTACCAGCCGGGCCGTTTCAGCTTCAACGTGCAGGGCGGGCGATGCGAGGCGTGCTCGGGCGACGGCACGATCAAGATCGAGATGCACTTCCTGCCCGACGTCTACGTGCCGTGCGAAGTGTGCAAGGGCGCGCGTTACAACCGCGACACTTTGGAGATCACCTTCAAGGGCAAGAACATCGCCGAAGTGCTCGACATGCCGATCTCCGAGGCTCTCGACTTCTTCTCGAACCAGCCCTCCATCGCGCGCCACATGCAGACGCTGGTCGACGTCGGTCTCGGGTACGTGCGTCTCGGTCAGCCGGCTCCCACGCTCTCGGGTGGCGAGGCACAGCGTGTGAAGCTCGCATCCGAACTGGCCAAACGATCCACCGGGCACACGCTGTATCTCCTCGATGAACCGACCACCGGTCTCCATTTCGAGGATGTCCGGCGCCTCCTCACGGTCCTGTCCCGTCTCGTCGACCAGGGCAACACGGTGCTCGTGATCGAACACAATCTGGACGTCATCAAGACGGCCGACTGGATCGTCGATCTCGGACCCGAGGGGGGCAGTGGCGGCGGAATGATCGTGGCGGAGGGAACCCCGGAGCATGTGGCGGCCACGAAGGGAAGTCACACCGGGCGTTTCCTGTCTGAACTGTTGACCATCGGAACGAGCGCCACGACGTCGGTCACCGCGAAGCCGCAGGTCAAGAGTGCGACGGTCAGGAAGTCGGCGGTCAAGAAGGCAACGGCAAAGAAGTCGGCGGTCAAGAAGATGGTCGACAAGAAGCCGGCTGCCACGGCGCGCAAGAAGTAGGACCGCAGTCGTGGCGGTGCGCAAGCCAGATGCGGCCTCGGTGCCCCAGTCGCCAGGCTCGTATCAGTTCAAGGACTCCGCCGGGCGGGTCATCTACGTGGGCAAGGCCGCAAACCTCCGCTCGCGAGTCTCGTCGTACTTCCAGAACCCTGCGGTGCTTCATCCCCGAACGGCTGCCATGGTGGCCGCCGCCGAGACGGTCGAATGGATCGAGGTGCGCAACGAACTCGAGGCCCTCATGCTCGAGTTCAATCTCATCAAGCAGCACCGACCCCGCTTCAACGTTCGGCTTCGGGACGACAAGAGCTATCCGTTCCTTGCGGTGACGATCGATGACGAGTGGCCCCGTGCCGTCGTGATGCGCGGCACGAAGCGCAAGGGCACCCGCTACTTCGGGCCCTATGCGCACGCGTGGGCGATCAGGGAGACCCTCGATCTTCTTCTGCGCACGTTCCCGGTTCGCACCTGCAGCCAGGGAAAGTTCAACCAGCATGCGCGTCTTGGCCGCCCGTGCCTGTTGTTCCACATAGAGAAGTGTTCGGGTCCTTGTGTCGGGGAAGTGAGCGAGGAGGACTATCGGTCGCACGTCGACGGACTGTGCCAGTTCCTCGCCGGTGACACCCGCGACGTGGTCACGCGACTGCGCACCGAGATGGAGGAGGCGTCTGCGGCGCTCGAATTCGAGCGCGCGGCGCGGCTGCGTGACCGCCGCGGCGGCGTGCAGCGGGCAGTCGAAAAGCAGATGATGGTGGGCGAGCGCGATGAGGACCTCGACGTGATCGGCATCGTGGGCGACGAGCTGGAGGCCGCAGTGCAGGTCTTCTATGTGCGCAAGGGGCTGGTCGTCGGGCGCAAGGGCTTCATTGTCGACAAGGTCGAGGAACTCACCGACGCCGACCTCGTGCGGAGGGTCGTGACCGAGATGTACGGAGATGTTCCGCCACTCGGTGTGCCGCCGCTCCTGGTGGTGCCGCACGAACCCGGCGACGCAGAGACCCTCGGCGAGTTGCTCGCGACACTGCGGGGTTCCGCGGTCGAGGTGCGGGTGCCGAAGCGCGGCGACAAGAGAGACCTTCACGAAACGGTGACGACGAATGCCCGCGAGGAGTTCGTGCGGCACCGTCTGCGGCGCGCCGCCGACCACAACACGCGCAGCCGTGCTCTCACCGAACTGCAGGACCATCTTTCGCTGCCGGAGGCGCCATTGCGCATCGAGTGCTACGACATGGCGCATCTCCAGGGCACCGACTACGTCGGATCGATGGTCGTTCTCGAGGACGGTCTGCCGAACAAGCGTGAGTACCGGCGATTCAAGATTCGCGATGTGGCCGGCAACGACGACTACGCGGCGATGGAGGAGGTGCTCCGCCGGAGGTTGAGTGCGCTCCTGGCCGAGAGAGATATTGAGGCGCACGAGAAGCCGGAGAAGCCCGGACGATTCTCATATCCCCCGCAGTTGCTGCTCGTGGACGGGGGAAAGGGGCAGCTGGCCGTGGCCGAACGGGTGGTGCGCGAACTCGGTCTCGAAGATGAGATTCCGGTGGCGGCCCTCGCAAAGCGTTTCGAGGAGGTGTACGTGCCGGGACAGCAGGCTCCGGTGCGGATCCCGCGGGGGAGCGAAGCGCTGTTCATGCTGCAGCGAATACGCGACGAGGCACACCGCTTCGCCAACTCGTTCCACCGAGAACTGCGCGGCAAGCGGATGGTGTCGTCGTCGCTCGAGGGCATCGCCGGCCTCGGCGAGGCGCGCGCAAAGAGGCTCGTGAAGGAGATGGGCGGAGTGAACGCGGTGAAACGCGCGTCACTCGATGACCTCGCCGCTTTGTCGTGGTTGCCGGCATCTGTCGCAGAGGCGATCTACGCAAGGTTCCATGACGCGTCGGAATCCAGTTCTCATCAGAACGACGGCACGAACTCGGAGGACGATCAGTGACCTCGAACGAATCAGAGGCGGGATCGGGCGCCGGGTGGGCCGAACACGCTGAGTGGTGGATTGACGGGTTCACGGGCGGCGTCGACCCTGAGTACGTCGAACAGATCATCCCGATGGCGGTCGATGAACTCGCCGGCTTCGGTCGTGTGCTCGACATCGGGTGCGGAGAGGGTCAGATCTCGCGCGCTGTGGCCACCACCGGGGCGGCGGTCGTCGGGGTCGACCCTGTGGAACGGCACCTTCAATTGGCGCGGGAACGAGGCGGCGGTCCCGAGTATCGACTCGGGTCAGCTGATTTGCTGCCGTTCGGCGACGGAGAGTTCGATGCCGTGGTGGCGTGCCTCGTCTTCGAGCACATCGATGATCTCGACGCCGCGATCTCGGAGGTGTCGCGTGTGCTGGTGCCGGGCGGGCGTTTTGCCTTCTTCCTCAATCATCCGCTGCTTCAGACGCCCGGTAGCGGCTGGATCGACGACCACATGATCGACCCTCCCGAGCAGTACTGGCGCATCGGTCCCTATCTGACCGAGACCGCAACCCACGAAGAAGTGGAGCCAGGAGTGTTCATCCGCTTCGTGCACCGTCCTCTCTCGCGATACGTGAACTGTCTGGCAGAACACGCGCTCGTCGTTCATCGCATGGCGGAGCCGTCGCCACCGGAGGGCTTCTTGCGGCGTGCGCCCGAGTACCCGCTCGCTGCGACCGTGCCGCGTCTGCTCTATCTGCGGGCGGAGAAGGACGCGCGCGAGTAGCATCGTCGATGTGACTGACATTCTCGTCGTCGCAGGACTCTCCGGAGCCGGTCGTTCCCAGGCGTCTGCCGACCTCGAGGACATGGGATGGTTCGTCGTCGACAATCTGCCGGTCGTTCTCGTCGACAAGGTCGTGGAACTGAGCGGCCAGGCCGGCGGCGAGATCGACAAGTTGTGCCTGGTCGTTGGGAACGGACGCCAGCAGGCCGGCATTCTCGATGCAGTCGCGTCGCTGCGCGAACAGGGACACCGCGTGAGAGTGCTCTTTCTCGAGGCATCAACGAGGGAGTTGGTTCGGCGCTACGAGGCGACGCGACGGCGCCATCCGATGAGTGATGGTTCGCTCGGCTTGGAGCAAGTGATCGAACGGGAACGGGCGATGGTGGGTGACGTGCGGTCAGTCGCCGATCTCATGATCGACACCACCGGTCTGACCGTTCACCAGTTGAAGGCGCAACTGTCGGAGTTGTTCGGGCCTGATTCGCCCGGCGATTCACTGCAGGTATCGGTGATTTCGTTCGGATTCAAGCACGGCGTTCCGATCGACGTCGACACGGTGCTCGACGTCAGGTTTCTCCCGAATCCGCACTGGAACGACGACCTTCGCCCGTTGACCGGGCTCGATGCCCCCGTGAGGGAGCATGTTCTCGGCACGTCGCTCGCGTCCGACTTCCTCGAGCGTGCGTGGAACCTCTTCGAGTTGGTGCTGCCTGCCTACGTTGCCGAGGGACGGAGCTACCTGACTGTCGGCATCGGGTGCACCGGCGGCCGTCACCGCTCGGTCGCGATTGCCGAAGAACTCGCGCGGCGATTGCGCGAGGGTGGGCACCACCCGCGCGTGTCGCACAGGGACATCGGTCTCTGAACGGTCTCGCTCGAGACACGGCCCGTGCGCGAGGCGAGGGCCGGCGTCAGTCAAGAACTAGTGTTGCCCCGTCAGTCAGCGGAAAGGACCCCTCGTGACAGTTCGAGTTGGCATCAACGGATTCGGCCGCATCGGCCGCAACTTCTTCCGGGCCGTGATCGCCCGCGGGGCGGACGTCGAGATCGTGGCCGTGAACGATCTCGGGTCTCTCAAGACGATGGCGCATCTGCTGAAGTACGACTCCGTGCTCGGTGTGTTGCCGAACAAGATCGAGGCCGTCGAGGGTGGCATCTCGATCGACGGCAAGGTTCTGAAGGTTCTCTCCGAACGTGATCCGAAGGCTCTTCCGTGGGGCGCCCTGGGGGTCGATCTGGTGATCGAGTCGACCGGCATCTTCACCGATCGCGAGAAGGCCGCGATGCACCTGGAGGGCGGGGCACCCCTGGTTGTCGTGTCCGCGCCGTCGAACGGAGCCGATGCCACGTTCGTCTACGGCGTGAACCACTCCGATTTCGACCGCTCGACGCACAAGGTGATCTCGAACGCGAGCTGCACCACCAACTGCTTCGTCCCCATGGTGAAGGTGCTTGATGACGCGTTTGGCGTCGAGAACGGCCTGATGACGACGATTCACGCCTACACCGGCGATCAGTCGCTGGTCGACGGACCCCACAGTGATCTTCGCCGGGCGCGCGGCGCCGCGATCAACATCACACCGACTTCGACGGGCGCGGCTCGAGCCACGAGCCTCGTGCTGGAGTCGATGAAGGGAAAGCTCGACGGAACATCGCTGCGTGTGCCCGTGCCGACGGGGTCGATCACCGATTTCGTGGCGAACTTGAAGAAGCCAGCGAGTATCGAGGAGATCAATGCGGCGTTCAAGTCGGCGGCCGACGGTTCGCTCAAGGGTGTTCTCGAGTACACCGATGCACCGATCGTGTCGAGCGACATCGTGACGAACCCCCACTCGTGCGTCTTCGACTCGGATCTCACGATGAGCATGGGGTCACTCGTGAAGGTGCTCGGCTGGTACGACAACGAATGGGGCTATTCGAACCGTCTCGTCGACCTCGTCCTGCACGTCGGCAAGTGAGCGGGCCGGGAGCCGCTGGGGGGCGAGTCCCGACCCTCGAGGACCTCGGAGACGTCTCCGGAAAGCGCGTCCTTGTGCGAACCGACTTCAACGTGCCGATGGAAGGCCCCGACGATGACCGTCGTATCACCGACGACTTCCGCATCAGGGCCGCGCTGCCGACAATCGAGTGGTTGACCTCGCGAGGCGCGACCGTCGTATGCGCGAGCCACCTCGGTCGCCCGAAGGGTGCGCCAGTGCAGAAGTACTCGATGGAACCTGTTCGGAGGCGTTTGGCAGATCTCGCCCCGGGTGTCGAACTGCTCGAGAACCTGCGGTTCGATGCCGGCGAAGAGGGCAATTCGTCTGAGTTTGTGGCCCACCTGGTCAAGGGCGTCGACATGTACGTGAACGACGCGTTCGGTGCGGCGCACCGCGCGCACGCATCGATTGTCGGGCCGCCGCGCACCTTGCCGTCGGCAGCGGGAAGGCTCCTCCAGCGCGAGATCGAGGTGCTCGGAGGGCTGCGTGACAACCCCAAGCGACCGTTCGTGGCAGTGCTCGGCGGCGCCAAAGTCTCCGACAAACTGGGGGTCATCGAGTCGCTGCTTCAGGTTGTTGACGCACTCGTCATCGGCGGCGGCATGTGTTTCACGTTTCTCGCCGCAAAGGGGATGCCGGTTGGTGACTCGATCTGTGAACTCGACCAGGTTGCGACCTGCCGAAAACTGCTCGCCGGTCCGAAGCCGATCTATCTTCCCGACGACATCGTCGGTCTCGACGCGAACGGCAACTTCGCGACGTTCGGTGCGCGCTTGCCCGACGGTGCCAAGGGACTCGACATCGGTCCCGGTTCTGCGGCTGCGTTCTCGGATGTGATTCTCGATGCTCGGACGGTGTTCTGGAACGGGCCGATGGGCATGTTCGAAGATGAACGATTTGCCGCCGGCACGCGCACGGTTGCAGAAGCAATGGCCGAGACCAAGGCGTTCACTGTGGTCGGCGGCGGTGACAGCGCCGCCGCGCTCGCGCAGTTCGGTTTCGACGACGACGTCGACCACGTCTCCACCGGCGGCGGCGCATCGCTTGAGTTGCTCGAACTTGGAGACCTGCCGGGTCTTGCCGCATTGAGAGGTGCCCCGAATGTCCGCTAGCGCACGGGTGCCGATCGTCAGCGGCAATTGGAAGATGCACCACAACCACCACGAAGCCATCCAGTTCGCGCAAAAGCTTGCGTACCTCCTCGGCAAGGACGACTATGCCGCATGTCAAGTGACGGTGCATCCGCCCTTCACCGACATTCGCAGCCTCCAGACACTCGTGGAGGCCGACAAGCTCGGTTTCTCGGTCGGTGCCCAGCACTGCCACTGGGAAGACAAGGGAGCATTCACCGGAGAGATTGCGCCTCCGTTTCTCGCCAAGCTCGGGGTCACGCACGTCATTTGCGGACACAGCGAACGGCGCGAAATCTTCGGCGAGACCGACGAGATGGTGCACAAGAAGGTCGTGGCAACCCTCGCGCATTCGATGGTCCCGATTCTGTGCGTGGGGGAGACCCTCGCCGAGCGGGAATCAGGATCGACGCTCGAGAAGGTGCTCGCGCAGGTGCGTGCGGGTTTCGCGCGTCTGACACCTGAGCAGGTCGCGGGATCGATCGCGGCGTACGAGCCGATCTGGGCGATCGGCACCGGGCGCACCGCGACCTCCAGCGACGCACAGGAGGTGTGCGCCGCCATTCGGCGCGAGATAGGGGTCTTGTTCGGCGCCGAAACGGCCGCCTCCGTGCGCATCCAGTACGGTGGCTCGGTGAAGGCGGGCAACATTGCAGACCTCATGGCACAGCCCGACATTGACGGAGCCCTTGTGGGGGGAGCTTCTCTCGATCCCGATGAATTCGCCCGAATCGTGCGATTCCGGCTTCTTGCACCCGACGGGTCGTAGAAAGTCCCGGCGTAGGGCAGCCAATCTTCACTTGTTCTTTACAAACTGATAAGTTCTCACGGCCGGATCGGGGCTGGGAGGTCGAGCCGGCGCTCAGGAGCGCTCCTGTGCATGAACCCTCCCGGTCACACAACACGACCAGGAGGTCACAGTGAAGAAAATCCGGAAGAGCCAGAAGCTCGCCGGTGCGCTTCTCGGTGCAGCTCTCGTTCTCGCCGCGTGCGGCGGGAGTAGCGACAGCGACACCGATGCGGGCGACACCGACGGCGGCGGCAAGTGGGCGGCCGGCGAATCGGCGATGACCATTACCTATGACATCGCCGAGGCGGCTGTCTGGGACGACGGCAGTGCCATCACCTGGGAAGACTTCGAGTGCACGGCTCTTGCCGCCCTCAAGACCCCCGGCTCGATCGGCACCGGCGGCTACGACAAGATCACCGGTATTGCCGAAGGCGACAGCGCAAAACAGGTCGTCGTCGATTTCAACGTGGCGTACGCGCCGTGGAAGGGCCTCTTTGGCGGCCTAATCAAGAAGGAAGCAGTCGCCAACTGCGAGGACATCTCGCAGGACATGCAGACGAGCCTTCCCTTCTCGGGCAACCAGTGGAAGCTGGAGTCGTGGAGCGCCGACCAGGTGGTCTACGTCCCGAATGAGAACTACTGGGGCACCAACAAGGCCAGCGGCAAGCTCGTGATGGTCCCGAAGGTCGAGACCCAGATCCCGGCACTGAAGGCCGGCGAAGTGGACTTCATCTACCCGCAGTTCTATGACGGTCTGACCAAGGAGCTCGAGGACGCGAACATCAAACTGTCTGTCGGTTTCGGCAGCCAGTACGAGGCGCTGTACTTCAACCTCGGCGTCGACGGCAAGGATGCCGACGGCAACACCCGTGCATTCTCCGATCCGGCATACCGCGAGGCGTTCTACAAGGCGATCGACCTTGACGCCCTGTTCAACCAGATCTACGCCCCGCTGGTGGATGGCGCAAGCCTCCTCAAGTGCGGTCCGATCGTTCCTGGTCCGTTCTGCCCCGAAGGACTCTTCGGCAACAAGTACGACCTCGCAGCGGTTGAGACCATCATGACCGGCGCCGGCTACGAGAAGGACGGCTCGGGCATGTGGGCCAAGGACGGCACCGTGCCGACCGTGAAGTGGGTTGTCAACACCGGCAACACCCGTCGCGAGAGCACCCAGGCGTACCTGATCCCGCTGATGAAGAAGGCCGGCTTCAATGTCGAGCCGTACAACTGCGACGCAGACTGCTACTTCCAGCAGCGTCTGCCTGGCATGGACTACGACCTCGCCATGTACATCTCGGTCGCACCGCCGGATCCGGCATACCTCGTCAGCTCGTTCGCGGGCGACAAGGTCCCGACCGAGGCGAACGGCAACACCGGTCAGAACTTCCAGGGTTGGGTCAACGAGACCGCGACCGAGGCGCTGAATGCGTCCGACATCGAACCCGTTGCCGCCAAGCGTGAAGAACTGATCAAGACCGCGATCGCCGAGATCGACAAGGACTACATCATGGTTCCCCTCTACCAGTTCCCGAACCTCGGCGCGTACCGCTCCGACAAGGTGAACAACGTCGAGGGCCAGCTCAACAACTACGCGGCGTTCTACGACACCTTCCTCTGGGAGGACGTGGACGGTGACGGCCAGATCGTCGTCGGCGCCGAGCAGTGGCCGAGCTGTCTGAACCCGGTCACCGAGTGCGCGAACTCTTCGTGGGCTCTGTGGACCGGTGCGCAGAACGTGCTCCCCGGCGTGTGGCTCACCACGAACGACGGCGACTACGAGCTGAGCGAGATGATGGCCGGAGAGCCGAAGGTGGAAGTGAAGGGCTGAGCCCTCATTTCTCTGAGAAACACTCCGGAGGGGGTGCGGGACTTCGGTCCCGCACCCCCTTCTTCGTTCCGGACGCTCTCGGCAGTTGCCTGGATTCCTCTGAGTTTCGGCAAGAATGGAGAGATGCCCGGGGGAGCTGAGACGTGCTGAGGTACATCGGTCGTCGCCTGGTGTGGATGCTTCCGACCATTCTCCTTGTGACATTTCTCGTCTATGTCGCGATCAGGCTCGGGACGAACCCGGTCGAGAGCTACAAGCGCGCCAACATCCGTGCGACCCGCGCCCAGCTCAATCGCTACATCGAGGTGAACGGCCTCTACGACGGTCCGTTCGGGTACGTGCGGGGCTACTTCCAGTGGCTGTCGGGTTTTGTGACATTCGACTGGCCCCGCAGCATCAAGGGCCAGCGAGAGGTGTTCCCGAACCTGAAGGATGCCCTCGCCAACTCGCTTCGCCTCGGCATCGTGGCATCGGCTGTAGGCATGATCATCGGCAACTCACTCGGGATATTCGCTGCCCTGCGTCCCGGGAGGCTGCGCGACACCACAGTCAACTCGCTGGCCCTGGTCGGTCTTGCGGTTCCGCCTTTCGTCTCGGCACTGCTGCTGCAGATGTTGTTCGCGGTGCAGTGGCAGAAGTGGTTCGGGTACTCGCTGTTCCCTACCTCGGGTGTCTATCCGCCAGGTCATTCCGGCTTCGACCTGGGGCTCATGGCCAAGCACATGGCGCTCCCCGTGACCGTCGTCGCGATTCAGTCGATGGCCGTCTATGCGCGCTACATGCGCTCGTCGCTCCTCGATGTGCTCGGCAGCGATTACATGCGCACCGCCCGCTCCAAGGGCATCAGTGAGCGGCAGGTGCTCGTCAAGCACGGACTCAGGAATGCGCTCATTCCGGTGACGACCCTGGCGTTCCTCGACGCCGGCGCGATCGTCGGCGGTCTCATCATCACCGAGGGGATCTTCGAGTACCCGGGCATGGGCAAGTTCTTCCTGATTGCCTACTCCAACGGAGATTTCCCCGAGTTGATGCCGTGGATGTTCGTCATCGTCACCTCGGTGGTGTTGTTCAACCTGCTGGCTGACATCGCCTACGCCGTCCTCGACCCGCGGATTGCACTGGACTAGGAGGTGACGATGGCTGAGGGTTCGACGGAATCAATTGACGAAGCAATTGGCGTGGCTGTGAAGTCGGTGTCGCCGGGGCGCATGGTGCTCAGGCGGTTCATCGGCCACCGCGCAGCTTTTGCCTCCACGGTCATCTTGGCCATCGCCACGGCGTGGGTGCTTCTGTCGCCGTGGACCACGCGGTACGGCATCAATGAGCAGGTGATCGACATCAGCGAAGGCCGGAATCAGAACCTTGCGCCGTTCAAGGACGCCTGGTTCGGCACCGACCAGATCGGCCGCGACCTCTACAGCCGCATCATCTTCGGAATGCGGGTGTCGCTTCTCATCGGGTTCGCGTCGGCATTCTTCTCGCTCCTGCTCGGGGCGCTTATCGGGTCGGTGGCCGGTCTCAAGGGCGGACGATTCGACGATGTCGTGATGCGGGTCACCGACATCTTCCTCGCGTTCCCCATTTTGGTGGCCCTCCTCGTCGTGCGAAGCAGTCTTGCCAATGTGGAATGGCTGAAGCCCATCACGGGCGAGATCAACACGGTGCGGTTCCTGATCTTCCTTTTCGCCATCTTCGGCTGGATGGGCATCGCGCGGGTCATCCGTGCGCAGGTTCTGTCGCTGAAGGAGCGCGAGTTCGTCGAGGCCTCGCGCGCCGCCGGTGCGTCGAATTGGTACATCATCAGGCGTCACCTGTTGCCGAACTCGACAGGCCCTATGTTGGTCGCCCTCAGTCTCGGTGTCGTGGGTGCGATCGTGAGTGAATCGACTCTCGCACTGTTCGGCTACGGCCCGAACCCGGGATCGGGTGCAACGTCTCTCGGTCTGCTCGTGTCCGAGTCCCGCACCGCCGTGCGAGCCGGCTACTGGTGGTTGGCTGTGTATCCGTTTTCTGCGCTGCTGCTGGTGACGCTATGTGTGAGTTTCATCGGCGACGGTCTCCGCGACGCGTTCGACCCCAAGCACAAGGGGGCGGGTGAATGAGTGAGCCGGTGCTCTCGGTGCGTGATCTGAATGTCAGCTTTCCGACTCCCGCTGGTCTCGTGCAGGCAGTGCGAGGGGTGAACCTCGACGTCGCACCCGGCGAGATGGTCGGTGTGGTGGGCGAATCGGGGTCCGGCAAGTCGGTGTCGTTCTTGTCGATCATGGGACTGCTCCCGAGGACAGCAAGCGTGACGGGGTCGGCGGTTCTCGACGGCACACAGTTGATCGGTGTCAAGCCCGACACGGTGCGGCGCATGCGGGGAAAGAAGATCGCAATGATCTTTCAGGATCCGCTCTCTGCGCTCAACCCGGTGCAGAGAGTGGGGGCCCAGATCGTCGAGATGATCCAGTCGCACCAGAGTCTCGACGACGATGCCGCGGCCCGGCGCGCGGTGGAGTTGCTCGACATGGTCGGACTTCCGCAGCCCGACGTCCGGGCGCGGCAGTATCCGCACCAGTTCTCCGGCGGCATGCGCCAGCGCGTCATGATCGCAATGGCAATCGCCAATGAACCCGACGTCCTCATCGCCGACGAGCCGACCACCGCACTCGACGTCACCGTGCAGGCCCAGATTCTCGATGTGATCGGCGAAATCCGCCGCGCCACTGGCACGGCAGTCGTGTTCATCACCCACGACTTGGGGGTCATTGCCCGGATCGCCGACCGTGTCGAGGTGATGTACGCCGGAAACACCGTCGAGCGCGCCGGGGTCGACGATCTCTTCGTGCGATCGAACCACCCCTACACCCGGGGGCTTCTCACATCTCTCCCCGCGGTCGGGCGCGACCGACTTCAGCCGATTACCGGTGCGCCGCCGAACATGATTGCACCGCCCGAAGGATGCGCGTTCCGGCCACGGTGTCCGCACGCGGCCGATGAGTGTCGGTCGGCACCGATGACTCTGGTTCGTGCCGGCGCCACCGAGACCGCATGTGTGCGGGTCGATGCGATCGGAGTGCGGTCATGAACGCAGTGACACCGATGCTGTCGGTGAAGGGGCTGGTCAAGGAGTTCGATGTCCGCAGCACAAAGGGACTTCGAGCCAGCACCCAGTCCGTGCAGGCGGTGAGCGGTGTCTCATTCGACATCGCACCAGGGGAGACACTCGGGCTGGTGGGCGAGTCAGGCTCGGGCAAGACCACCGTCGGACGCTGCGTGTTGCAGTTGCTCGAGCCGACGGCAGGGTCGGTGATGTTCAAGGGGCGCGAACTCGTCGGGCTCGACCGTGCCGCAATGCGCGACGTCCGCCGCGAGATGCAGATCGTCTTTCAGGATCCTTTCGCGTCGCTCGACCCTCGTCTCACGGTGGGATCGGCGATCAGCGAGCCACTCGTAATTCACCGCACACCCGGAAGTCACCAGGATCGCGTCGCCGAGTTGTTGACGATGGTGGGGCTCGCGCCCGACCACGCGCGCAGGTTCCCTCACGAATTCTCCGGCGGACAGAGACAACGCGTCGGTATCGCCCGAGCGCTGGCACTTCAGCCGTCGTTCCTGGTTCTCGACGAGCCGGTGTCGGCTCTCGACGTCAGCATCCAAGCGGGCGTGGTGAATCTTCTCCAGGATCTTCAAGCCGAAATGGGACTCAGCTATCTGTTCATCGCCCACGACCTCTCGGTGGTGAGACACATCTCCGACCGCATCGCGGTGATGTATCTCGGCAAGCTCGTCGAGACGGCCCCGGCCGAGACCTTGTACCTGACCCCGGCGCATCCGTACACCGCGGCTCTTCTGTCGGCCGTGCCCGAGCCCGATCCGGGACTTGAGCGCAGCCGAAGCCGAACCGTGTTGGAAGGGGAGGTGCCAAGTCCGATCAACCCGCCGTCTGGTTGCCGTTTCCGCACCCGCTGCCCCCGGGCAGAGGCCCGTTGTGCCGAGGAAGAGCCCGTGATGCGAGATGTGGGCCCCGGGCACCAGGTCGCCTGCCACTTCCCGAACGACGTTCCCGTGTCGGTCTCTCGGGTCTGAATCGGCGGTAGATTCAAGAGCCGTGCGCGACGTCGTTCTCTACTTCACGGTCATCGTCAATGTTGTGTCGATGTTCGCCATGATCGCCGGTGTTCTTCTGCATAGTGGCCAGGGCGGCGGTCTCTCCGACATGTTCGGCGGCGCCGGGGGAGCGGGGCTCGGCTCGGCCGCGGCCGAGCGCAACCTGAACCGCATCACCACGGTTCTCGCCACCATCTGGGTGTTCACTGTCGTGACGCTCGGCTTCCTGCTCGCGGCCTGATCGGGCTGATCTCGCTGTTGGGGCCGTCGGTCGAACACCGATAGTCTTTGCAGTCCTCGTCGAAGTGGCGGAATTGGCAGACGCACCAGCTTGAGGGGCTGGCGCCCTCTGGGGCGTGGGGGTTCAAGTCCCCCCTTCGACACCATCAGATTGTGCTCACGCCTCAGAAGGCGCCGCTTCATGGGTCACCGAGAGAATCAAAGACGGGATCACTGGTGGAGCCGGGGTTGTTGTTCCGGGGTTTCCACAACTGCGCCGAGAATTCGATGTTGAAGACTCCGTCTGACCCGAGTCGAACAGCAGAACACTTGGCTCCATTGCCGCAGGGTTGTCCCTCGTTGTCAACCAAGCTTGCCCCGCATGTGGCGATTGACGTGTTCACGGTCATTGCCGTGGGTAGGTAGCGAGCGGCGAGGTTGTCGGTGGCATTGCTGATGAACGACCCATAGGCGTACGTGGCGGCCTCACCCGCCGGCCCTTGTGGTCCGGTCTCGCCTCGAGTGCCTTCCGATCCTGTGGGGCCGCGTGGGCCTCTTGGCCCTGTCACTCCTGTTCTGCCATCAGCGCCGCGTTGGCCAGACTCTCCGTCTTGACCTGTGGGGCCGGCAGGACCCACCGGGCCGATGTCTCCACGTGGACCTTGCGCTCCGTTCGGTCCGCGTTCACCAGGGCGCCCGGTCGCGGCATTCCTGATCAGGTTTCCCGGCGGATTCGGCCACGCTCCCGACACCTCGAGAGCAACGGATGCAGTCGCCATGGCGATTGCCGTGATTGCGGCGACGCGCGTCACTGTGCGCCGTCGTCGAAGCCGTGATGGCACGGCGGCAGGGCACAGGTCAACCGACGACGCATTTGTCCCATGTCAGATGATGAACTTGTGTGGCAGGATTGGAACGTGGGTGTCGTGTCAGTGCGAGAAGTGCGTCGGCGTGTGACGGAATGAGAAAGACCAAGATCATTGCGACCCTCGGGCCGAAGTCGTCGTCGCCGCAGATGATCAGCGGTCTGCACAAGGTTGGCGTCTCGGTCTTCCGACTCAACTGCTCGCACATCAACACGGCCGACCTCGCCGGCGCCGTGCGCGACGTGCGAAAGAACGCGCCACGAGCGGCGGTGTTGGTGGACATTAGAGGTCCGAAGATGCGGTACGGAGGACCGGACCGCGACATCCAGAGAGGTGCAGACATCGCGCTGTCGATGGCTGACCTGGGGCTCGGCGTTGGTCCCGACCTGACCTCGGTGGAGATCCTTCCCGGGCACCGCGTCTATCTTGACGACGGGCGTATACAGACGAGTGTCGTCTCGGTCGAAGGTGACGTTCTCACCGTGTCGGTCACGGCCGGCGGAAGGCTGCAGAAGGGCAAGGGCGTGAACCTGCCCGATTCTGCAGTCACAGGAAGCGTGCTGTCCGAAAAGGACAGGGCAGATCTGGCGGTCGTGCGCGACGTTGGCGTCGACATCGTGGCGGTGTCGTTCGTGCAGCGCCCGGAGGACGTGGAGGAGGTGCGTGCACTCGTTGGGCCCGCGACGCTCGTGTTCGCAAAGATTGAACGTCCGCAGGCCCTGGCTGTGATCGACGACATCTGTCAGGTGAGCGACGGTGTGATGGCGGCTCGCGGAGACCTCGGTGTGGAGCTCCCGTATGATGTCGTTCCGCTCGCGCAACGCCAGATCGCCCATGCCGCACTGACCTCGGGAACGATCAGTATCTGCGCGACGGAGATGCTGGAGTCGATGACGCACGCCACGCGTCCGACGAGAGCGGAGGTCTCCGATGTCACGGCGGCTGTGCGTGACGGCTTCGACGCCGTGATGCTCTCGGGTGAGACGGCTGTCGGCATCGACCCGGTCGGCGCGGTGCGGGCCATGGCGCGTATCGCCGTCTCGGCAGAGATAGACGTGGCGATGCCGAACTGGTTCGCCAATGCGAACCCGGAGAAGGCCGCGGTGACCGCGGCGGCCGCGGCACTCGCAAAGCGCACGGGTGCCGACAAGATCCTCTCGGTGACAAACACGGGCTACTCCGCGTTGTTGTTGTCCGCGTGCCGGCCTCCGTGCCCCATAGTGGCCGTGACTCCGTCACCGGAAGTGGCGCGGTCGCTCGCGGTCGCCTACGGGGTGTTGCCGGTTGTGCGAGAGCGGCCCGACGAGATCACTCAAGCCATGGAGGACGGTCTGCTCGGAGCGCGCAACGAGAATCTCCTGAAGCCTGGAGATCGAGTCGTGGTGTGCGCGTCGCGAACGGGTCCTAACTCAGACGCTGACACGATCCTGCTTCACCTGGAGCCCTGAGGCAGTGCCGCGGGCGGCGGCACGTCAGGCGAAGATCTCGGCGATCATTTCCAGGTGGCGTGTCGAGCCTCCGACGACGATCGATGTCAGACATGTCGACTTCCATGCATCGGCTTCGCGGCTGATCTTGTCGACCGGACCCACGAGTGCTACGTCTTCGACCATGTCGAGCGGTATGGCCGCCATGGCTTCGGACTTCTTGCCGGCGAGGAAGAGGTTCTGTACCTCGACGCACACGTCTTCCCAGCCCATGCGGGCAAAGACGTCGAAATGGAAGTTCGCCTCGCGTGCTCCCATGCCTCCTGCGTAGAGAGCGATCATCGGGCGCACCATGTTCGCGCAGGTCTCCACGTCGTCGCCGATCACGACGGGCACGACGGCCGCAACCTCGAAGGCGGCGCGTTGCTCGGTGGTCTTGCCGGCGGCGTCGAATCCCGACTCGAGGGCCGCGCGGTAGAAGGCATCGCTCTTCGGTGAGAACCAGAACGGGATCCAGCCGTCGCAGATCTCAGCCGAGAGGGCAACATTCTTCGGCCCCTCGGCTCCGAGGAAGATCGGAATGTCGGAGCGCAGCGGGTGCACGGTGGGCTTCAGTGCCTTTCCGAGACCGGCGCCGCCGCGAAGTGGCAGGTCGTAGTGACGACCGTGCAGTTCAACCGGTGCCCCACGGCGAAACACCTGGCGCACGATGTCCACGTACTCGCGGGTGCGCTCGAGCGGGCGCGGATAGGGCTGGCCGTACCAGCCTTCGACCACCTGGGGTCCCGAGGCTCCGAGTCCGAGCACGAAACGCCCGCCGCTCAGGTGGTCGAGGGTGATTGCGGCCATGGCAGTGGCGGTGGGCGTGCGTGCGGACATCTGTGCGATTGCCGTGCCAAGTCGGATTCGAGATGTCTCCGCACCCCACCACGCGAGCGGAGTGAACGCGTCCGATCCGTAGGCCTCGGCGGTCCAGACGGTGTCGAATCCGAGTCGTTCTGCGGCGGCGATCTGCTCTGTGGCATTCGCGGGCGGACCAGATGACCAATATCCGGCAGAGAGTCCGAGTTTCATGTGCAACCTCCGGTTGCACTGACCATAGTCGCCTCAAGTCGATGTCAGTGGAGGGCGCGCAGGTGTCGGTGCCGGGTGAGGAACCACAGCGCCGATGCGAGCATGGCGACGCCCGCACCCGAGAACGTGAGCGGAGCCGAGTCCATGGTTCGTGCGACGACGCCGATGGCGAGCGCGCCGAGCGGCGCGAGTCCGGTCATCAAGAGCGAATGAATTGCCATCACACGCCCCATCACCTGGGGCGGTGTGTTGTTCTGGATCAGCGTCTGGTTGAGGTTCATGTAGAGCCCTCCGCCGAGTCCCCACATGAAGAGGAAGACTCCCATCATCGCGATCGAGTTCGATTGGCCGAGGGCGATCTGCACTCCCGATCCCCAGCACAGGCCGCACATGAACCAGAGGCCCTTTCGCACGAGTTTGTGGTTGAACCGCATGATCATCATCGACGTGATGAACTGGCCGATGCCGAGCAACCCGACAAGCGCGAACGCCTGGCTCTCCGAGGCGCCGGCGTTCTGCTCGGCGATCTGCGGACCAAGAACGATCCACGGAGCCATCATGAACACAGTGGACGCGGCGAGCAGCGCGACGAATGACCGTACCGCCTCGTGGCCCCTGATGAAGGAGATGCCACCCATCAATTCGACTCGCATCGACTTGCGCTCGGCACCGGCATTGGCGCTCGGCGGCAGCCGGAGCGGCACGAGCACCGCCAGCCCCACGACATAGAGTGCGACCTGCAGCCAGAAGGCCCCCTCGAGTCCCCACACGGCGATCACCGGCCATGCCGTGGCCGGTCCGAGGATGAGCGCGATGTTGGTCGCTACCGAGCTGACGGCGATGGCCCCCACCAATTTGTCGCCGGGCACGAGCGTGGGAAGGACGGCAGTTCGCACCGGTGCACCGAGTGCGATGAACGTCCCCGACGAGACTGCGGCCAGCAGCAACCACCCGACGTTCATGGCTCCGGTTGTGACCATGACGGCGATGAACACCGTGACGCCGAGGGCTCCGCCTTGACTTGTCATCAGAAGCTTGCGTCTGTCCCAGTGGTCGCTCATCACCCCCACCGGGAGCGAGATGAGGAGCGCGGGAATGCCCATCACGAACAAGATCAACCCGTTGATGTCGCTCGCAGCCCCGAGGTCGAGTGCGAGGGCGACGAAAGCGAAGCGTTGCGTGCTCTGAACGAGGATGAACAAGAAGCTGTTGGCCCACAAAAGGCGAAACGGTCTGATCGCAAAGAGCTCGGCTGGTCTGATGGCCTTCGCCGCGGTCGTCTGGGTCACGGTCGACTACCGTGCCACAGGGCAGTCCGAGCCTGCGAATCGAATCTCAGAGGCATTCGTAGAGACTCCTGACGAGAGAGGAGTTCCGCTCGTTCTGCCAGCCAGATCCCATCCTGTTCATGACGTAGCCGAAGCCGACTCCCGCATCGCAGTCCGCGAATCCCAGGGAACCTCCGGCGCCGAAGTGTCCGAATGCCCGCGAGTTCGGACCGAAGGACCTCTCGGGAATGGGGAGCTGAAAGCCGCGACCGAATCGGGTCCGTCGTCCGAGCACGTTGTCGATGCCGTCCGACGTCTCGGTCGCGCACTCTGTGAGTACTTCGGCGGGTAGAAGGAGACCGGGCCGAGCGAGGGCCGAGAACAGGCGGGCAACTCCTCGGGCAGAGGCGTGCATGTTCGTGCTCGGCATGGTGGCCGAACGCCAGGGCCCGCTGTTCACCCACCCGACGCCCGACAATCCGGGAGGGTTGGCATAGGCGCGGTGCTGGAGAATCTCAGCATCATGTCCGGTCGGGGGGTCGATGCCGTGACGTGTCGGGGCATCGTTCCAGATGAGGGTCGCCACCCTGTAGTGGTCGTCGGGGGAGAGGCCCATGTGAAGGTCGGCCTCCAGTGGAGCGAAAAGACGCTCCAGGAAGAGTTCCCTCACGCCTGTGCCGGTTGCGCGACGGAGCGTCTCTCCGACGAGAAAGCCGAACGTGTTGACGTGATAGCCGTGCTCCGTGCGAGGTACCCACCACGGTGCTTCGCGCGCAAGGTGCGACGTCATGGTGTCCCACTCCAGCATCACGCCATCGGGGAGCAGTTCCCTGATGCCGGGAAGCCCCGCACGGTGTCCCAGAAGATCTGAGAGAGTGGTCGTCTCCTTGCCGTGCGTTCCGAACTCGGGCCACACCTGGGCGGCTCTCGTGTCCCACGAGAGATGACCCGACGCCACGCAGTGCGCCGCAAGTGCGGCGGTGACACCCTTGCCGACGCTGAATGCATTGACCAGGGTGTCGCCGGTCCAGGGCGAGGGCTCGTCAAGGGAGGTGACTCCAGCCCATGAATCAACGACAGTTGTCCCATCAACAATGACGCACAGCGCCGCGCCCACCTCGCCGTGGTCGGCGAAGTTGGCTCGGAAAGCGTCGATGAGGGGCTCGAATGCGGGGTCCCACGTGCCGTGGGCCACGATGCGAAGGGTCAGAGCGCGGACTTCTCCAGGATGTGCACGCCGCACGCCGAGGCGAGGCCGATGACGTGTGCGAGACCGACTTTGGCACCCTCGATCTGGCGGTCGCCGGCCTCACCGCGAAGGTGATGGCAGACCTCCCAGATGTTGGCGATGCCGGTCGCCGCGATCGGGTGACCCTTCGACTCGAGTCCGCCCGAGACGTTGACCGGTGTCGACCCGTCGCGCCAGGTGGCACCCGAGTTGAAGAAATCGACGGCACCGCCCTCTTCGCAGAGCATGAGGTTGTCGTAATGGACCAGCTCGGCGGTGGCGAAGCAATCGTGCAGCTCGACGAGGTCAAGATCCTGCGGTGACACGCCGGCCTGTTCGTAGGCCTTCTTTGCGGCGATGCGCGTCAGGGTGTTGACGTCGGGGAGCACTTGGCAGGCCTCCTGGTAGGGGTCGCTCGTCAGGACTGATGCCGACACCTTGACCGCACGGCGCTGCTGCTCCTTCGAGAGCGTCCGCAGACGCTCGCCGCTCACGACCACTGCCGCGGCGCCGCCGTCGCAGTTGGCCGAGCACATCGAGCGCGTGTTCGGGTAGGCGATCATGACGTCGTTCATGATCTCGTCGAGCGTCATGCGCTTTGTGTACGCGGCGAGCGGGTTGAGAGTCGAGTGAGCGTGGTTCTTCTCTGCGATCTTGGCGAACAACTCGAACGTGGCGCCGCCGTACTTGTGGCCGTACTCCATGCCGACCTGGGCGAAGGTGCCGGGCATGTTGTCGGTGCCGATGCGCCCGTCGGTGCCCGTCACGGCGCCGTAGCGACCCGACGGAGTCCATTCCTTGCTGGCCTGGGCAGGGCGTGCGCCGAGCAGGCCGACTCCGGCCAGCTTCTCGACGCCCACCGCGAGACCCATGTCGCACTCTCCGGCCTTGATCGCCATGATTGCGGTGCGCAGGGCGGTTGCGCCGGTCGCACATGCATTCGAGACGTTGTAGGCCGGGATTCCCGTCTGGCCGATCTGCTTCTGGATCTGCTGGGCGATCGAACCCTGGCCCATGAGACAACCGGCGGCGAGAATTCCCATGTCCTTCATCGTGACGCCGCCGTCCTTGAGTGCGCCCATGGCGGCCTCGGCCGCGAGGTCGACGGTGTCCTTGTCGGGATGCTTCCCGAACTTCGTCATCGTGATTCCGAGGATGTAGATGTCGTCGGTGGCCATTGTCTGTCTCCTTGTGTGGTTTCTTTTGCTTGCCGAATGGTTGTTGCGGGTTGTTGGTTCTCAGGCCGGTTCGAAGCCGAATCCGATTGCCTCGGTGCCGTTGTCGTCTGCTCCGAGCGAATACGTGGCGAGTCTCACCTTCATGCCGAGAGAGACCTTCTCAGGCGTGGGGTCGCAGTTGATGATGTTGCCGCGCACGCTGGTGGTGCCGCACTTGACGATCGCCGCCACGAAGGGGACCGGAACCCCCGGCGAGGCGAAGGTGACGATCGTGAACGAGACGACTTCTCCCTCGGTGGGAACGTCGACCTGACGGAAATCAGTCGCGAAACACGAGGCGCACGCATTGCGGCGGTCGAAGAAACGCGCCCCGCACGAATTGCATTCATTGGCAACCAGATGCGGATTGTCGCCGAGCACGAGGTAGTTGACGTGGGGGACTTGGGTCATCATCGGTGCCTCCCTGGGTGGCAGTTCCTGTGTGTTGGTTGTAGTGAGCACTTTATGTCGGTTGGGGGGCCGGGGCGTCACCGGGCGCATCATTCCCGACAGGCCGTCCTGCAGGGCAGAATGGCATCCGTGGCGGCACGGTGGACGAACTGGGCAGGCAATCAGGTCGCCCATCCGCTCTCGATAGAGGCGCCGCGCGACATTGAGGGTCTCTCCCGGCTGGTGGAGGGAGCGGCGAGTCGCGGCGAGCGCGTCAAGGTCGTGGGCTCGGGGCACAGCTTCACCCCTGCCGCAGTGACCGACGGTCGACTCGTGCGCATCGGGAACTTGGCAGGCATCAGGTCGATCGATCGGGATCGACTCCGGGTCACCGTCGGAGCGGGCACGACGCTGTCGGATCTCAACGTGATGCTGGCGGCCGAGGGTCTCGCGATGCCCAATCTCGGCGACATCGCCTATCAGACGGTTGCCGGGGCTGTCAGCACGTCCACGCACGGAACCGGCTCGCAACTGCCGGGACTCTCTGCACAGGTGGTGGGCATGATGCTTGTCGATGGTCGCGGCCGTGTCGTCACGATCGACGAGACGAAAAACTCCGGACTCCTCCCGCATGCCCGTGTCTCGGTCGGAGCGCTCGGCGCGATCGCAGAAGTCACGCTCCAGGTGGTGCCGGCCTTCCGGTTGCGGGCGGTCGAGCAACCGATGCGTCTCGAGGCTGTGCTCGAGTCAGTCCACGACCATGCGGCGTCGAACGACCATTTCGAGTTCTACTGGATTCCGCACACCAAGTGGGCGCTCACAAAGCGCAACAACCGCACCGACGATCCGGTCGACCGCATGCCGGCGTGGCGTGAATGGCGCGACAAGACGTTCCTCGAGAATCATGCGTTCGGCATGCTGTGTCGTCTCGGCCGTGCACGACCGTCGCTGATCCCGAGACTTGCAGCTGCACTGCCATCTTCCGGGTCGCGCGAATGGGTCGACGAGTCGTGGCGAATCTTTGCGAGCAAGCGCCTTGTGCGTTTCTATGAGATGGAGCACGCGCTGCCTGTTGCGGCGGTCGTGCCCGCTCTGCAAGAGATCCGGTCGATGGTGGAGAGACGCGGACATCTCCTCAGCTTCCCGGTCGAGGTGCGTTTCACTGCGGCCGACGATGCGACCTTGTCGACCGCGCACCGGCGTGACTCGGCCTACATCGCGGTGCACATGTTCAAGGGAATGGATCCCCGGCCGTATTTTGCCGCCGTCGAGGCCATCATGAGGGAACACGATGCCCGGCCGCACTGGGGAAAGATGCACACCCGCGACGCCGCCGAGCTGTCGGGTCTCTATCCGCACTGGAACGAGTTTCTCTCGGCGCGCGAGGATCTCGACCCGGGTCTCACCTTCGCGAACGTGTACACCCGCCAGATCTTTGGCGAGTGACGACGTCTGGCGCGGCGGCG
>JBMTOT010000002.1:0-72440 GCA_049442935.1 Ilumatobacteraceae bacterium | reverse complement strand
CAGTGGCGCAGGTAACCTCACTAAAGTCGGTAGCTCAACTTACACCTTAGGTGGCCAGACCCGACCGGCAGGTCCCGACGGAGGCGGGGAGGTCACATTGCGCGACTTGGTGCGCGCGTCGTTGCGCCTGCGACCAGATCGTCTGATCGTGGGCGAGGTGCGCGGGGGCGAGGTGATCGACATGTTGCTGGCGCTGTCGTCCGGGCACCGAGGCTGCTGGAGCACGGTGCATGCATCGTCGGCCGCGGGTGCACTCGAGAGGTTGTCGACCCTGCTGCTCAGAGACCAGCCGCAGTGGTCGCCAGATGCGGCCGAGCGACTGGTCATCGCGTCGGTTGATGCGATCGTGCACATGGTCCGCGATGCACACGGCAGACGACGCATCGACACGATCACCCGTGTGACCGTGCCGGATGCACGCGTCGTTCTGGTGCCCGTCTTTGCACGCGACCAGTGAGCAGGCTCCTGCCGCTTGCCACATGGGTCTCCTGGTTCTGGTGGCTCGCGCCTCGCATGTGGTTCGCCGCCGACCGCCATGTTGCGCGGCGACGTCTCGTCGCGCCATCGTCTCCGTCGACACACACGGAACGCTTCCAGTCCGCCGCGCCACGGCGCGTCGCGGCGCTCACGGAGTTGTCGGCAGTCGCCCGCGACACGGCGCGCTCATTGCGCACGGGAGAGGTGCCCGGTGCCGCACTTGCACGGTCGCTCAGGCACCACTGCATCCACTCTCACCACATGTCGGCCCTCGCCGACGATCTCGACCGCCCAACTCCCCTGTCGGACGCTCTCGCCTCGGCACTCTCGCGGTTTGCGACAACCCGACCGCGGCACGACGTCGACCCTGAGCGCCGTTTCGTGTCGTTGCTCGCCGCAGGAACGATCGACGGCGTGTTGTTGCCCTCCACGACAGATCGCACCGCAGACGTGCTCGACGACCTCGCTGCCCGGGTCGGCGACGTGCGGGTCGCGGCGGCCCACGCCCGTCTCACCATGCGATTCCTCACCGTGTTGCCTCTCGGGGTCGGTGCGCTCGCCTGTGTCACCAGCCAAAGCCTGCGCTCGTCGTGGAATCACCCCGGGGTCTTGGTTCCCGTCGCGGTCGGTGCAGTGCTCCATGTCATCGGGCGCGCCACGGTCGCTCGCACCGTCGCCGCCGTGCACGACTCCGCACATGAGCCGGTCGCATCGGCCTCACGGATCGCAGACACGGTGTCTGCTTCGCTGACTGCAGGGCTCACTCCGGCGGCGGCCGTCGCCCGGCTCGACATCGACCCGGACTGCGGCGAGGTGGCATCGCGCGTCGCCGCTGCGGTGCGTGCCGGCGTGCCGCTGTCTCGTGCACTCGAGCCGTTCGTGTCAGAGCCGCACCTTCGCGCCGTCGCCGAGATGCTCCTCGCCGCCGCGCAACAAGGCGCGGGCGGAGCCAAGGCCGCGGCACAACTGGCCGACATGTCGCGCCGACAACGCGCCGAACGAACCCGTGTTGCGGTGGCGGCGTTGCCGGGACGTCTTTCCGTTCCGGTCACCCTCTTCGTGTTGCCGTCGTTCCTCGTGGGCGTGCTGGTGCCGGTGGTCGCGACCGGTGCACGGCTCGCGTGAACACATCGACACACGACCCCATGAAAGGACCCCATCGTGCTGCTGCGATTCACTGATCGACTTCTTCGCTCCCGCCCACGTCAACCAGGCCAGGCCACCACTGAATACGCCCTCATTCTGTTGGTGGCGGCTGTCATCGCGCTCGGAGTCATCGCATGGGCGACTTCTGGCGACGGTGGCGGCCGACTGGGCGAGTTGTTCGACTCCGTTCTCGACATGGTGTTGCAGCGCGCCGACGAGGCCGGGTGAGGCGTCGCACGCGACACAACCGACCCGGTCAGGCGACCGTCGAGTTCGCGCTTGTCGCACCATTGTTCGTCGCGTGCACCCTCGCATTGGTCGGGACGGCCGTCGTGTCCATGAGACTTGTCGGCGTACACGACATCGCGCGCACGGCCACTCGCGCGGCGGCAGTGGCAGACGACCCGTGCACGGCTGCTCAAGCTGCGACACCGCCCGGCCACCGCGTGCGCTGCACGCTCGACGACGGAGCCGGAACCGTGACGGTGGCGGTCTCGTCGACGGTGGCGGTGCCGTTCGTCGGACGCATCGTCGAGACCGTGCTGCCGTGGATGGAGTCCACGATGATGCTCGAACCACCGGCGGCGCTCGGGTGAGAGCGGCGAGCCTCAGCCGCCGAAAATTGCGGCATGTGTCAGAACAAGGCAGGCTCTGACAGTGGCGACTGTCTGGGTGCTCGGCGACCAACTGAACACCGGCATCGGTGCGCTGCGAACGGCCGACCGGAATCGCGACATCGTTCTCCTCGTCGAGTCGCGATCGAAGATCACGTCCCGTGGGTGGCACCGCCAGCGCCTCCATTTCTATGTGTCGTCGATGCGCCACTTCGCCGCTGATCTCCGAATGGAGGGGTGGCATGTCGACTACCGGGAGGCAGAGTCGATGTCGGCGGGATTTCGAGCGCACGTTGCGGAGCACTCCCCCGATCGGGTGATCGCTACAGAACCCAACTCTCTCACCGCGACCAATCTGCTCGCGGGGCTCGCTGTCGAGTTCGTCGAGAACGACCAGTTCCTCACCACGGTCGGCGACTTTGCATCGTGGGCGGCGACTCGCAAGCAGCTGCGCATGGAGGACTTCTACCGTCGCCAGCGCCTGCGGCTCGGCTATCTCATGGAGGGCGACGAACCGGTCGGGGGCCGGTGGAACTACGACCACGAGAACAGGCAGCCGCCCCCGAAGAAGGGGACTTGGCCGTGGCCGGCACCACCCACGTCGACTCTCGACGAGATCGACCGTGCCGTCATCGAGTCACTTCCCGACTCGTGCACAGGCGCCGCGCCGATCGGCACATGGGCGACGTCGCGCGAGGGGGCACTCGAGCGGCTCGCGCACTTCGTCGACGAGTTGTTGCCGATGTTCGGCCCCCACGAAGACGCGATGCTCTCGCACAACTGGCATCTCGCGCACTCGATGCTCTCGCCGTATCTCAACAACGGGTTGCTGCTGCCGCGCGAGGTGTGCGACGCGGTGCAGGCATCATTCGACGACGGCCGCGTGCCGATCGCATCTGCCGAAGGATTCATTCGACAGGTGATCGGATGGCGCGAATACATCCGCGGGCTCTATTGGCTGTGGATGCCCGGCTATGAGAGCGAGAACTCCCTCGACGCGACACGGCCGTTGCCGCCGGTGTTCCGCGACCCGTCGCTCACCGACATGTCGTGCGTCGCCTCCAGCATCGGCGCGGTGCACGAACGCGGCTGGGCCCACCACATCGAACGATTGATGGTCATGGGGAACCTCGCCCTCATCTCGGGCATCAACCCGAAAGAGTTGACCGACTGGATGTGGGAGTCGTTCGTCGACGGTGCCGAGTGGGTGATGGTGCCGAACGTGGTCGGCATGGCTCTGTATGCAGACGGCGGAAAGATGTCGACCAAGCCGTATGCCGCAGGTGGCGCCTACATCGATCGTATGAGCGATCATTGCAAGGGGTGCCGCTACGACCGCAAGAAGCGCGTCGGCGATGATGCGTGCCCGTTCACCACCCTCTACTGGGATTTTCTGCTGCGGCACGAAGAGCGATTTCTCCGCAACCCACGCATGGGCACGCAGGTGCGAGCCGCCCAGAAACTCTCAGACGCAGATGCTGTACGACACAGAGCGGCCGAAGTCCTGCAGTTGCTGGACTCCGGCCGCCTGTAGGGGAGATTCAGTTGTCAATGCCGCACAGCGGCACCAGTTGACTCAGGCCGAGAACGCGGCGCCCTCGGTGGTCGCACCGTCTGCCGGAGCACCGGGGCCGAAGCCACCCATGCCACCACCGTGGCGACCACCGTGGCGACCACCGTGACCGCCGCCGTGACGTCCGCCGCGGTCACCCATTCCGCCCATGCCTTTCTCGGGGCGGACACCGTTCACGATGTCATCGAGTCGGGTCTTGAATTCCGCGATCTTGGCATCGACCTCTTCCTGGGTGTGCTTGCCCTCAGCGACCTCGGCCTGTTCCTTGGCCGTGTAGTCGGCGAGCAGCTGATCCTTCACCTTGTCGATCGAGACGTTCTTCGCCTCGGCGATCTGGGCGAGGGTCTTGCCGGCCTGCATCTCAGTGTTCAGTTCGTCGAGCGACAGACCGAGCACCGTGGCGAGGTCTTCAGTGACGAACTTCGGGGCGCCGTGACCGCGACCCTCAGGACCGCCCTTGTGGCCGCCCATGCCCTTGCCGCGCAATGGTCCGGCCGTGTTCACCATTGTGGTGATGCGGGTCTTGGCATCAGCGAGTTTCGCGTCGGCCTGCTCCTGGGTCAGCTTGCCCTCGGCGACGTGTGCGTCGATGCGGGCCTTCAGGTTGGCGTACAGGGCATCGATCACCGTGTCGAGGTCGACGCTCTTCGCAGATGCGACATCGGCGATCGACTTGCCTGCCTGAAGTTCGGTGACGAGTTCGGCCTCGGTCATCCCGAGTGCCGTGGCGGCAACTGCGATCGGCGAGTTGCGCTTTGCGGTGGTGTCAGTCGCTGTCGACTCGACGCTCGGTGCAGCACTGGCCGACACCTCGCCCTCGACGACTGCAGGTGTCTCGGCGACGGTCTCGCTGCCGGTGACACCGACTGCGCCACTCTTTTCGGCGACGACTGCCGGGTTCTCCGAGTCCTGGATCTCGGCCGAGACGAAACTCGTGATGCCGAGTGTCGCGGCACCAGAGGCAACCACGAGAGCGGCTGCCACCGTGGTCTTTGCGAAGCGGGAGTTGATCTTCATTGGGGTCTCACTTTCGTTGAGGTGTGTGCTCGCCGGGTGTTCCCGGCTGGAGAGCACTTTCGTCGCCTCGGGTAAGGAGTTGACCAGAGCCAGGTAAGGCAAGAGTAAGAATTCCCCCAAGGCTGAGAAAGCCTTGTGCCACAAGGGATACCGTGAGGCTCGTGGATACGAAAAAGGTGCTCGTCGCAGAAGACGACGCCTCCGTGCGAAAGGCCGTGGAGCGGGTTCTCGACCTCGAGAAGTACCAGGTGACCGCCGTCGCCGACGGCCGCGCCGCTCTCGATGCCGTCTCTGGCGGCCACTTCGATCTCGCCGTGCTCGACGTCATGATGCCCTTCGTCGACGGGCTCACCGTCTGCAGGGAAGCCCGCCACCGCGGCATCGAGACACCGATCCTCCTGCTGACCGCGCGCCACGAAGTCGGCGACCGCGTGGCCGGGCTCGATGCCGGCGCCGACGACTACCTCGTGAAGCCGTTCGTCGTCGACGAGCTGCTCGCCCGCTGCCGCGCTCTCATGCGCCGCACCGCAGTGTCGGCGCCCGACATGCTTCGCGTCGCCGATCTCGAAGTGAACCCGCAGTCGCGCACCGTGTTTCGCAACGGTCGCGAGATCGCACTCACCAAGACAGAGTTCGATCTGCTCGAGTTGCTCATGCGCCACCCCGGGATCGTCGTCACGCGCGACCAGATCTACGAAGAGATCTGGGGCTACAACTTCGAGACCTCCAGCAAGTCGCTCGACGTCTACGTCGGGTATCTGCGCCGCAAGACCGAGGAGAATGACGAACCCCGGCTCGTTCACACCGTGCGCGGCGTCGGGTACGTGGTGAGGGAATCATGAACCTGCGCACGCGTTTCGCTCTCTCGACTGCAGCGATCGTGCTCGCCATCGCCGTGATCATCGGCGGCGGTGCCTACGGAATCGCGTCGTCACGTCTGCACGATGAAATCGACAGCGGACTCGAATCGCGCGCTGCCCGACTCGTTGATCTTCTCGCTCGTCCTGCGTTCCGCCCCGGCGAAATATTCGGCCGCGAGGTGCGCGACGAAATTCTCGACACCGAACTCGATGCCCTCACCCAGCTCGACATCCCAGGGACCGGGCCGATCGGCAGGCAGGGCAACCCGATGATTCCCACCAGCGACCGTGACACCCGGGCATCCGAGGCCGGCAGCGGACGCGTATGGTCGACGTTCAACCACGAGGACATCTCGTACCGAGTGCTCACGGTCGCCGTGCCCGACGGAACGCTCATTCGCGTGGCAAAAGACACCGCCCTCGTCGACGAGTCGCTTGGTGCGATGCGCACGTGGTTCCCGGTGCTGGCCGCCCTGTCGGCGATCGTCGCCGCGGCCACGGGATGGTTGTTCGCACGGCGTGTCAGCGCACCGATCGAGTCGCTCACCTCGACAGCCGAGCAGATCGCATCCACGCGGGACATCGTCGACGGCATCACCGTGTCGGGCAATGACGAGGTCGCCCGACTCGGCACCAGCTTCAACACCATGCTCGCCGCCCTCCGCGACAGCATCTCGCGCCAGCGTCAGCTCGTGCAGGACGCGAGCCACGAATTGCGCACGCCGCTCACGAGCCTGCGCGCGAACACCGAGCTTCTCGGACGCGGCGACCTTGTCGGTGCAGACCGCGATGCGATCCTTGCCGACATGCGCGCCGAGATCGACGAGCTCGTCGATCTCAGTGCGGAACTCAGCGCGCTTGCAAGCGACCAGAAGGCACAAGAGGAGCCCGCCACAGTCGATCTCGCGGAGGTCGCGGCCGACGTCGCCGCACGCTCCCAGCGGCGGAGCAGTGCACCGGTGACACTTCATGTGGACTCGGACACTGTGGTGACAGCTCGCCCCCATCAGCTCGAGCGAGCGTTGTCGAATCTCGTCGACAACGCGATCAAGTTCTCACGAGGAACAGAACCCGTCGAAATACATGTAGGTGCTCGCCGGGTGGAAGTGCGCGACCACGGACCTGGCATCGCCGACGTCGACAAGCCGCACGTCTTCGACCGCTTCTACCGCGCCGTGTCCACGCGCTCGATGCCCGGGTCGGGTCTCGGGCTGGCGATCGTCAGCCAGTTCGCAGACGATCATTCGGCGAGTGCCTACGTGCTCGACAATGCCGGCGGCGGAGCGATCGTCGGCATCCAGTTTCCGATCTGACACCCGACATTCGGCGCTCATCGACTGTCTTAGGCTCTGGACGTGGCCGGTCGGAATCGTCTCGTGTGCATCACCGGGGCATCGTCCGGAATCGGCGAGGCATTTGCGCTCCACCACGCGCGGCGAGGAGACGATCTCATCCTCGTCGGCCGAGACGAAGAGCAACTTCGACGTGTCGCCCGTGTGGCAACCGAGATAGGCGCGCACGTCGAGGTTGTCGGTGCCGATCTCTCTGTGCCGAATGGCGTTGATGTCGCCTCGCGCACCGCGGAACGTGCCGACATCGTGGTGTTGAACGCTGGCATCACCCACGCCGCGGCGACAGGCCGCAGCGACCTCGAACACCTCGACAGGCTCGCGTATCTGATGTCGGCCGGCGTCGTTCGCTTCTGCGAATCGGTCGTGCCTCACATGGTGGAACGCCGTTCAGGAACCGTCGTGGTCGTCTCGAGCATCGCCGCCTTCACGCCGATGAGGAAGTCGGCCCCGTATGCGGCGGCAAAGTCACATGCAACGGCCTACGCCAGAAGCCTCGCCGCCGAAGTCGAGTCGAAGGGAGTGCGAGTTCTTGCGGTGTGTCCGGGCTATGTGCACACTGATCTTCACCGACGGGCGGGTCTCGGCCACCTCGTGACATCGATCCCGTCGTGGATGTGGCTGGAGCCGGACGCCGTCGTCGCGGCGACAGATCGCGCCTTGCGGGGAAAGAAGAACGTCGTCGTCCCCGGCGTCGTGTACCGGCTCGTGCTGCCGTTTCTCGCGTCGTCCCTCGCTCAACGCACGTGGACTCGACTCTCGCGTCGCCGTTGAGTGTCGGAGCCTCTCATGCGAAAGGCCCCCGGAACTCTCTGCTCCGGGGGCCGATCGTCATTCAGGGCGAATCAGTGCTGGTCGCCGGACCGAGCCTTCGCGATGCCGAGGATCATCAAGCCGTAGAGGGCCTTTGCGGTGATGTCGGCGATCGTGTAGCCGACCTGTCGAGCGACTTCGAGCCCCTCTGAGATGCCCGTCGCCGAGCTGTCGAACACGGGGAACAGGTACACGATCGGATAGAAGCACCACGTCACGAGCAACACACCGGTCGTGCGCTTGATTGCGGCCGAGATTGCCCCCGTCTCGCGCTTGCCGGCTTCCTGCAACTGGCCGTACAACACCCAGAGGATGTAGACGAATGGAATCATCGCGAGGAACCACCACAGCCACTTCGTGCCGTTGTCGGTCGAGACCTCGCCCGGGTAGCCGAGACCGATCATGAGTACGGTCGCGGGCACCAGACGCCACATCAGTTTCTTGCGCAGTTCATTGGCGACGCCGAGAACGACGAGCAGTTCGACGACCAGCAACGGGACCGTGATCAGCCAGTCGGCGTACCGGTAACCCTCGTTCATTTCGCCTTCGGCGAAGCCGGACCAGATCCGGAAGTAGTGGTATCCGGCAATGCCGACCACCACCGCCGAGGCGGCCACTGCCGACCTGTACGCCTTCGACACTGCCCCGATCTGGGTGAGGAAGTAGACGAATGCGCCGAGCATGACGGCAGTGCCGAATGACAGTGCGTTGTAGACCAGCGTGTAGTTGTCGCCGGTCAGGGAAACTTTGTCCATGTATGGGAATTCCTTTCAGGAAAATGATGTGACGGTCGCCACATCTGTCAGAGTAAACAGAATTCAGTTGTCTCTTGTTCCATAGTGAACACAGGGTTCCAAACCCCTATGACATAAGGGTTCCCGGGTGTACTGCGGGTCTAGAGCAGTTGAGATCTGGTCAGGGACGCGACCGACGGAACCCGCGCCGCGACGACTTCCGTTCGCGCTCGGTCTGTTCGTCCTCGACGGCGGCCTCTTCTGCCACGAGGCGCCGCATCGCCTCGAGCCGGTCAGCGCGGAGCGTCCCTGCCTCGATCGCGTCGCGCACTGCACACCCCGGTTCGTCGAGGTGGCGGCAGTCGCGGAAACGGCATGTGTCGGCGACATCGAACACGTCGGCAAACGCCCGCTCGATGCCCGCGTCGCTGGTCCACAGCGTGACTGCACGAAGACCCGGGGTGTCGAGCAGCCATGCTCCGCCTGGCAACCCGATCAGCTCGGCCGCAACCGTCGTGTGGCGACCCCGCTGGTCGTCGTCACGCACCTCGCCGGTGCGCTGCACCTCGTGGCCGACGAGAGCATTGACGAGCGTCGACTTGCCGACACCGCTCGCACCGATGATCGCCACCGTCTCGCCGGGACGTGTGTGGGCGCGCACCTCGTCGAGCCCCACGCCCGTCACCGACGACACCGCGATCACCGGCACATCCATCGTCACGTGCGCCAGTCGTTCCCGCATCTCGTGCACCGACGATTCGTCGACCGCATCGCTCTTGGTGAGAAGCACCACGGGTTCGGCGCCTGAATCGAATGCGAGCACCAGTTCGCGCTCGAGCCTCCGCTCGTTCGCGTCGGCTGTGAGCGAATGCACCACGAACACCGTGTCGATGTTCGCGGCGATCACCTGCCGCAACCCGCGCGAACCTTCGAACGAGGCCCGGCGGGTGAGTGCGCTGGTGCGCGGATGCACCCGTTCCACTCTCTCACCGTCGGCACTCACGTCGACGCGGTCGCCGACGGCCACTTCCTCGCCGATATTGCGCACCCTGACCTGGGTCGCATCATCGAGCAGCACGGTGCTCCAACCGCGGTCGAGGCGGGTCACCCGACCTGACTGCACAGAGAAATGGACCGTGCTCGGGTCTGTGACATCTGACGCCATCTCGCCCAAACCGTACCGGCGGCACCTGCTGGCTTGGCGCAACGTCCGTATCCTCGTACCGGTCGTTCCGCATATCCCCGGGATCGTCCATCTCCCCCCACACCCCCGAAGAAGAGGTCCCCGTGCTCCGCACCCTCGCCCGATTTGCCGTCACCCGCAAGAAGTCCATGGTCTTTGCGATCTGGGTCCCCCTCGTGATTCTCGTCACCCTCGTGTCAAGCGGGATCGGAGACAACTTCCGCACAGAATTCTCGATGCCGAGTTCTGAGTCGAGCCAGGCCGAGATGCGACTCGCATCGGCCGACAGGGCCGAAGCCGGCGTCAACTCTCAGGTCGTCGTGAAGGCACCCGGCGGCATCGCATTGCCCGAGATCCGCCGGGCCTTCGAAGAAACCATCGCGGCGATCTCGCGCATCGACACGCTTCCGGTGACCGTCACGAGCCCGTACGAGTTTGCGAACCAGGTCAACCGCGACGGAACGATTGCGTTCGCCCAGGTGAGTCTTCCGCGCACCGAACGCGAGTCGTGGGTCAGTGTCGCCGAGCAGATCAAAGAGGCCGCGGCGCCACTCGAGCGCATCGGTGCACAGGTCGAATATGGCGGAATCATCTTCCAGGAGTTCGACCTGCCGGAGAGCGAGGCGCTCGGCCTGCTGGCGGCCATCGTCATCCTCGTTCTCGCCTTCGGTTCGGTGATCGCGATGGGCCTTCCCATCGGTGTCGCCCTGTTCGGACTTGCGATCGCATCGGGAGTGGTGACACTCGCCAGTCGCCTCATGTCGATGCCGAACGAGGCGACTGCCATGGTGGCGATGGTCGGCCTCGGCGTCGGCATTGACTACGCGCTCTTCATTGTCACCCGTCACCGTGAGGCCATGCACGACGGTGACTCGGTTGCCGACGCCGCCGTGCATGCGATCGACACCTCCGGCCGTGCAGTTCTCTTTGCCGGCATCACCGTCATCATCTCGCTGCTCGGGCTTCTCACCGTCGGTCTTCCGTTCGTGTCGGGTTTCGCTGTCGCGATGGCCATCGGCGTTGCCCTCATGATGTGTGCGTCGGTGACGTTGTTGCCGGCCCTCCTGGCGATGGTCGGCACGCGCATCGACGACACCACGCGCGCCGCAGTCGGCTCGATGATCGCCTTCGTCACGGGCGGCATGGTTGCGATTCTCTTCCACGCACTTCCCGCCCTGCTCGCGGGTGTTGCCGTGGCGGTGTTGCTCCAGGTGCTGCGTTTCGTGGTGCCGTGGCTCGGCGCAAAGTTGCCGCACAAGGCCCAGAACGACCACCAGCGCACCGTGTGGTGGCGCTGGAGCCGCGTCGTGCAGCGCCACCCGTGGAGCGCACTCGTCGTCTCGACGGCCGCGCTCGTCGTCTTGGCACTGCCGATGTTCTCGTTGCGGCTCGGCTTCGGCGACGACGGCAACTTTCCGGAGGGAACGAACATCCGCGATGCCTACGACCTCGTCTCGGAAGGGTTCGGCCCCGGCTTCAACGGCCCGCTCTACATCGCTGTTGCCGGCGACACCGTGGCCGACGAGTCCGCACTCGCCTCATTCGCGGGCACCATCGCCAGGACCGAGGGTGTCGCCGCAGCCGCACCCGTTCCGCTCGGCAACGACGACGTGGCACTCGTTGTCGCCTACCCTGTCGGCTCGCCGCAAGATGCCCAGACGGCAGAGCTCGTGCACAACCTGCGCGACAACGTCATTCCCTCCACGGGAGTTGACGCGCTCGTCGGCGGTTTCACCGCGAGCGGCATCGACTTCTCCGACTACATCGCGAGCCGCCTCCCGTGGCTGATCGGCATCGTGCTCGTGTTGTCCTTCATTCTTCTGATGGCCGTGTTCCGCAGCGTTCTCGTGCCTTTGAAGGCCGTGTTCATGAACCTGCTCTCGGTCGGAGCCGCCTACGGCGTGATCGTGGCGGTGTTCCAATGGGGCTGGCTTGCCGATCTCTTCGGCGTCGGCAAAGCAGGCCCGGTTGAGGCGTGGGCACCGATGTTCCTCTTTGCGATCGTCTTCGGACTCTCGATGGACTACGAGGTGTTCCTGCTCTCCCGCATGCGCGAGGAATACGTGCGCACCGGCGACAACACCACCTCGGTCGCCGACGGCGTTGCGGCGACCGCACGCGTGATCACCGCGGCCGCGCTCATCATGGTGTGCGTGTTCGCCGCATTCGTGCTCGCCCCCGACCGTCAGCTCAAGCTGTTCGGTCTCGGCATGGCAGTGGCGGTGTTCGTCGACGCGACGATCGTTCGCATGCTCATCGTGCCGGCAACCATGGAACTGCTCGGAGACCGCAACTGGTGGATTCCGCGGTGGCTCGACCGCGTGTTGCCGCGCATCGACGTGGAAGGGACGCACGTCGAGCCCGCCGCCGAAGTGCGCGAGCCCGTCGGCGTCTAATCGTTGCCGTGCAACCGTTTTCTTCGCTTGCCTTGACAAGGCCCGGTCACATCACCTAGCGAAGATGAGCCATGGCCAAGTCGCTTGTCATCGTCGAGTCTCCCGCGAAGGCCAAAACCATCGCGCAGTACCTCGGATCTGAGTTCGATGTCCGACCCTCGGTCGGCCACATCGCCGACCTCCCGAGCAAGGGTCTCGCCGTCGACGTCGAGAACGGATTCAAGCCCACGTACGAGCTGACAGAGCGCGGCAGGACCGTTGTCAAGGAGTTGAAGGCCGCCCTCAAGCAGGCCGACGCCCTCTATCTCGCAACAGACGAAGACCGCGAGGGCGAAGCCATCTCGTGGCATCTGCTCGAGCAGTTGAAGCCCAAGGTGCCGTTCTTCCGCATGGTGTTCCATGAGATCAACGCCAAGTCGATCAAGGCCGCCGTCGAAGCGCCGCGAAAGATCGACTACGGACTGGTCGATGCAGCCGAGGCACGGCGCATTCTCGACCGCCTGTTCGGCTACGAGGTGTCACCGGTTCTCTGGCGCCGCGTCAACCGCGGCCTGTCTGCCGGTCGCGTGCAGAGCCCCGCGCTGCGTCTCGTGGTGGAAAGAGAAGAGGAGCGCCGCAACTTCCGCGCCGCCGACTATTTCTCCCTCGAAGCACTGACCGGCACGGCACCGGCGTTCCGTGCGAAGCTCGTCTCGGTCGACAATGTGCGCATTGCCGTCGGCAAGGACTTCACGCTCACCGGCGAATCGACCGACACGGTGCTCGTGCTCGATGCCGGTCGTGCCGCAGAACTGCGCGACGGGCTCGCCGGGCAGAACCTGAACGTGCGCAGCGTCGACAAGAAGCAGTACCGCTCGTCGCCGAAGCCGCCCTTCACCACCTCCACGCTCCAGCAGGAGGCGGGCCGCAAACTGAGACTCTCCGGTCGGCAAGTAATGAGCATCGCTCAAGGCCTGTACGAGCGCGGATTCATCACATATATGAGGACAGACTCGGTGACGCTCTCCGACGAGGCAATTGCCGAGATTCGCACCCATGTCACGCGCGAACACGGCGACCGCTACCTGCCCGAGCGCGCCCGTGTGTACCAGACGAAGGTCAAGAACGCCCAGGAGGCGCACGAGGCGATTCGCCCGGCACTTCCCCTCCGCTCGCCCGACCAACTGTCGTCGGAACTGCGAGGCCAAGACCTCACGCTGTATCGGCTCATCTGGCAGCGCACACTCGCCTCGCAGATGGCCGACGCCACCGGCACCACGGTCAGCGTGCGACTCGGTGCGACTGCGACCGATGCCGCACGGAGCGACTGTGAATTCGCCGCGAGCGGCACCACCATCGACTTCGCCGGGTATCGCCAGGCCTACGAGGAGTCGCGCGACGACGACGCGACCGATTCAGACTCAGACGAGGACGCGCTGCTGCTGCCGCCGCTCGAAGCCGGGCAGGCCGTTCCCGTGGCCGAGTGGGACTCGGTCTCCCACACCACCAGCCCTCCCCCTCGCTACACCGAAGCCTCGCTCGTCAAAGTGCTGGAGGAAAAGGGCATCGGTCGCCCGTCGACATGGGCGGGCATCATCTCGACGATGGTCGACCGCGGGCATTACCTCTGGAAGAAGGGCACCGCGCTCGTTCCCACGTGGACAGCGTTCTCTGTCGTGAAGTTGTTGCGCGACCACTTCGGTGCGCTCGTCGACTACGAGTTCACCGCCGACGTCGACGCCGACCTCGACGCGATTGCGCGCGGCGAGATGGCCAAGGAACGCTGGCTGCACGACTTCTATTTCGGTGGCGACCACGAGCCGGGCCTGCGCAACATCGTGACCTCGAATCTCGACACGATCGATGCCGCGGCTCTCAACACCTTCCCTCTGGGCGTTCACCCCGACACCGGCGACGATGTGGTGGTCAAGCCCGGTCTCTACGGGCCGTACGTTCGCAGCGGCGAGAAGACCGCGAGCGTTCCCGATCTGATGACACCCGACGAGCTCACGCTCGACGAGGCCGTGCGTCTTCTCGAGGCACCGAAAGGCGACGAGCCGATCGGCGAACACGGGGGTCTGCCGGTGTTCGCCAAGTCTGGCCGCTACGGACCGTACGTGCAGTGGGGAACGCCGGACGCGCCGCCGCCGGGCATGGAGAAGCCCAAGATGGCCTCGTTGTTCAAGACGATGAACATCGCGCGCATCACGCTCGAGGAAGCGGTGCAGTTGCTGAGCCTTCCGCGCATGCTCGGCGTCGACCCGGCCGATGGCGAGGCCGTCACCGCACAGAACGGCCGCTACGGACCGTACGTGTCGAAGGGCAAAGAGAGCCGCTCGCTGCAGAACGAGGAGCAGATCCTCGAGATCACCCTCGACGAGGCGCTCGCACTACTCGCCACGCCGCGCACGTTCGGTCGTGGTCGCGCCGCGGCAAAGCCGCCGCTTCGCGAGTTCGGCAACGACCCTGTGTCGGGAAAGCCCGTCGTCGGCAAGGAAGGACGCTTCGGTGACTACGTGACCGACGGAGAGGTGAATGCCGGTCTCACGCGCGGCGACCGCATGGAAGCCATGACGAATGAGCGCGCATATGAGTTGCTGCAGCTGCGCCGCGAGTACATCGCAGAAAACGGCACCGGCAAGAAGGGCGCCCGGAAGAAAGCCGCCGCGAAGAAAGCCGCGCCGGCCAAGAAGTCGGCGGCGAAGAAGGCACCCGCCAAGAAGGCCGCCGCAAAGAAGACGGCCGTGAAGAAATCACCGGCGAAGAAACCCGCGCCGAAGGCGCCGGCATCCGACGCACCAGACGACGAATGACCGCACGCTACATCGCACTCGAGGGCTTGGAGGGCTGCGGCAAGTCGACGCACGCGACACGTCTCGCCGCGCGGCTCGACGCAGTTGTGACGCGCGAGCCGGGTGGAACACGCATCGGTTCCCTGCTGCGCTCGATCCTTGCCGACACGGCCTCGACCGACATGGCCCCACGCACCGAGGCCCTGCTCATGGCCGCTGACCGCGCACAGCACATGTCAGAGGTGGTGCGGCCTGCACTTGAATCCGGACGCCACGTGGTGAGCGACAGGTCGATTTACTCGACACTCGCCTACCAGGGGTTTGGCCGCGGTCTCGGCGTCGAGGATCTCATGCGCATCTCGACGTGGGCTCTCGCCGACCGGTTGCCCGACGTCGTCGTCTACATCAACGTACCGATGGACGTTCTCGCCGAACGACTGAGGAAGCGTGACCTCGACCGGTTCGAGCGCGAAGCACCGGAGTTCTTCGCACGCGTGCACGAGGGTTTCGTCTCGCTGCGCGAGGCCGACCCTGCGCGGTGGATCGTGGTCGACGGAACGGCCCCGAAAGACGACGTCGAAGCCGCGGTGTGGCAGGCCGTCTCGTCGCGTCTCTGACGCGAGAAGTGTCCGGCAACAGGGACGACCTAGTCTTCGCACCGTGACGAGCGTGTGGGAATCGGTGCTCGGCCAACCCAGGGCGGTCGAGATGCTGCGGCGAAGCGCCGCAGACCCGGTGCACGCCTACCTGCTCGTCGGGCCCGAGGGGTGCGGCACCGACGCCGCCTCGCGCGCACTTGCGGCGCACTTGCTCACTGGCTCCGACAATGCCGACGACCGTGACGCACAACTTGTGTTGCGCGGCGCACATCCCGACGTGCACGAGGTTCGCCGCGCGGGTGCGTCGATTCTCGCCGAACAAGCAGACGACATCATCAGGCTCGCCTCCATCACGCCGAGCGAAGGGTCGCGCAAGGTGATCATCGTTCACGAGGTGCACCTCATGGCGGCCGACACCGCAGCGCGTCTCCTGAAGACCGTCGAAGAGCCGCCGCGCGGCGTGCACTTCGTTCTCGTCGCGGAACAGGTCGCCGACGTCATCGTCACCATTGCGTCGCGCTGCGTGACGGTGCACTTCGGCGAACTTGACGAGGGTCTCGTGGTCGAGACATTGGTGTCTCGAGGTGTCGATCGCGGCATGGCAACAGCCGCCGCACGCGCATCGCACGGCAACGTTCAGCGTGCACTCCTGCTCGCGACCGACCCGGGGTTTGCCCGCCGGCGCGAGATGTTCGCGGGCATTCCCCGACGGCTCGACGGCAGCGGTGCCACGGTGGTGGCGGTCGTCGACGAGATCTTGCGCGCACTCGACGACGCCGCCGCACCGCTCGAGCAACGTCACGCCGACGAAGTCGTCGCACACGAGGAGTCGCTCGCAGTGATGGGCGTGAAGCGCGGCGGGAAGAAGTCCCTCGAAGACCGCCACAAGCGAGAACTTCGACGACACCGCACCGACGAGCTTCGTGCCGGTCTCGCAGAGATCGCCTCTGTGTACCGCGACGAACTGGCTCTCAACCCCGACCGACTGCACCCGCAGTCGTACACAGGTGCGGTCGATCGCCTGCACGATGCCATGCGACGTCTCGCGTTGAACGTGAACGAGGCGATTCTGCTGCGCGACCTCATCTGGTCGTTGCCGTCGCCGTCGAGCCATGACACCTTGACGTCCGTATTGAAGGAGACACCTGCATGAGCACCATCGAGTCACCCACACGGTCGTGGGAGGACGCAGCTGCCCTCGTCCTCGGGGCATTCCTTCTTTTTGCAGGAGTCACCCACTTCACGAACCCCGATTTCTTCAACGAGATCGTTCCGCCATGGCTCCCGCCCAGTGAAGAATTTTGGACCTACCTCTCGGGCGTTGCAGAGATCATCGTTGCTGTAATGATTTTCCGCAGATCGACTCGTCGCGCCGGTGCACACGCTGCTGTTTGGCTGTTCGTCGCGGTGTATCCCGCAAACCTGTACATGGTGTGGGATTGGCGCAGTCGTTCCATTGCAGAACAACTGGTGTCGTATGTCCGACTGCCGTTTCAGTTCTTGTTCATCTGGGTTGCGTGGCGGATTGCATCACGCGCACATCGTGACGAACTGCGCATGCCAGGAGACGTTGTTGCTGGCGGGTACAACAACCGCTGAGCCGTAGAGTTCCTGCATGGCGCTCGCTGAGCGGGAACAAGAGACATCGACCAAAGAGCGCATTCTGCAGGATCGAGAATTCAGTACGCGGATGTGCTTGAGCAAATTGTTCGACATGCTTTCGGACCGGCGTACGCGGCGGCCAGGCGCCGGCGCATCAACGTGGCGGGAGCGGCCATCTCGCGACCAACTCTCCTCGCGAAGGTCAACGAGGCCCAGCGCAGCTGGTTCACCGAACTGCACGAGAGTCTTCTGGTTGCCCAAGATCGCGGTTTCATCGACCCGACGGTTGATGTCAAGGCTGTCGCCACATGGCACCTCATCACCACGAACGGCCAGGTGTGCGTCGAAGGAGTCTCGACCGGCGCCGACCTCGAGACGTGGCTCGACATGTACATCGACACCATGTTTCGCCTGATCGGCCTGCGCTGAACCCCTTGGGGACGGTGCGGTCGCCCCGGTAGTCTTGGCGTTCCTCGCCCAGGTAGCTCAGTCGGTAGAGCAACGCACTCGTAATGCGTAGGTCAGGGGTTCGATTCCCCTCTTGGGCTCCAGTTGGCTGTCAGGAGATGGCGATGTGCGGTAGAACCATCGACAGAACATCGGTGACGCACTCCTCGACGGCTCGCCCCTGTGTCTCGAGCCGCACGTCGGGAGACTCGGGCATCTCGTACGGCGCATCGACACCCGAGAGGCCCGAGTACGTTCCATCGGCAACCCGCGCATAGAGCCCCTTGGTGTCGCGGCGAGTGCACTCTTCTGCACTCGTCGCCACGTGCACCTCGACGAATTTCACTCCGCTCTCGGTGTGGCGTCGACGCACCGCGAGGCGTCCGGCGGCGAACGGGCTGATGGCCGTGACGAGAACCACCTGCGCTTGCGCTCCCATGAGAAGAGCGACCTCTCCGAGTCGTCTCACATTTTCTGCTCGGTCGTCGTCGCCGAAACCGAGATCGGCATTGAGGCCGTGACGAACATTGTCGGCGTCGAGGACTACAACGTTGACTCCACGGTCGAACAGCACCCTCGCACAGGCCATCGCGAGGGTCGATTTTCCCGCGCCCGACAAACCCGTGAACCACACCGTTGCCCCGTCGTGACCATGGCGAATTCGATACTCGTCGGTGGTCACCGACATCTCAGACCAGTGAACTTCTTTCGTCATCGCGGTGGAAGGATCATTCCCGCCGCGACGGTCGCGTTCGTCGACTCATCGATCAAAATGAAGGACCCTGTTCTCCGGTTCTCCTCGTAGCTGTCGCACACAAGGGGGTCAGCCGTGCGAATTCTGACCCTGCCGATGTCGTTCATCTCCAGACTCCCCGCGTCCTCATTGCGATGGAGATTCGTGATGTCGAGGGCATATCGAAGATTCACAACTCTTGCGCGTGTCGTGCGTGTCGTGTGTTTGAGCATGTATGTGCGGCCGAGGTCGAGACGAGAAGCTGCATCGAACCAGCACAGCATCGCCTCGTGTTCCTGGGCAACCGTTCCCTTGTTGTTGGGCCGGCACAACATGTCACCGCGGGCGATCGACAGATCGTCTGCCACCTCAATCACCACCGACATTCCCGGAGTCGCCTCGACAACGGGGCCGTCGGCGTCTGAGACCCGTGTCACGCGCGTGGTGAACCCGCTCGGCAGCACGACCACGTCGTCGCCCTCTCGGAATCGGCCACCCGCCACGACGCCCGCATAGCCCCGAAAGTCGTGGTGTTCTGTCGTCCGGGGACGTACCACCATCTGCACGGGGAAACGGCCATCAACGTTGTTCTCGTCGCTCGCGGTGTAGACGTTCTCAAGATGCCCAAGAAACGTCGGGCCATCGAACCACGCCATGTTCGCCGAGCGCTCCACCACGTTGTCACCCGCAAGCGCACTCACCGGAATGAAGGTCACGTCACGCAGTCTGAGTTTTTCAGCGAATGTCTCGAACTCGGCCCTGATCTCCCCGAATCGACTCTCTGAGTACTCGACCATGTCCATCTTGTTCACGCAGACGACGAGGTGCGGAACCCGCAACAACGACACCAGAACGCTGTGGCGCCTGGTTTGTTCGACAACGCCGTGGCGTGCATCTATCAACACCACGGCGAGGTCGGCATTCGATGCACCGGTCACCATGTTGCGGGTGAACTGGACATGTCCGGGACAGTCCATCACCACGAACGAACGCTTGGGGGTGGCGAAGTAGCGGTGGGCAACGTCGATCGTGATTCCCTGCTCGCGCTCGGCGCGGAGTCCGTCTGTCAGCAACGAGAGGTCGACATGCTCGTCGCCCCGGCGATCGCTCACAGCCTGCACGTGGTCGAGGTGGTCCTCGAAGATGCTCTTCGAGTCGTACAACAGACGGCCGATCAGTGTCGACTTGCCGTCGTCGACCGAGCCAACCGTCGCAAATCGCAGCTGACGCATCAGAAGTACCCCTGGCGCTTGCGGTCTTCCATTCCTGCGGCCGACACCCTGTCGTCGGCGCGAGTGGCTCCGCGTTCGCTCACCCGGGCCACGGACGTCTCGGCGATCACGTCGTCAAGCGTCGCCGCCGTCGACTCCACCGCCGCAGTGCATGTCGCATCGCCCACCGTCCGGAAGCGCACGGTCCGATGTTCGATCGGTTCATCTTCAGCCGGTGACAGGAACTCGGTGACAGCCATCCACATGCCGTCGCGCCGGAAAACGTCCCGCTGGTGGGAGAAGTAGATGGGAGGCAGGTCGATCTCGTGCATCTGGATGTAGGTCCACACGTCGAGTTCGGTCCAATTCGAGATGGGGAACACCCTGAAATGCTCGTCGGGACCGTGCTTCGTGTTGTAGATGTTCCACAGCTCCGGTCGTTGGTTCTTGGGGTCCCACTGTCCGAAGCTGTCGCGGTGCGAGAACATGCGCTCCTTCGCCCGCGCGCGGTCTTCGTCTCTGCGGGCTCCACCGATCACCGCATCGAACTTGTTGGCGGCGATCGCCTCAAGGAGCGCGACAGTCTGCAGCGGGTTGCGGGACGGTGCATCGCTGACCTTTCCCGCATCAATTGCCTCCTGCACCGAAGCGACAACGAGCTCGAGCCCGTACTTGGCGACGGTCCTGTCGCGAAACTCGATCACCTCGGGAAAGTTGTGGCCCGTGTCCACGTGCATCACCGTGAATGGCATTGCCGCCGGGTCAAAAGCTCTGATGGCGGCGTGCAGCACAACGACCGAGTCCTTGCCGCCCGAGAAGAGAATGACCGGACGCTCGAAACAGGCCGCCACTTCGCGAATCACCGCAATCGACTCGTCTTCGAGCCCCTTGATTCCCTCGCGCACGCGCCAAGTCTAGATTTTCGGGGGCCGCGGAAAAAGATCAGAAGCCCTCGTAGGGGCCCTCAACGATCGTTCCGTTGGAATACCGCGCCAACCACAACGCGACAATCACCATTGCCGCCCACCACGCTGCGCTGCGAAGGAATCGAATCATCCTCGTCACTCGCCGACATCCAGTTTGCTCACAAACTCACCGAGTTCTCTCGACACCACCCACCCGCCGTAGACGTTCAGGTGGCGCCAGTCGAGGTACTGAAGCCCGACTCGCACGTCGCTCGCGGCGAACACGTCACGCACATCGAACAGTGTCACACCGGCGACTCGCTCCAGAATCGTGTCGGCCGGCATCACGTCTGGATGTTCTTCGAAGTCGGGGAAATACATCAGAAACACTTTCTGAACGCCGGCGCCCAGCGCATAATCCACCATCTCGCCCAAGATTGCGAATTCGCCGTCGGCGCGACTGCTGTCGATCTCGGCGTCGGCGGCGCGGAATGCCGACTCCCTGATGTCGGCGAGCTTTCCCTCCGACGGTAGGTCGTGGTCCGCGGGCATGGGCTCGGCCCAACCGTTGCTGAACATTCTGAAGTAGTGCTCGTTGCAGCCGAGTTCGGTTTCGATCACTCTCTGGCGGCTGCGAATGCCCCGCGAGAACCCCATCTGAATTCGTGCCAGGCCCGCCGCGACTGGGTTCTCCACCGTCGAACGAAGGAACACGTCGCTCCAGCCGAAGAGTTCCGACTTGAGCGCGGCCCTGAAGAAATCGAGGTGCGTCCTCCATCGAACAGCGGCTGTCGTCCAAGTAGTCGGTTTGAACTGCAGTGTGGGATCGGAGCCGGCACCGTCTTTCTTGTCGATTGACACTTCGATGCCAAGCACCTTCGGTGCACCGCGCGACGAGATGTACTCGCGGAGGGCGTGTGACTGCTGCGACTCGAGACTTGAGACGATCGTCACTTTCTCGGCCGTCAGCCCGCCGGAAAGATTTCGGGTGACCGCTTCGTCGTCGACCGCGAGACCGAGCCTGCTCGAACCGATGAGCAGAACATCCGCTGGCGGCCCGCCTCCGCGGAGCGTCAGCCCCTGGCATTCTCTGATCGTGAACCCGGGCACTCGTCCCGCGTGCAGCCAGCGAGAAGAGATCGTGCCGATGACGAGCAACAACGCCATGGGAACCACGGCCATCCGCACGAACTGCGCCCGGAGATTCGTCCCGTCACGAAATCGCATAGTTCGCCACATATGAAAGACCCACCACGACAAAGAGAACGACGCCCCGATAGATCGCCCTCGCGAACCTCGAATCGATCTGATCCGATGTTGGCGCCTTGGCAATCAGGACACCGTGAAGCAGACCCCAAATCAAGTAACCCGGTCGAAGTTCGTGCCACATGCCCATGAATAGGAAGGCGGCCACGGTCGCAGCGAATGGGGTCATGCCACGCAGGTTCAGGGGCAAGAAGATGTATTGGGTGACGAAGCGTGCCATGGAGATGTGCCAACGTGCCCAGAAGTCCTTGAAGTCGCTCGCAAGCCACGGCTTGTTGAAATTCTGTGGAACTTCAAAACCGCACAGTGCTGCAGAACCTTCTGCGATGAGACTCCGTCCGTAGAACGTCGCGAACAGATACCCGAAAAGCATCACCACTTCCGGAATCGGAGTCGGAATTCCCACGTCCAAGTCCCCGGCACGAACCCACAATGCTTCCGCGAGCAACGACGAAAGGATCCAACCACCGAACAGTTTGCGGTATTGCAACTCTGCCGGGGCAAGCGTGTTAACCGGGCGAACGGCCTGCTTCCAGAGCATCGTGCCAGAGAACACCGGACCCACGACGACGGCCGGCAAGAAGTACGCGCCGGCCACCAACGACGTCACCCGCTGACTCCGGGAGGTCTTCGATTCGCCCAGCAACTGCTTCGTCGTCATAAAGATACGGATCACTGCGAACCCGACCCCGAGGGTTCCCAGGTACCAGGCGGCGAGGAAGCCGCGTGCGAGATCCGAATAGAAGATGTTGAGCAACAACACGTACGGCATGTACTGGCGGACCATCGACTTCTTGGGCAGCGATCTCACAGCTCGTTCGACCACGAGAGCCTCGATCACAGTCGCCAGGAGAAACAGTGCCGCCGCCGGCGCATAGATGAAAATGACCGCCGCACCGGCCATCGAAAGGAACCAGAGCCTCACCTTCATCGACATCGGCCACGCAAGCGGCAGCACGCCGAGCCCGATGATGATCTGAATGGTCGAGGTGTACGTCACGGCAGATCCCTCTTTGCGAGGGCACCCCTGTCGATCTTGCCGTTCGCATTGAGCGGCATCTCGTCAAGGACCACGATCGTCGAGGGGATCATGTACTCGGGAAGCGTCCCGCGGAGTCTCTCCAGATCGGGTGCATCGCCACACTCAGTCGAGACACACCACGCGCTGATCGTCGGTCCGGAAGTGGTCTTCGAGAGGACAACCGCCACCGTGTTGAGTCCGAACTCTGCCCGTATCGCAGTTTCGATCTCTGCAAGCTCGATTCGGTAGCCGCGCCACTTGATTTGAGAGTCCACTCGTCCCCGAAATTCGATTCCCGCGCGCTCCATTCGGACAAGGTCGCCTGACCGGTAAAAACGGGCGCCCTCGCCGTCCACGAACGGCGAGGGCGCCTCGGTCGAGTAGCCGGCGAACACCTGAGGTCCGCCGAGAAGCAGTTCTCCCTCCGCCCCCTCCTGCGGGTTTGTGTCGATCGTCTCCCCGTCGAGGAGTGCGCAGGTGTTGTCACCGAAGGGCAAGCCGATCGGCGCCGTTCCCGAGGAACGATCGAGCGCAGTCACTTCAGCGGCCGTGAAGGCAATCGTCGCCTCCGTCGGTCCGTACAAGTTCCACATGCGACCGCCCGGGGCGAGATGCGCGCGGCATGCGGCGACGGTCTCCATCGGCAAGGCCTCGCCACAGAACAACATGTGACGAAGCCCTTCATAGCCGTCTCTTTTCTTCGAGCGGCCGAGCAACGCACCGAGAACCGGCACCGAGAACCATGCGTCAATGCGCTCGCGCGCCACGAATGCACCGGGCATCATCAGGTCGACAGGTTTTGGTGCCACCAACGTGCCGTCGAGAACTCGAGAAACGAAGATGTCGTGCATCGACAGGTCGAAGCTCAGGTCGAAGAACTGGCTGTGGCGCAGACCCTTCGGAATTCCGACCAGCTCGGTGATCCCGCGGAGATACGCGGCGAGACTTCCGTACGACACGGGTACTCCCTTCGGATCTCCCGTGGAACCCGACGTGAACATGAGGTAGGCAATGGCGCCCTCGTCGACCTCGTCGGTCAACTGCACCTCCATCCACGCCGCGTCCGAATCGTCAGGCACCACACTGGCGACGACGTCGGTCACATTGACCACGGAAACTCCGGCGAACAGCTCCTCGCACTGGGCCACCGTCGATGAATCGCACACGATCACATCGAGATCCGCGAGCTCGACGACGCGGCGCAGCCTGGCGGCGGGAAATGAAGGGTTCAGGGGGGCAAAAGTTGCCCGTGACATCGCCGAGGCAACAGCAGCGAGGTAGGTCTCGACACGGTGGTTCGAGAACACCCCGACCCGACTTGCACCGTCGAGTCTTGCTGTCAACGCCCGCAACATCGCCATTGACTCGGCTGAAGTGACCGAGCGACGTTCGTCGCCAATGGCGCCCTCGAATGGATCGACGGCACCCTGTCGCGTCAGACCGCGTCCGATGAGATCGCCGAGAACAATCATCAATTCGAGTTGATGAACTCGACGATCTCGGCGACCGACATGAAGTGAACAGCATCGTCGTCGCTCAAGTCGAGATTGAACTCGGCTCCGATCCTCTCGAAGATCTCGACGAACACCATCGAATCCCACGAACGGGGTTCACCCATCGTCGATCGTGCATCTATCTCGTCAGGATCTTTTCCGTGATCGGCAATGATGCTCTTGATCGCCTCGACGACTCTTGCTTCAGTCGAATCCACCGCAAACCTCCAACAATGTCTCGATGTCGTTCTCTGCCGATCGAAGCATCTCTCTTTCTTCCGCAGTCCATTCACATGACGGTCCGACCTGATACGTACCCTGACGAGCATTGCGGCGCGGCTGCGACCCTTCCGAGAGAGGCCACTCCCCGACGTTGTCGGCGCGTGTCAACGCCTCAGGTGCGAGCCATTCAGCAATTCGGCGCATCGCGGCGCGTGAATCGGCCGCAAAACGGCCGAAGTTGAGAAGCAGGCATCGTTCCCGTCTGCCCGCCATCGCCGACAACATGACCGAGTTGGTTTCCCGCCAGAGCCAAATGTTTCGTTGAATCGCGCGCCACGACGACCACTGGGCCTTGTCGTCACCGGCGAGTGGACGAATTCTGCCGAGTGAGATGAACTTTTCTCGCGCATCGAGTGATTTGTCTGGGTCGGGCCAGCCGACGGGCATCGGGTCGGTTCCCTCGATCCACGTCGCCGACCGCACGAATGACTCGCAATCACGAATGAGAGCCACGAGCTTCAGGCCGGAATGGTGGTCAAGGAGCGCACGGGCCAGAACTGCGTTGTAATACGCAACGTCTATGAGAACATCGGAGTCGGTGGCCTGCGCGGCCGCCTCGACGACCTGCCCGCTCCGCAGTTCCGCCACGACGCGGTCGGCGGCGTCGACGTTTCGATACGCAGCGAGGTGCTGAAGGTTGACCATCGGCAAGACGTCTGCCCCGTCGTCATTTCGACGGTGACCCTCATGCAGGGCCGCGATCCCCGGAAGAGTGTCGAGAGACTCTGCGATGTACGAGGTTCCCATGCGTCCGGTGCCCGCGACCGCGTGAAATGAACCCATGAGCGAAAAACCTTAGTTCTGTTCAGTGTTTCAATGCAGATCGACGCGGTGAACACCGCGCAAACACTGGCAAATATGCAAGTCATCGGCAGACACACCGACAACTATCGATACAACGTCAAGTTCGGCAAGGCAAAGCCAACGCGGTCGGTGCGCGATGGATGTCGCTTGAACGCGACGAAGAACGTCTCACCGCCCCCAAGTAGGCGGCCACGTGCATCGTGCGCGTCATGGGCGGAAAAGGCAAGACGGCCCTCAACCGCCAGCTACGCGTCGTCGTTCGCTGACCCCGAAGGCTCGGCCACCGGCTCGGCTCCCCTCGACGGGGTGCCGGTCCGGTCGTAGGCTCTGCGAGAGTGAAACGGTCCGTCGTTGTCGTCTTTCTCGCGCTGATCGTGGGGTGTTCAGGCTCGTCTGATGTCGTTCCGTCTTCGACCACCGGTGAGGCGACGACAACTGCCGCACCGGCAACCACCGCCGCACCGACCACTACGACCACGACGCTTCCCCCCGACGAAGCGCTCGCCGAGTGTCCCACGGCCGACATCGCGGCCCAGTACGGCAAGCGCATGCGCATGTTGCGCTGCACGCAGACCTGGGCCCTGGGTTCATTCGACACCGACACCTGGAAGTGCGGGCCCGACGGCTGCACTGACACCCGCGTGTTCAACTTGCGCGGCGGCAGCTGGGTCAACACCGCGACGTGCTATCTCGACAGACCGCTCACTGAGAAGCGCCGACGCTGCTACGTGCCGGACGTCGGTCTCGCGACGGACGCCGAGCTGCCACCATCGAACATCGCGTGCGTGATCTGGCCGCTGAACGCAGACCCGAAGTGGGTAGACGAGACCAATTGTCCTCTCTCCGACGAGGCGATCAGTCGCATCTTGTCGACGAAGTGCGACGGGTGGACACCGAACGAATTTCTGCCAATCGAACCGTGTGACTCGGGACCGTTGGTGCGAAAGATTCAGCGCGCACTGCGCGACGCCGGCTACCCGGTGCAAGTCGACGGCTTCAACGGCCCCGGCACCGTGCGAGCAGTCGCGTTGTTCCAGAGAGACAAAGACCTGCGTCGCAGCGGCATCGTCGACCAGACGACCCTCGACGCACTCGGCGTCAAGTGACACCCGCGTCGCCGCGATGAGCACGCCGGTCTCCCCCGTGGCACAGGCGGCGCACGACCAGGCGGTCGCTGCCGGACTCGACCACTACATCGACCCGCACTCGGGGTTGCTCGTCATGACGGCGCTCTACCTGCGCCACCGCGGCTACTGCTGCGACAACGGGTGCCGCCACTGCCCGTGGGGTGACGCAACCGAGACGTGATGCGTCACGAGAGACCGAGGCGCTCGAGGTGGTCGCTCGGCGCCTCCACCTCCAACAGTGCGCTCCTCAGCAGTTCTTCGGCATCATCGGCCAGTGCACTTGCCGTGCGGTCCGTCGTCTCGCCCGGGTCTTCGGCGCGGTCGAACAACAACGTGTCGTACGAGCGCGCCATCGCCCAGAACGGCAGCAGATCGCCCTCTCTGAACGGCTGCCGAATCACCGGCACCGTGCTGCCCGGCATGCGGTCGAGTATCGCGCGCTCGTCGGGCGTCGGCATCTTGTAGTCGGGCATCGCCGCGATCGGCATCGTGCTCCACCGGTTCGACCACATCGACAACGGAGCGTTCGAACCCGTCGGTCCGCGCGTGTAGCGAAACTGGTCGGTCACCACCTGCACCTCGCGACCCCACACACCGGTCAACACCCAGTCACGGATGCGCGCCACCTCGCCAGACAGCAACGGTGCAAGCGAGCGGCCATGAGCCGTGTGTCGCACTTCTGCGCCGAACACGTCGGCGAGAGTCGCATGGATGTCGGTTGACGTCGTCAACGCCTCGCACGTGCCGGCCGCAACACCGGGCCAAGCGACCATCATCGGAATGTGCCCGAGGGCTTTGTAGACGGGAACCGCGGGTTTTCCCCACAAGTCGCGACCGTGTGCATCGAGATCACCGAGATAGTGCCCGTGATCGGTGCACAGGATCACTGCCGTGTCGTCCCATGCGTTCGTCTCGTCGAGCACGTCGAGCACGCGTCCCAACCAGTGGTCGATCATCGACACCTTGCCGCCGTACTGCGCGCGAATCTGTCGTGCGTCGCGTTCGTCGAGAATTCCGTTCTTGCGGGCATCGACCGCATACGGCGGCCACACGAGATGAGGGCCTTCCCACGACTCGTCGTACCGACGTGCCCACGGTTCGGGAGTGTCGAACGGCTCGTGCGGGTCGAACTCGTCGACGAACAGCATGAACCGCTCGCCGCGTGCGCGATGAACAGGGGCATGGCGCGACAACCACTCGGCGGCCGCGCGCATCGTGCGCGGCCCCGGAAAGTCGCTCTCGTCTGTGAACCACCCGCGCGAGTTGTCGTAGTGCGTGTGGCCGCGCCCGTAGTCGGGCGCACCGAGCCAGCTCGCATCGGGCCGGGTGCGCCACGGGTCGCTCTCGTGGCCGCGTTCGTACTCCCATGCGGTGAAATCAGTGTGGTAGTTCTCGCCACCCACTTCGAAAAGATGCGGGTGATCGGTCACCAGTTGCGTCACCACTCCCGCACGCCGAAGCGCGGCAGTGATCGACTCCTCCCACAACTCGATCGATCCCCACGGTTTCCAGAGGAAGTCCCACGCCCCCACCAAGATGTCATGTCTGGCGGGAATGCACGGCAGTGACCCTGTGTGGTGGTTCGTGAACCGCACCGACCGCGCCGCGAGACGCGAGATGTTCGGGGTGTCGAATTCCCCCGCGCCGTAACACCCGAGATCGTGCCGGTTCAGACTGTCGAGCAACACGACCACTACGTTCTTCGGCGCGCGTGACTCAAGCTCTGGGTTCACGATGCAAACACCCCGTCGATCCATGCGAGTGTCGCTGCGAGCAACACCTCGTGGCTCTTCGCGAGCAGATGATCGTCGCCGTGCATGATGCGAAGGTCTCCGCCGCCGGCCATCGCACGCACAACCTCGCTCGCCTCGGCAGGGAGAATCGAATCGTTGTCGCCGTGGAACATGAGCAGCGGTCGGCCCATCAGACCGCCTGCCACTTCGCACCCCGCCGACTGCGTCGCATACGTGACGACGCCGGAGACCATCTCGGGCAATCCGACAGCGACACGCACTGCGACAGCACCGCCGAAACTGTGCCCGACAGTCACGACCTTTTCTGCGCCGCTTCCCACCGCCAACTGCACGGCCGCCGCCATGTCGAGGCAACAGGAATCGAGATCGTTCGGCGCACGCCACCCGACTCGCAATGCGGGAACACCCACTTCCGACAACCTGTCACCGAGAACATGGAACAGACTCTCTCCGGGGCCGAGAACTCCGCCCATTGCTCCTCCACCCATCACCACTGCGACATCGCGCGCACTGCCCGCGGGTTCGTGCCACAACAGTGACAACAATCCCTCTCGCGTGTACATCTCCACGTGTCGCAACGTTTCGGTGATCATTGTTTGTTGCGTCGCCATAACGCGCAATGCTTCGAGCGGAGTGGGAACGCGCTCCCGATGATCATCCCCCTCGGCCATGTGGCTACCCTAATGAGCGTGACGAATGAGACCACCCCACCAGGTCAGGCTCGCGCCACAGACGACCAGATCACCACTCCGGACGTGGTGCGCAGGGTCGGCTACGCGTGGCGCGAGATTCGACGCGGCGCGACGGCCGGAGCAGTGCGGGACCTCATGTACGGCGTCGGCGGCAGCGCCCTCGAACCGGGGCAGATGGACGCCCTCGACGTCATCATTCTCGAAGAAGGCGAGCGCATGGGCGAGTTGGCCGAGCGCCTGCGCATCGACCCGAGCACAGCCACCCGAGCGGTGCAGCGCCTCATCAAGGACGGCCTCGCCGAACGAACTCCGGGCGACACCGACGCCCGCGTCGTGACCGTCGTGCCGACCGAGAAGGGACGCCGCATCCACGCAGAGGTGGTGCAGCGCCGGCGCGCGATGATCATCGACATCATCGCGAAATTCCCCTCCGAAGATCGTGAGAGACTGGCCGACACGCTCGAACACTTTGTGACCGCGCTCGACGAGGTCGTCAAAGAGCGTTCGCGCTCGCGTCGCTGACGCACGCCGCAGCGGCGCATCGGCACTCCGCACCACACAAAACACGGGACAGGCAATGACAGCAACGAGGGAAGACTTCACGGTCGATGCGATGTCGCACGCCCCTCAACTGTTCGCCACCGCCATGCGCATGACGCGCAACCGTGCCGACGCAGAGGACCTCATGCAAGAGACGTTTATCAAGGCCTGGCGCGCATTCGACTCGTACCAGCAGGGCACGAACCTGAGGGCCTGGCTGTTCCGCATCCTCACCAACACCTACATCAACCGCTACAACGCCAAGCAGCGGCGGCCGCAGGAAACCGAACTCGACGAGGTCGAAGAGCTCTACCTCTACCGGCGCATGGGCGCCTTCGACCAGTCGAAGATGTCGTCGTCTGCCGAAGACCAGATGATGGAGCTCTTCACTGACGACGAAGTGCGCCTCGCGCTCGAGGAATTGCCCGACATGTTCCGCCTGCCGGTGGTGCTCTCCGACGTCGACGGCTTCTCCTACAAGGAGATCGCCGAGATTCTGGACGTCCCGATCGGCACCGTCATGTCACGGCTGCACCGGGGAAGAAAAGCCCTGCAGAAGTTGTTGTACGGCTACGCCAAAGAAAGAGGCCTCGTCGACGAAGCCCTGCTCGGAGGCGAACCGAGCCACTGACCATCCCGACCATTCGACGACTCGACAGACCACCACCCCGACACGACGAGACACCACCCATGGCCGATTGCAACGAAACAATCAGAGAACTGCAGATCTTCCTCGACGGCGAGCTGCCGACCGGTCGAGCGGACGACATCATCGCGCACCTGAAGACCTGCTCCGACTGCCAGGGCGCCTACGAACTCCACGACGAACTGCGCCGCCTGGTGCGCACCAAGACGCTCCGCGAGGAGATGGACCCCGGCTTCATTGACCGCCTGAAGTCGTGCTTCGACCCGAAACTCCTCGGCGACTCTGCCGTCTGAACCGCACGGGAGACCACTCCCTGAATCAAGCACGAATGCCCGGGTTGGCAGGCTCACTGGCTACCATTTGAGCCATGATCGCAGGTCAGGTTTGGCACTACTGGCTCGGAATCGCCCTCCTCTTCGCGGCCGTTGGCGCTGTGTTGCAGGGCGTGATCGGCTATGTGGCGAAGGTGAGCGCCACCAAGTACCCGAACCGTCGTCAGCGCCGCATACAGGCCAAGAAGTAGGCCCGTGCACGCGGGCGACCTTCTCGCCCGCTGCGTTTTTCCCGCCCCGGGCACCCCGGTGAACTGCGCCGTCTCGGGCGGCGCCGACTCGATGGCTCTCCTTGTTCTCGCACGTGAGGCAGGGCTCGTCGTCACCGCTCATCACGTCGACCACGGCCTGCGCCCGACGTCAGCGAACGATGCAACTGTTGTTGCCCGTCTCACCGATCGCCTCGGCATCGACCTCGTCGTGCACACCGTCCAAGTCGGCGACGGACCGAACCTCGAAGCCCGTGCGCGCGATGCCCGCTATGCGGCACTGCCCGACGATGCCATGACGGCCCACACCGCAGACGACCAGGCAGAGACCGTGCTGATCAATCTGCTGCGCGGGTCGTCGGCGCGCGGACTGGCCGCGATGCGCCCCGGGATGCGGCGTCCGCTGCTCGCGCTGCGGCGAGCAGACACACACGCGCTGTGTCGCGACGAACAGATTGACATCGTCGACGACGAGACGAACCGCGACCCGCGCTTCCTTCGCAATCGCGTGCGCAACGAGTTGTTGCCCCTCATCACCGACATCTCGCGGCGCGACCCCGTTCCAGTGCTGGTGCGCAACGCCGGCCTGCTGCGCGACGACGACGACCTGCTCGAGTCGCTCGCCGCAGCCCTCGACCCCACAGATGCACTCGCCCTTTCCTCTGCCCCGCCGCCTCTCGCCCGCCGAGCCGTGAGGAAGTGGCTGGCCGACCCCCTGCCGCCCGATTTGGCCACCATCGACCGGGTTCTGGCGGTGGCCCGGGGTGAGGTTCCGGCGTGCGACGTGGGTCGAGGGCGGCAAATTAGAAGGAGCAAACAGAGACTCTCCATCCAATAAGTGAGGTAAATTTATTGGGCAGGAATTTTGACCTCAACGCCGACTGGAGACCCGATGCCCCCGAAATTGCGCGGAAAATGGGCCCTCGGCATCACCCCGAGGAACTTCACCTGGGTGATCAAGGACAAGCTGGCCATCTGCGAGCGCCCCGGGGGCTACGGCGACAACCACCGCCGGGTTCGCCGCCAGGAGGAGATCATCTGGCTGCGCGAGAACCAGTTCGACCTCGTCATTTCGATGATCGCAGCCCCCCACAACCTGCACGCCTACGACGAGCTGAACATGCCCTATCGGCACCGCCCGTACGGCGGCACCGACGACCAGGAATTGTTCCTGCGGGCCTTCTACCCCGAACTGCACGACCTTCTCTCGCGCAACCAGAAACTGATGCTGCACTGCGAAGAAGTCGGCGACCGCATTCTCGGCATCGTCGGCGGATACATCCGCTGGAGCGGAATGGTCGACGATCCGTCGCAGGCAATCATCATCACCGAGCGCATCGGTGGCCGCCAGCTCGACACCTGGGCGCGCGAGTTGATCCTGGGAGTCCACGAGTTGCGCTGATCCCACACCGGGTGAAGTTGCGGCGCGTGCCATTACCGTTCACTGCATGAGAGGTCGTCGCGTCCTCGTCACCGGAATGGGCGGAGAACTCGGTTCGCTCGTCGCCTCGTTGGTCGAGGCAAGCGACTGGGCAGGCGACATCCTCGGGTTCGACGTCGACCCGCCGCGGCGGCTCCTGCGTCGCTCGCGCTTCGTGCGCGTCGGCGCCGACGAGCGCGACCGCATCTCCGATCTGGTGGAGTCGTTCAATCCGCACCTCATCTTGCACGTCGGTGTCTGGGAGCCGCATGCCCGTCTCGCCACCGACGAGGCCCGCCACCACACCGAGACCGTCGCGAAAGCCGTGTTCGATGCCGCCCACAGCGCAGAGTCTCTCGAGACCGTGGCGGTGCGCTCTGGCATCGAGATCTACGGTGCGGCCGCGCACTCGCCGCGCATCGCCGTCGAGTCGACACCGGTCGCACCCGACACCGTGTACGGGCGCATGTGCTCTGTCATCGAGTCGCAGGCAGTCGAGTTGCGCACCGCCCGCGGCGTGAACGTGTGCACGCTGCGTCTCGCGCCGGTGCTCGGTGCGCACGTGCCGAGCCCGCTCGGGCGCATATTGCGGCTGCCGGTCGTGCCGTACCACGGCGCGCGCAACCCCGTGTTCTGTGTGGTCGAGGATCGAGACGCAGCGACGGCGTTCGTGCAGGCCGCCGAGCGCGACGCCGACGGAACCGTCAACATTGTCGCGAACGGCGCAATTTCGATGCTTCGTGCGACCACCATCGGAAAGCGCGTGCCGGTGCCGACATTCGGCCCCGGGTGGAGCATCGCGCGCGCAGTCGCATCGGCCGCCGGTGCTCCGGTGCCCGACCATGTCGCCGACCTCATCAGCCACGGGCGTCTCGCCGCCAGCAACGAAGCGGCACACCTTCTGCGTTTCGCACCCGCGCACTCGACGACCGAGGTGATCGAGCGTCTCTACATGTGGCCGAGCGTCGAGCGCGTGCCGGCCCGGGTGCAGGTGGCCTGATGCCCTGGGCAACCGCGTCTGACGGCGTGCGAATCCACTACGAGGCGACCGGGTTCAAGAAGAACCCGCCCGTGGTGCTCGTGCAGGGACTCGGTGCCGAGAAGAACTCGTGGAATCTGCAGCGCGCGGCGTTGGCCCTCAAATGGCGCACGATCGCACTCGACAACCGCGGTGCCGGCCGCAGCGACAAGCCCGACGGCACCTACGACCTCGAGCAGATGGCAGACGACGTGATCGTCGTGCTCGACAATGCAGGTGTCGAGTCGGCACATGTGGTCGGACTGTCGATGGGCGGTGCGATCAGCCAGATCGTGGCGCTGAAGCACCCGAACCGTGTGAGGTCGCTGACACTGGTGGCAACCGCATGCCGCAACCACGAGTGGCGCGAGGAACTGCTGGCCTCGTGGGCAGAGACCGCCGCGGCCGACGGCATGACCTCGCTCGGCAAGGAAGCCGCGCGCTGGATGATCGGCCCGCGTTCGTTCCGCCGTCTCGTACCGGCGCTCGGCTGGCTCGGGCCGTTGCAGTTGTTCAACCCGGCCGGGGCGTTCGTGTCACAGGTGAGGGCGATCCTTCGCACGCCCGGCACCGAACTTCACGACGAACTCGCCAAGATCGCGTGCCCGACTCTCGTGGTGGTCGGCAACCAGGACATCTTGACCCCGCGCGGCGACGCCGAAGAGATCGCCTCACTCATTCCGACGGCTGAACTGGTCGTCATCAGCGGCGGCGCCCACGGGCTGATCATCGAACACGCCACCACGTTCAACCGCATTCTCCTCGACTTCTTGCGCCGTGCCGAGCGTGTCTTCCTGCCGCACGGACACGCCGCCGCAGAGGCGCTCTGACTGTGCCGCGGCGCATTCTCATCGTCGGTGCCGGGCTCTCGGGTCTCGTCGCCGCGCGAACCCTCACAGCCGCAGGTCACGATGTCACCGTGCTCGACAAGGGACGCGGCGTCGGAGGACGGCTCGCGACACGGCGCATCGGCGACGCGGTGCTCGACCACGGTGCACAGTTCTTCACCGTGCGCTCCGACGAGTTCGCCACAATGGTCGACTCGTGGGTTGCAGACGGCGTCGCACACGAATGGTGCAGGGGTTTCTCCGGCGACGACGGTCACCCGAGATATGTCGGCTCTGCCGGCATGACGGGCATCGCGAAACACCTCGCACGCGGACTCGATGTGCGCACGTCGCATCTCGCGTTCTCACTCGAACAGAAGGGTGCTGAGTGGAGTCTCACCACCGACGACGGTGCGCAACACAGTGCCGACGCGGTGGTGCTGACGGCACCGTTGCCTCAGTCGTTCTCGCTCATGTTCTCAGCCGGGCTCGAGATGCCAGACGACTTGCGCACGATCGACTACGCCCGCACGCTCGGCCTGCTCGCATTGGTCGACTCGAACCGCCACAACATCCCGGCTCCTGGCGGCATGCAAGACCCGGACAGCGTGTTCTCGTTCATTGCCGACAACCACGCAAAAGGTGTGAGCGGTGTGCACGCGCTCACCTTCCACGCAAACCCCACATGGAGCCTCGAACACTTCGACCGCCCGAACGACGAGATCCACGCGCTCCTTCTCGCTGCGGCACAACCCTGGCTGGGCGATGCGCGCGTCGTCGAGAGTCAGCCGAAGAAGTGGCGCTTTGCGACGCCGCAGCGTGCGTGGCCGGATGCCTGCTGGGTGCACGAGACAGGTTCACTCGTGCTCGCCGGTGACGCCTTCGCCGGCCCGCGCATGGAGGGAGCCGCGCTCAGCGGTCTGGCCGCCTCAGACACTCTCTCATAGCCTCCACTTTCCTTTCCGACATTTGGTCTAGACTAAACTTCTTGTGCAAAACAAAGGAGTTCCACCAATGAAACGTTGGCTATCCGTCGCGGCGCTGGTCCTGTCGACACTCGGAACGGTGACAATTTCACCTGTTCAAGTGTCTGCCGCACCCGGCGACAAAGTTGAGACAACCCTGACCTCGGCAATCCCATCGTCCCCGGCAAACCTCACCATTTCTCGAATCACTCGTCTCAGTCGAACCGGCGAATTCATCGTGGCCGGACGCGATATGTCATCGACGACATCGAACTGGCACCTTTGGCAACTGAAATCCGACTACTCGCTCGACACAACGTTCGGCACAAACGGAGTGGTCGATCTCGGTGTAGCCCCTCCTGCTACTTGTTCCGTTCAGTACTCAAACGGTTGCAGCCGGATCAACTCGATCATCTACAACGAGGTATCCAACAAGTACATCGTCAGCATCAACACGACCAGACAGGCCACCAACACGCACACCGTCGTGACATACATCTACGGTGACTTGGCCACAGGAGCCATTGCGTCGTCGACAAATTTGCGTATGTCCAGTTCTGGAAGCGGCTCGGACAGAGCGGCGTACGACGCCGACTTCCAGACTCTCGGCATCGCCGCACAGGACCTTGACAGAAGTGAGTGCACGTCTGTTTATGGCTCATCGGTGAACACTGCGAATCTCAGCTACGGCTACGTCGAGTCGTATTCGTCGTTCATGTTCCCGAACGGTTCATTGTTCATGACCGTCCGGTGCAGTTACACCACCGCAATCGACGCAAACGGCGGGTGGATCAACAATCGCTCGGGTGCACTGATTGAGTACGAGTACCAGCATTACATCGCCGTGAAGGTCGGTGCGAACGGGTTTGAGCTGGACACCAGCATCGGAACGGCTGGACGAATGATGGTGAACACCGCCACGAACTACTGCAGTCAGTTCTCGCCGGCATCATCGACGACCGACCTTGGCATCACATCAATGACGTCAACGAAGACGTACACATTGATCCCGGTGTCGACGACAGCCCGAAACACCACCTTGCCGTCGTGGTCGTCGAGCGCCGGGTGGACCTCATATGACGGATGCAACCCGGGAAATTCGGGGCCCACGTCGTTTGAGTCGACCCTCTATTCCGTGGCAGCGAACGGCATCTTCAGCGCCGTGTACACCGAGACCACGACCTCCCCGTTGTGGGTGCAGCGCTGGGTGATCGACCCGGCTGGTCGCTGGTTGGCAATCGCGACAGATTTCTCGGAATCAGGACAGACGTACACGGCGATTCGCGTGAAGGACGGAGCCCTCGACGCAACGTTCGGCACGAACGGTCGCAAGATTCTTTCTGTGCCGAATTCGGTGACTGTCGGCGGAACTTCGTACGCGATTCGGTACAACCTCTACGGAATGATCACGACCCTGGACGAGGTGTACTTCGTCGGCTTCACGAGCCGCTTCAGCGCGAACAACTTCTCGTGCAGCGATACAGGGACGAACACGGAGGAAATCGCCCCCTTTATCTTCTCCACCAAGACCGGAGACCTCGTGACGACATTCGGTACGTCGGGTCTCGGCTCGGCGTTGACTTCCACCATGACGTACGCCCAGACGTGCGACGGGTCGTCCAGCCAGTCGTATTTCGTCACCTCGAAGGGTCAGCCGGCTGTCCTCAAATCTCGACCTGAGAACGGCTCGCAGGCCGCTGGGGTTGTCGCCGCAATCTGGGAGACGGTCGCCAGTGCAACCGGCGGCGGCGAAGGCGGAAGCGGCACCGGTGGCGCAACGAACGACACCGGCGGCAACGCGTTCAAGGGCGAGAAGCCCTTTGTTGCCGGCCAGAGCGACAAAGAGTCGGCAGATGAAGCCGGCGGAACCATCTCCGGCCGTATCGACGCCAAGGTGTACACCAAGGGAGTCAAGAAGGCTCGAGTCAACAGCGCCATCTCGCTCCTGTCTGCGAGGCAGGCCAAGACTGCCCGCCTCGCGAGTATCACCCCGACGAAGTGCGTCACATTGACCACGAGCGTCCTCTACACGGCCGCTGGAACTTGCACCGTTCGTGTCATTGAGCGCAAGACGAACACCGTCCTTCGAACCGTCAACACGAGAGTCACAGCGAAGTCCGTGACCACTGGTACCGAGCTCTCGGAACAGAAGGCTATTTCGTTCAAGGCGACGAGCTCCGCACTGTCGAAGTCGACTCTGGCTGAGATCAAAACACTTGCCGCAACGGCAAAAGGAGCCGGACGCATCGTGGTCGTTGGCCACGCCGCGAACCTCTACGGAAACGAAATCTCGAACAAGCGGATCTCGTTGAACCGTGCAGCCGCTGTCAAGCGGGCACTCATCAAGGCCGGGGCGAAGAACCCGATCAGCATCATCGCGATGGGATCGCAAGACCCTGTCTCGACGAAGAAAGCCGAGAAGTTCCAGGCAAAGAACCGCCGAGTGGAAATCCTCGTCTTCCCTGCCGGCTGAGCCGACTTTCAGCAAGGCCCGCTGGTGCAACCGCACCGGCGGGCCTTGTTCGTTCTAGGCGCTGACGCTGTCGAGCAACGCCGCGGTCGCTTCGCGCATCGCGTTGACCGTGCTGCCTCCTGGCAGTGCATCGCACGCTCGCTCGGCCTCGACGACAAAGTCTTTCGCGCGCGCAATCGCCGCCGGCACTCCACCGTTCGAACGCACGATGTCGAGCACCTTGTCGCGCTCGGCGAGATCGAGCGGGCGACCGAGCATCGACGACAGTTCGCTCGCGGCCGTTCCGCCCGAGGCCAGCGTGTGCAGAACGGGAAGCGTGTACACGCCTTCGACCACGTCGTGCCCGGCGGGCTTGCCGAGTTCTTCGTCGGTTGCGGTCAGGTCGAGCACGTCATCGACGATCTGGAACACCATGCCGTACGCGGTGCCGAACCCGGTCAGCGCTTCCACGACCGAGCGGTCGTGCCCGGCAACGAGACCGCCAATGCGCGCCGCCGTCGAGTACAACGACGCCGTCTTGCCGTCGATCGAGGCGAGATAACTGTCGACGGGACGGCCGACGTTGTACGTGTGGCGCAACTCTTCGATCTGCCCCTCGCAGAGTCGCCCGATGGTGCGCGCCAGCAAACCCGCGACCTCGGTGCCGAGCGAGGCGGCGATCTCTGACGCACGCGCCAACAGGAAGTCTCCCGCGAGAATCGCCTGCAGGTTTCCCCACTTTGCGTTCACGGTGTCGACGCCGCGGCGCGTGGTGGCTTCGTCCATCACGTCGTCGTGATACAGCGAGCCGAGGTGCACCAGTTCGCACGCGATGCCGCCCTGCACGGCATCGTCAGACGCAGGGCCGTCGGAACCGACTTGCGATGCAACCAATGTGAACACCGGTCGCAGACGTTTGCCCCCTGCAGAGATCAGGTGCGAGGCAATCTCCGTGAGGTATGCATCGGGGGTCCGGACGGCATCAAGGAGGGCCTGTTCCACGCGCTCCCGGTCGCTCGACATGGTCGGCAACCCCAGCAGGGGTGAAACGGTCACAGGGCAGAGGCTACGCCCCCCAAACTGCCTGGACACCCTCCCCCGGTACACTTTGCATCACGTATTCGCCGACTCCGAACGGGGTGGTCACATTGTTCGAGCGCTTCACAGACAGGGCCCGCAGGGTGGTTGTTCTCGCCCAAGAAGAGGCGCGGCTGCTCAACCACTCCTACATCGGCACCGAGCACATCCTCCTTGGTCTCATCCATGAAGGTGAAGGCGTCGCCGCGAAGGCACTCGAGTCGCTCAACATCTCGCTCGAAGCAGTGCGCGCACAGGTTGAAGAGATCATCGGTCAGGGTGGTTCGTCGCCGTCCGGCCACATTCCGTTCACTCCGCGCGCGAAGAAAGTTCTCGAGCTCTCACTCCGCGAGGCGCTGCAGCTCGGCCACAACTACATCGGCACCGAACACATTCTTCTCGGTCTGTTGCGTGAGGGCGAAGGCGTCGCAACCCAGGTGCTCGTGAAGCTCGGCGCCGACCTCGCCAAGGTCCGCCAGCAGGTCATTCAGCTTCTGTCGGGCTACCAGGGCCCGGCCGGTCGCACCGAGGCCGCCTCCGGCGGTCGCGAGTCGTCGAAGGAAGAAGCCGGCGATAAGGGCTCGAGCCAGATTCTCGACCAGTTCGGCCGCAACCTCACCCAGCTCGCGCGCGACAAGAAGCTCGACCCGGTCATCGGTCGTCAGCGTGAACTCGAGCGCGTGATGCAGATCCTCTCGCGCCGCACAAAGAACAACCCGGTCCTCATCGGCGAGCCAGGCGTCGGCAAGACGGCGATCGTCGAAGGTCTCGCTCAGCGCATCGTGTCGAACGACATTCCTGAGACGCTGCGCGACAAGCAGCTCTACACGCTCGACCTCGGCGCTCTCGTTGCCGGCTCGCGATACCGCGGCGACTTCGAAGAGCGCCTGAAGAAGGTCCTCAAAGAGATCAAGACGCGCGGCGACATCATTCTCTTCATCGACGAAATCCACACGCTCGTCGGTGCCGGCGCCGCCGAAGGTGCCATCGACGCGGCCAGCATCTTGAAGCCGATGCTCGCGCGCGGCGAACTGCAGACGATCGGTGCGACCACCACCGACGAATACCGCAAGCACTTGGAGAAGGACCCTGCTCTCGAGCGCCGCTTCCAGCCGGTGAAGGTGGAAGAGCCCACGGTCGCCCACACCATCGAGATCTTGAAGGGCGTGCGCGACAAGTACGAGTCGCATCACCGCGTCACGATCACCGATCAGGCGATCGTCGCAGCCGCGAACCTCGCCGACCGCTACATCTCCGACCGTCACCTGCCCGACAAGGCGATCGATCTCATCGACGAGGCCGGGTCGCGCCTGCGCATCAAGCGCATGCAGACCCCGCCCGACCTGAAAGACATCGAGAACCGCATCGCCGAGGTGCAGGACGCAAAGAAGAAGGCCATCGAAGAACAGCGCTTCGAAGAGGCCGGCCGCCTGCGCGACCAGGAGCGTTCGCTTCTCGAGGAAAAGACTCAGAAAGAGGCCGACATTCGCGCCCAGGGCGTCAGCCTGTTCGACGAAGTCGACGAGGAAGCCATCGCCGAGGTGCTCTCCATCTGGACCGGAATCCCGGTGTACAAGCTCACCGAGGAAGAGACGCAGAAACTCCTCAACATGGAGACCGAACTTCGCAAGCGCTACATCGGCCAGGAAGACGCGGTGAAGGCCGTGTCGCAGAGCATCCGCCGCACGCGCGCCGGTCTGAAAGACCCGCGCCGCCCGAGTGGTTCGTTCATCTTCCTCGGCCCGACCGGCGTCGGAAAGACCGAGCTCGCCAAGACTCTCGCCGAGTTCCTGTTCGGCGACGAGCAGGCTCTCATCACGCTCGACATGAGCGAGTACATGGAGAAGCACACGGTCAGCCGACTCGTCGGTTCGCCCCCCGGGTACGTGGGCTACGAAGAGGGTGGCCAGCTCACCGAGGCCGTGCGCCGCAAGCCGTTCTCGGTGGTGCTCTTCGACGAGATCGAAAAAGCCCACCCCGACGTGTTCAACACGCTGCTCCAGATTCTCGAAGAGGGACGCCTCACCGACAGCCAGGGTCGCACCGTCGACTTCCGCAACACGGTACTGATCATGACCTCGAACCTCGGCACGGCAGACCTGCGCAAAGCGAACGTCGGCTTCAACAAGGCCGACGAGGCGATGTCGTACGCGCGAATGAGAGACAAGGTGACCGACGCGCTCAAGCAGCACTTCCGTCCCGAGTTCCTGAACCGCGTCGACGACATCATCGTCTTCCACGAGCACGGCAAGGAAGAGATCATCCAGATGGTCGATCTCATGACGAAGCGCCTGGCCTCGCAGCTCGAGAGCCAGGGTCTCGGCATCGAGATCACCCCTGCGGCCAAGGACCTGCTCGCCGAGATCGGGTACGACCCGCAGCTCGGTGCGCGACCGCTTCGTCGCGCGATTCAGCGCCACGTCGAGGACGCCCTCAGCGAGAAGATCCTCTACAAGCAGTTCGCCGCCGGCCAGATCATCGTGGTCGACGCCGAAGACGACCCCGAGAACCCCGGCACGCGACACATCGTGTTCCGTGCCATTGAGGGCTTCGTGGTTCCGACTCCGAGCGAACTCACCGGCGGCTCCGCGGCCACCGAGTGAACCGGGGCGCTCCGGCGCTCCGGCGCACAAGTCGCATCTTGGCGGCAGTCGCCGCGGCGGTGCTGCTCGCGTCGTGTCGCGTCGACCAAACAGTCACGCTGAAGGTCAACCCCAACGGCAGCGGCGAAGTGCGCATCAACGTGGTTGCCGATGCGGCGATCGTCGCAGCCGAACCTGACCTCGCCGCCGACGTGCGCACCGACGACCTCGCGCGCGCCGGCTGGAAGGTCGACGGTCCAGAATCCACCGACGACGGCGGCCTGCAAATCGCACTCACACGGCCGTTCGCCACGCCCACCGAGGCCACGGCCGTGCTGGCACAGGTGAACGGCGAGAACGGTCCGCTCCAGGGGCTCGCACTCGCCCGGGCCGGCAAAGACACCAACAGTGTCTGGACTCTCACCGGCACGTTGCGCGTTGCGGGTGGGCTTGATGCGTTCATCGACGCGGGCGGTCGCGAATTGCTGGGTGGGGCGCCGTTCGCAGGCGAGGTGTCAGACGCCGGGCTCGACCTCGGGGAAGCAATCGGTATCGAATTCATCGCCGATATTCCCGGCAAAGTCGACTCGACAAGCGGTCTCGAGCGCGACGGAACGATTGTGTGGCGAGTCCCCATGGACGGCTCAGAAATCGACCTCGCCACGAGCGTGACGAACGTCGACGTGCCGGCCACCGTCGCAGGTGTCGGCCGGGGCGTGCTGCGCTTTCTTCTGGCCCTCTGGATCGCCGCCACGATCGCACTTCTCGCGGCGGTGTGGGTCAAGAACCGCCCACGCACACCCCGCATCTAGAGTCGCGCCTGTGGCAAAACTGAAGCTCGTCCACCGCTGCACCGAGTGCGGGGCCTCGTTCCCGAAGTGGTCGGGCAAGTGCCTCTCGTGCGGCGCGTGGAACTCGCTCGTCGAAGACGTCGAAGGGCCCGACGACCGCGCCTCGCTCGCCACCGGGCTCGCGCTCGTTCCCCCGGGTGAGGCGCGCCCCATCGGCGATGTCGACCCGCGCGCCTCCGACCCCACCGCCACCGGCATCGCAGAACTCGACCGCGTGCTGGGAGGCGGCCTCGTGCCCGGGTCTGTCACCTTGCTCGGCGGCGAACCAGGAATCGGCAAGAGCACCTTGTTGCTTCAACTGCTCGCATGCGCGGCCGGGCCCGTGCTCTACGTGACCGCCGAAGAGAGCGCGCAGCAAGTGCGCCTCCGTGCCGACCGCCTGGGTGCTGTGTCGCCCGAGTTGTGGTTGTTGCCCGAGACGAATCTTCCGCACATCATCGCGGCCATCGACAAGATCGCGCCGCGGCTCGTGGTGATCGACTCCATCCAAACCGTTGTCGACCCCGAACTCGGCTCGGCGCCAGGTTCAGTGGTGCAGGTGCGCGGCTGCGCTCACCGACTTGTGCAGGAGGCAAAGCGCCGCGACCTGCCGCTCGTCATGGTCGGGCACGTCACCAAAGAAGGCGGGCTCGCCGGGCCGCGCGTGCTCGAGCACGTTGTTGACACCGTGCTCTCGTTCGAGGGCGAGCGCCATCACTCGTTGCGCCTCCTGCGCGCGGCAAAACATCGCTTTGGCCCGACCAGCGAGTTGGGCTTGTTCGAGATGGGAGAACAGGGTCTTGTCGGTGTTCCCGATGCGAGCAAGCTGTTCCTCGCCGATCGCCGCACCGGTGTGCCGGGCTCGGTGGTGGTGCCGACAATCGAAGGACAGCGACCGTTGCTCGTCGAGTTGCAGGCGCTCACCAACCAGGTGTCTGGCGGCGTGCCGCCGCGCCGCAGCGCACAAGGCGTCGACCAGACGCGACTGTCGATGTTGCTCGCGGTACTCGAGCGTCGCGCGCGGGTGAGCCTCGCCCAGCACGAGGTGTTTGCCTCGGTCGTGGGCGGCGTTCGGCTCACCGAACCGGGAGCAGACCTCGCACTCTGTCTCGCACTGGTCTCGGCGGCCACGAACACGCCGCTGCCGGCAGATTTGGTGGTCATGGGCGAGGTGGGACTGGCCGGTGAGGTGCGCCAGGTGGGGCACCTTTCCCGTCGGTTGCATGAGGCATCACGGCTCGGTTTTGCACAGGCTCTGGTGCCGGCAAACGCTCCAGAAACAGACGCAAAGATCCGGGTGCAGCGCGTGTCGACCCTCGCTGAGGCGCTCACGTTGGCTGGAGTTGCCGACGGAATTTGAAATTAGTGTTCCTGATGTGGCGAAAGAAAACCCGAACCGCATCGTGACCGTCAACGGTCGCCGTCGCCGGCCGTGGGCGCTCTCGTCGCGGGACAAGATCCTCGCCGCCGCCGTCAAGGAGATCACCAAGGTCGGTTTCGAGCGCGCAAAGCTGGTCGACATTGCCAAGCGCGCCGGCATGACCGCCGGGTCGGTCTACACCTGGTTCGAGAACAAGGAAGACCTCTTCCAGGCCGCTCTCGAAGACGCACTCACGAGCCAGATCGCAAGCAACGCCAATGCATTGTCGAAGACGGAACTTGCCGACAACCCCTTGTTCGGCCTCGCCGCCCTGGTGCCACGCAACCACAAAGATGGCGGCCCGACCGATGCACAGATGCTCCTGATCGAGTCGTACTACGCCGCGTGGCGCGACCCGAAAGCACGCAAGAAGCTGACCAAGGGCATTCAGTCGCACCTCGAGATGTACAAGTCGATTCTCGCGGCGATGCAGAAGAACAAGTTGATCGCGCCCGACATCGACATCGACTCACTTGCGATGATCCTGCTCGCGATTCCGACCGGTCTCTCGATGCTCTCGCTTGCCGGCCTGCCACGAGTCCCCGACAAAGCGTGGATGCCGCTCTACACGCGGTTCTTCAGCGCACTCGAGCGCTAAAGTTGAGACTCACACGACCAAATACGGCGTCACTCGTCACGGCGGAAAGACGTAAAAGGTGCACGTGTTGTTGGAGAAATTCGACCAGTTCGGCCCGCATCGACGCTGCTCGGTCGGCGCGTAGTACATATCGTTGTTCTGAATGTAACTGCTACCGAAGTTCACTCCGAAGTTCACGTACCCTCCGAAGGCGTTCTGCACTCTGACAAAAACGTAGTTCCCGAGCGGAACTGACGCGGTTGCACCGTCGCAATCGTTTCCCGAACAACTCCAGCCACCATAGCGCTGATCCCAGCTGTCAGTTGAAGAGCCCATGTCGATGCGAAGCGTTGAACTCGACGACGACATCACCACCTTGAATGTCGCCTGCGGCACAGGTTGGGTGGTTGTTGTCGTCGCACGGGTCGTGGTCGGTGAGACGGTCGTCGTTGTTGCACGGGTCGTCGTAGTCGTCGACTGCACCGTCGTCGTGGTCACGGCCACTGCCGTCACTGGAGTTGTCGCCCCGACAGTCGTCGTGGCTCCCGGTCGAGTAGTCGTAGTCACAGCCGGACGCGTGGTAGTCGTCGACCGCACCGTCGTCGTGGTCGCCGCTGGTGCTGCCACATTGCGCTGTTCGGCCACCGTGGTGGTCGTCACCGGCGGCACAGACACCGGCACAACCGGAGTCGCCGCAACCGAGGCTGCATAGGCCTCGTTCGACAGGTCGCGAGCTGTCGTCTCGGTGAGCCCCGGCTTCACCTGCTCCGGAACCAGTTCGGGTTTCACCTCCGGCACCACCGTCACCAGATTCTCAACAGGTTTCGCCACCGGTGCAGACGAGCCACCGCCCGTCGTCACCACGATCTGCGGCGCCTCCGACGTGGTCGCCACGTCTCCCTCGTTCGTGTTGACTGTCACCAGATTGTCAGACACCACGATCTCGCTCGTGGGCACCTCCACGCGCGCCACCGCATTGTCAGACGCCACCGTCAACACCGTCGATTCGTCGTCGGTCTTCACGCGCTTGTCGCTGAACACGATCGGCTTGCGTGTCTTCTTGCCGTCAGTCTCGACCTTCACCACCGCATCAGGTGTCGACACATACGCAGACGCCGTGTCGGGCAGCTCCAGCTCAAACTCGTCGGTCTCGGTGTAGAGAACAAACTCAGGAATCCGCACAATGACCTCGCACGATGCAGTACGAATCGCCCGCGCCCTCACGTCGTCGGGAACAGCCGTGGCATCAGCCGGCGAGAATGTCCCTTCAGCCGTCTTCAGGGTCCAGTCAAGCGACGCCGACCTGATCAACAACACGTTCTTGGTCACCTGGGTGTCATCACCGCAGAACGGGCACTGCGCCTCGGTACGGGCCGACATTGGCGCGATGTCGAGATCGCCGGCCTTTCCGGTCCATGCGCACTCGTCTTTCTGCGGGTCAGACGCCGAGAACGAAAAGAACCATGTCTGAGCCGCTAGGTCGATCACGACGTAGCGCTCCATGCCCGGCCAGTTCGAGTCATAGACCTTCACCACGGCCAGGTTCTCGCCCGAGAATTCGATCGCATACGGAAGCACCGCATGACCCCCGGTCGGCGTGTAAAGACCCATCGTGTACGAGACATCCTTGGCGGCGAACCCACGCGACAGTTCGTTCAAAATGTCGTTCAGAGACTTCTTCGCCCATTCGTTCGAGGCCTTCTGCACCTCAGGGAAGAACTGCGTCGCGAACGCACGCATGATGCCGTGCGTGACGTCGCCCTCGTTGCGCAATTCCACCGTCTTCGGAGTCGCACCGTCTGTGAAGCGCACCGCCGACTGCACCGCAAGACCCTCGCAATGGCCCGACATGCGTGCTTCGTTCACCATTTGGGCCCATTGAGCTGCCTGGGCGGTCGGAACGCACGGAACGGTCACGCCGTCGACACACGCCGCCCCGCCGAACATGGTCACCAGATCGTTTTCGTTGAACCACGCCTGCGTCGCCGTTGCCGGGAAATTCGCGAAAGAAAACCCGTTGTCCACCGGCACGAGCCCACTGTCAGCCGCCACAGCCGTCAACTCAGCAACCTTCGGAGAACCACCCCCGCCACAGCCGGAAAGCACGACAACAACTGCAAGCGCGGCGACCAGAACACCATGTTTGCGGCGGCGGTGTCGTGTCACCGGCGTCTCCCTTCATTGAACCAGGATTCAGGCTCAACTATAAGGCGACGGGCACCAACTTCGCTGTCTGGGCTTGGCCCGAGGCGAGCCACATCTCTACTCGCCGATCACCGGGCTGAATGGCTCTCGCGAGAAGCGTCGAACGAAACACTGTCGACTCTCCGCGACGCAATCCGGCGACCTCCGAGACGACCCCGACGGCAACCCCATCGACCACCAACAAGCCTTCCTCATCGGCAGCGAAGTCCCGGTTCGCAGTCACCCTTCCCTGCACCTGCGTCGGCACGAACCCGAACTGCCCCTCTCCCACCCGCGTGAAATCGTCGGGGCGGTCGAGCGACCATTCGAGGTCACCCACAGGCGCAAGGCCAGCCGGCGTGGACGACCCGACGAGTGACCCGTGCACGCCGGCTCGCACAATGTCGTCGACGTCACCTTCGGCATCAATCCACGGGTCGTACCGGCGCGCGCGCTCCACGACCGATGCAAACGACGATGTGATCTGCATCTCACCGTCTGGCCACACGACCCTGCGCGACTGACGCTCGGGACACGTCACACCGAGGTCGACCCCGTCGAGTTCCCACCCCGGGTCGAGACCGGTGGCCCCGATCACTGTCGGCAGAAGGTCGACACCGGATGTCGGACAATCGCTCACCTCCGCATCGACCTGGCCGGGAAACTTCACGAACAACGGAACGCGATAGATGTCGTCGAGTGTTCCCGGTGACGTCGGGTCGATTGTCTTTCGCTTCGACTCACCGGGCTCGAACGTAATGCCGTGATCGGCGGTCACGATGAGCAACGTCCGGTCCCAGTTGGCCGACTGCTTCAGCGACGACACGAGATCACCCACCAAGGTGTCGGTGGCCGAGTACTGCAGAAGGTGTGCCTGGTACTCGTCGCGCACACGATCGACGATCTCATTCGATCTTTTGTCGGTCGGAATGGCACGAGAGCGCCGACCGTCGGGTGCAAGCATCCACGGACGGTGCGGCAGCAGCACATGGGCAAAGTGGAACGTCGGCCGGTCGGCGCGGGCGGCGCGGCGAGTCACTCCTTCGAGCACGGGTACCTGCGACATCGGCCCGCCTGCCTGCCATTCCATGACGGTTGTCGACTCAGCCTTCTGTTGCTGCTCTTCAGTGAGGGGCACCGAACTGGTGCTGACGGAATCATCCCCGGGCACCAGTTCGTCGGCCGGGGCGTACTCCACGTCGTCGACGGCGCCGAAACCTCCCCATCCTTCGTCGATCGCCGGGAGGCCCTCGCGAAGGCCCGCCGGCAACATCTTGTGCCCGACCACCACCCACGCATCACGCACGAAACCCCGAAGATCGACTCCCCTCGCCGCAACCGTCTCCACCGTCGGAACGGTGGTCGTCGATGCCGTCGCCTGTTCTCTGCCCCCGGGGAACGCGATGTGATCACCCCCGGTCACCGAAACGGTCTGACATGAGGGCTTCGGGCACAGCGCAGTTGCGACTTCGTGCGCATCGAACGGCAGTCGCCCATTCATGAGGGTGAACGCGTTGTCACGATGTTTGGCCAGAACCGGGGCCACACCCGACACGGGCCACTTCCCGGTCAACATTGACGGCACCGAGTCGGTCGTTGTCTGCGATGTCGCGAGGGCATTGCGGAACCACGTCGACTCGCGCGCGAGGGCGGCGAACCCCGGGAACCGCTTGTCGTTGATATTGCCGTCCGTTGTCAGAAGCGGAAAGAGCGGTGCTTCGTCGAGCACAATCCACACGACGCTCACGGTCGACGGATCGACCGCCGTCGGTTCAGGTGAGGTCGTGGTCGACGCGACGGCGACCACTCCGACGTCAGGAGGCCAGATGACCGCATTGGCAGACACTGCGAACGCAGTGACAACAACGACGCCCAGGGGCGACATCGCCACAAGCCACGTGCGAAGAGACCGTCGACGTGCATAGAGCCACGCGACTGCCGCACCAAGTGCGCCGGTCAGCGCAAGGTCGGCAACCCACGCGCCGATGCTGACCGTGCGCAGGATCACCAACCAGCACGCCCATGCTCCCGTGGCCACCAGCGCCACATGCACCGCGGCGGCGGCCTGTCGCGAGAACAAGCGAACGGCCAACTCGACCAACGACATTGCCACCGCCGGGAGGAAGGCCCATGCCGTCGCAAACCAGAGAACTCCCCAGCCCTCAAAGTCGGCGGCGGCAAAGACGGCGATGTTCTCGCCGTACAGCTGGAGAAGCGGCTGGGCGAGGGCCACCGTCGCCAACGTCACATAGACAGCGAAGTGAGAGAGAAGTTCTCTCCCGAGTGGTGCGCGACGTGCGTCGCCGGGTGACGCCATGAAAAAAGACCCTACGCTTGTGTCGGTGAAGCGCGCCACAAGAATCGTCATCTCGCTTGCAGTTGCCGGCGCTCTTGCCGTCACAGCAGGTCCGTTCATCTACATCAACGTCATTCGTGACGACGCACCAGAGATGTTGAGCATCGACGACGAAACCGCAAACACCGCCGCTGTCACATCGCTGGCACCCGCCACCGTCGATGATCCGACCGGAGAATGGACTGCAACGGGCGAGTCGGTCGTCGGGTATCGCGTGAAGGAGATTCTCTTCGGACAAGACGTTGAGGCAGTCGGACGCACCTCAGAGGTGACCGGCGTTCTCTCGGTCTCGGGCACGAAGGTGAACCGTGCGGAGTTCGAAGTCGACATGGCGACCATCCAGAGCGACTCGAGCCGTCGCGACGGCCAGTTCAATGGACGCATTATGGATGTCGCCACGTACCCGACTGCAACATTCGCGCTGTCGGCACCCATTGATCTCCCCGACAACGTTCTCTCCGGCGACGTCATCAGTACTTCTGCAACGGGCGACCTCACGTTGCGCGGTCTCGCCAAGCCCGTGACGCTCGATCTTCAGGCGCAGGTGAAGGGTTCGATGGTTCAAGTTGTCGGTGCGATCACCATCGAGTTCGACGAGTGGGGTATTCCCGACCCGAGCTTCAGCGGTGCACAGGTCGAGCAACGCGGAGTGCTCGAGTTCTCACTCGTCTTCGCTCGCGCCTGAGGCGGCTGTTCGGCCCGAATTTATTGACTTTCAGCCAGCGGCCGTGGCCTCGCTCGGCACCAAGATCGCCCACAACTCTTCGCTGCCGGCGATCTCGCATGCGGTGCTCTCCCCGGCCTCGCCGCCGGTCTCGAGCTCCGTTCGTGCGAGACGTCGCACGGTCGTCATCGCATCGGTCAGGATTTTTTGATTCTCAAGTTGTGCCGACACCGCTTCCGCGCCGGCTGTGAACGAGTCGGCAACCTGCAGTGTCGATCTCGTCCAGCTCAGTGCGTTGTTCCACGTGTCGAGAAATGCAATGAGCTTGTCGAGACACTCGTTCGTTCCTGCCGACGACACGAGTCCTGCCCTCGCACTCGAGAAGGCAATGTCACGACGAATCTTCAGGTACTCCGATTCTTTCGCAGTCTCGTTCGACAGGGCCTCTTCGAGCACGATCCCCTCCTGCTCGAGGGCGGCTGCGTACGCCCACAAGTCGTTGACGCGCTGACCGATCAGCTCGACTGCAGACGACGAGTCTGCGATCGCCGACGACCACTGCTCCACGAGCGCATCGACACGCTGCCCCCGCCGCGTCTCGGAGATGTTGCGATCGGTCGTGCTGAGGGTCGCCCACGTCGCAGTGAACGCAACGATCGCCGACGACAGAATTGTCACGAGGGCGTTCATGAGTTGCGTGCGGTCGCGTCTCTCGCCCTCGCGCTTCAAGAAGCGCATTAGCTGCCACCAGCGGCGACGCTCCGCTCGGGCACTTGCCTCTACGGCAGCGGCCGCGGCGGCGGCGTTGTCGGATCCCGAAAAATCTTCAGTGTTGCTCACGGCCGAGAAACTAGCCGCGCGATGGCGACGGTGAGATCAACCCTCATAGCCGACAACCGGCAGAGCAACGAGTTCGTTCACCTCGCCAGGACCGTTCCCCACCTGGCCGTCGTCGTCCTTGCCGGCACAGCGGACACCGCCACCGGCCACCGTCCAGCAAAGGTGCCGAGATCCTCCGTCAACACCCACCGCACCGGTCGCACCCTCCACTTGCCTCGGTGTCGAGCGGTCGTCGTTCGTCACGACCGCGTACGGGTCGTCTTCCGCACTGCGAACCTTCCCCCAACACCACACCGTGCCGTCGTCGAGGGTTGCACACGAGAAATAGCGTCCGGCACTGAGCGCAACCGCCCGCCCCGGCACCGCGACCGGAGCCGTGAGCCGGGTCACGAACGGCACTTCGCCCGGCACAAGAGTCTGCTGAAATCCCAACTGATCGTGTTGATTCGCCCCCCAGCAGTGCACCGCGCCGTTCGACAGCAGTACACACGAATGGGACTGGCCGAGCGCGACGTCGGCAACACGTCCTCTGAGAAGCAGCACGGCACTCGGCTCAACCGTCTGCTCCTCGAGACCAATGCCCAGCTGACCGTACTTGTTGTCGCCCCAGCACAACAGCTGCAAGTCGCGTTGGAGAGCACAGAGATGATTGCCGCCGGCGAACAGGCGCTCGACCTGCGACAGACGCGGCACTTGCAGTGGAACAACCGACCCGGGCAGGTTCACCCCGACGATGAGGTCAGTGTCCTGCCCGAGCACCGCATTGGTGTTGTCGCCCCAACACCACACCTCACCGGCCGAGCCGAGAAGTGCGCACGTTGCGTGCTCGGCCGTGACCACCGCTGTCGCCACGCCCTCGAGCCCACGCGTCTTCACGGGAACGGTCGTGCGCGAGAGGTCGAACGTGCCGAGTTGGCCCTGCGTGTTCACACCCCAGCACCACACTGCGCCGTCGGTGTCGATCGCGCAGGTGTGGGCACTCAAACCTTGCGACAGAGATGCAATGCGCACCCCGTCTGGAAATGCGACTTTTGACGGAGCACTGCGATTGAGCTCCGTGCCGTCACCGAGGCGACCGTAGGCGTTCAGGCCCCAGCATTCGACCTCGCCGTTGGCGGTCAACACGCATGCGTGTCTCCGTTGAGCCGAAACCTGAACCGCATTCTTCGGCACGGGCACGACCGAGGCGGTGTCCGACTCGGGCGAACTCCCACCACATGAGGCAATCACGAGAAGTGCCGTTGCAAGAAAGACACGGCGAACGCGGGTGGTCACAGTCATCCATTGTCCCACAGCGATGCTGCGGCTGGCCTCACTGCACCACGCGCCGCCGGCGACCTGACACAACGACGCCAACGGCGATCATGAGTGCAGACACGAGCACGAGACCCCTCGAATTGGCACCCGTGGCGGTCAAGTCCCGAGGAGCGGCGGCTTCTTCCTCATCGTCGGCCGGCACGGCCGCCGCAGGAGCATCATCCCTGGGTGGGGTTGGCACCGTCGTCGTGGATACAGGTGGCGTTGAAGCCGCTGGTGTGGTTGTTGTGGTGGTCGACGGAATCTCGGCCCATTGGGCGAACAAGGTGACATTCTCAGCCGGCATCGCAAACGACGCACCTGCCGAGCGAACCGTGCCCGCGCCGTTCGCCGCAGTGTTCCACCCCGAGAAGGTGTACCCCTTGCGCGTGGGCGCCACCGACGACACCGTGACCGTGGATGCGAACTGAACTGTCGATCCGGTCGGTGCGCCGGTGCCGCCGTTCGCGTCGTAGGCGAGTGAGTACGAGTTGATCGACCACTGTGCAAAGAGCATCGTGCTGGTTGCAGGCACCACGAAGGTGTCACCTGGGTTCACAGGGTTTCCCTGCGAATCAACCCAGCCGTCGAACGTGTGGCCCTCGCGTGTCGGCTCGTCGACGGGGACAACTTTCGACTCTGACGTGGCTCCGAACTGTGGATCTGGTTCTCCAGTTCCACCGGTCGCGTTGAAAACGATGGCATTCACATTCGCCTGCCATTTTGCATACAGCGTCACGTTCGCGGCCGGCATCACGAATGACTGCGTGGGGGCATGATCGGTGCCCGAGCCGTTTGCCACTTCGTTCCAGCCAGCGAACGTGAAACCGTTGCGGCTGAACCCGGTTGGCTGGTCGACAACCACGATGTCGAGATAGTTCGCCGTCGACGATGCCGGGCCCGAACCGGTGCCGCCATTCGCGTCATACGCCACGGTGTACGCGACCGCCGTCCACTGTGCGAAGAAAAACACATCGCCCGCCGGCATCACGAATGTCGATGGCGTGTAGTTCGTGCCGTCCCAGGCATACCCGGTGCCGCTTCCGTCGGCGGCGGTGTTCCAACCGGTGAAGGAGTAGCCGGTACGGGTCGGGCGCGTCGTCACCTTGTTTGCCATCGTCACCGTGTCACCCGTTGAAGCCGTCTCGCCCGTCGGCGCGTTCGACCCACCGTTTGCCACGAAATACAGATCGAACGTGTCGGCCTGCCACTGTGCATACAACGTCACGTCGCTGGCCGGCATGAACAGCGATCCACCCGCAAGATACGACGCCCCCGACCCGTCGGCCGCCGTGTTCCACTCCATGAAGATGTATCCCGTGCGCACAGCAGGTGTCGCCGACAGAGTCGTGGTGGTGAGGTACTGCTCGATCTGACTGTTTGGTGCCGACAAACCGTTGTTTGCGTCGTAGGTGATCACGTACGACCGCGGTGTCCACTGTGCGTACAGCGTCACATTCGCGGCCGGCGTGGTGAACGTGTCACCTGCCGAGCGCGATGTTCCGTTGCCATCGGCGGAAGTGTTCCAGCCAGCGAAGACATACCCGGTGCGCGTCGGTGCCGTCGACGACACCGTCACCGTCGCATCGGTCACCGACGACATTCCGGCCGGTGCGCCGGTTCCGCCGTTCGCGTTGTAGAAAATGCGCTGCGTGTCGGCGATCCACTGTGCGTACAGGGTCACATTCGCGGCCGGCATCGCAAAGGTTCCTCCGACGGCACGAACCGTTCCGGTTCCGTCAGCCGCCGTGTTCCATGCCACGAGCGAGTAGCCGGCGCGGGTCGGTGCCGTCGACGTGACCGTCACAGTGGCTGCAGTGAACTCGTTCTGCGTCGCCGGTGCGCCCGAACCACCGTTCGCGTCGTAGGTGACGGCGTAGATGTTCGGGGTCCACTTCGCATAAAGCGTGAGGGCCGAGGCGGGAGTCGTGAGCGTGTCGCCCCCCACATAGTCGGCACCGGATCCGTTGGCGGCCGTGTTCCAGCCCGCGAAGGTGTACCCAGTTCGCGATGGAGTGGAGCCCGACACGGTGTACATGGCATCTGTCGGCGACGTTGCCGACCCCGGCGCACCTGAGCCGCCGTTCGCGTCGTAGGTGATGGTCTGCACGTCGGCGGACCACTGCGCGTACAGCGTCACATTCGATGCCGGCATCGCAAACGTCGCGGCTGCAAGTCGCTGCGTGCCGGTGCCGTTCGCAACAGTGTTCCAACCCGTGAACGAGTACCCGGAACGTGCCATTGACCCCGCACCCGCCGCCGTGACTGTCGAGTCGGTTCCTGCGACTTGGCTCGACGGAGCACCGGTTCCGCCGTTCGCATCGTAGGAGACCGTAAAGACATCGGCTGCCCACTGTGCGTACAGCGTCACATTCGATGCCGGCATCGCAAACGTGCCGCCACCCGACCATGCCGTGCCCGAGCCGTTCGCGGCCGTGTTCCAGCCCGTGAACGAGTACCCACTGCGCGCAGTTGATCCTTGTGCCGACACCGTGACCGTCGCGTTGTATTGCACCGACTGGCTCATGGGCACACCGCCGCCGCCGTTGCCGTTGTAAATCACGCTGAACGAGCGGATCGTCCACTTCGCGTACAGCGTCACATCGCTCGCGGGCATGGTGAACGTACCCCCGGCATTGCGGTCAGTTCCGGTCCCGTTTGCGGCCTCGTTCCACCCAGAGAAGTCGTACCCGACGCGCGTCGGCTCGGTCGCGGAGACAGTCGCGGTGCTGCCGGTGCCGAACTGACCGGGAGACGGTGCGCCCACTCCGCCGTTGGCGTTGTAGATGAGGTCGTAGATGTCGGCCACCCACTGCGCATACAACGTCACGTCGGCATCGGGCTGCGTCAACGAATCTGCCGGGAGGTACGCCGTGCCAGACCCGTTCGCGGCCGTGTTCCACCCGTTGAACGTGTACCCGGTGAGAGTCGGGGTGTTCGCAGAGAGGTTGACCGTCGATCCGTAGTTGTTGTTCGCCTGGGTGGTGGGAATGCTGCCGGCCGATGCACCGAGCCCGGTGTCATTCGGGTCGTAGATCACGTCATGCTGGCGCGGAGTCCACTGCGCATACAGCGTGACATTCGCATCGGGCATGTTGAACGTGGCGGAAGCTGCTCGCGCCGTGCCAGAGCCATTTGCGGCGGTGTTCCACCCAGCGAAGTCGTGGCCGGCTCGCGTCATCGACCCGGCGGCTGCAACCGTGACGGTCGCGTCGTATGACTTCGTCGAGGAGGCCGGTGCCGACGTGCCTCCGTTCGCATTGTATGTGAGGGTGTACTGGTTGACCGTCCACTGGGCGTACAGAGTGACGTTCGCATTCAGCGTGAACGTCGAGCCGGCAGCCCTCGAGGTACCCGAGCCATTCGCGGCCGTGTTCCACCCGGCAAAGGTGTGTCCGGTCCGTGTCATTGACCCGGCCGCCGCAACAGTGACCGATGTGCCCGCATTCGCTGTCTGCGACGACGGCGGGCTCGAACCGTTGTTCGCGTCGTAGGTGACCGTGTACTGATTGATCGTCCACTGGGCGTACAGAGCCACGTTCGCAGCCGGCATGGTGAATGTGCCCGAGCCGGCTGTGTAGGCCGTTCCCGAGCCGTTCGCGGCCGTGTTCCACCCGGCGAACGTGTACCCGGTCCGCGCGATCGACCCGGCCGCCGCGGCTGTCACCGTCGAGTTGAACGCCGCGGTCTGGGTCGCCGGCGCGCCCGAGCCACCGTTTGCGTTGTAGACGACCGAGTAATTGGTGGGGGTCCACACCGCATACAACGTGTCGCCACCCTGGGGCATCGAGAAGTTCGCTCCGGCCAGGTAAGTCGTTCCCGAACCGTTTGCCGCCGTGTTCCAGCCGGCAAACGTGTGACCTGTCTTCGTCATCGAGCCCGTGTTCGACGCCGTGGTGACCGTTGCACCGACGCCTGCCGTTTGGTTCGATGGCGCCGTTCCGCCGCCGGCACCGTTCGCGTCGTAGGTGAGAGTGAATTCCTCTCCCACCGTCACCGCAGACGAGGCGCCCCAGCCGAGTTCCTTGAAGGCGACCCCGAAGTAGTTCGGCGACCCCGACGACGACCGACCAAAACGAATGGAGAAGTCGAGCACCTCGCCGTACGTCATCACCACCTGGTCACGCGGGTCGTTGTCGTAGTAGCCCGAGACTCCTTGGAACTTCACATCGGCGGGGAACCCCGACGACGGGGTGCGCGTGGTGGTCAGGCGGGTGTTCGAGGCCACCGTGTAGGCGTCGAGACCAGTTGCGTAGTTGTACTGGTAATAGTCGATGTCGATCGCGGTGATCTTCACGTTCTTGAGCGTGAGGCGCTCGTTCGTCGTGCCGTAGGTGCCCGACTCATAGAACTGGAATCCGAACTCGGCGTATCCGTTCGCTGCACTGATGTCGACGTCGGCCTGGAAATAGCTGTTCGTGCCACCAGCCTTGGCGTTCGCTTCATAAGCCTTGATGGTGGCACTGACGAGTGCCGAGGTTGTCACGAGCGCATCAATCGCCGTCGACACTCCGTCGCAGTCTTTCGTCGCAATGTCGTGGAAGAGAATCTTGTCGTTCGCACGGAAGCCAGGGGTGCTCGCATCGACCGCCGAAACGACGGTCTTGTTTGAGAAGTCGAAGTGCAGTTCGTCGAACCCGACATCGCACACCGTCGTCGTGATCGTCGCCGTGAACGTCACGGTGTTCGAGTCGACAATCGCCATCGTCGCGGTCATGGTCTGTGCGCCGCTCGTACCGACCGTCCATGTCGTCTCTGCGTAGCCTCCGCCCGAGCTAATGACGGTCGTCGCTCCGGCCGTGCCACCGCCGGCTGTGACAGCGAACGTCACCGGTATGCCGTCGACGCCGTTGCCGGCCGGGTCGGTGACGCGGACCTTCGGGTTCGTCGACAACTGTGCACTCGGTGCTGTCGTCTGGTTGTTGCCAGCCGACACCGAGAGCGTGCGATCAACGTGGCGCACGATCACCACACCGTCGCCACCAGTGCCGGCTTGGACCCTGACGTTGACTGATGTCTCGTAGCCGGCTCCTCCGCCGCCACCGCCGAGACCGTCGACTCCGTCGGCTCCGCGAATGGCTCCGCCATTACCACCGCCGCCGAGACCACCGTTGCCCGCGACCGCACCGAGAACCGACGAACCGCCGCCGCCGCCGCCGGCGTAGACGACGCTGGCTCCGGTGATCGAACTCACTCGGCCGACGCCACCGTGGCCAGACTGATCTCCGATGCACGACGCATTGCCGCCTGCGCCGCCTGCTCCGCCGCCGCCACCAGCAGGTCGCTCGACACCACAGTTGAGGTTGTTCGCTCCGCCGTTGTAGCCCTGGCGTGGCGGACCTGCCGTGCCACTTCCACCAGCCGCCGAAGTGCCCTGAGAGCCCAGCGAGCCCCCTCCTGATCCGCCGTCGCCACCGCCGTAGGGTCGTGCACCACCGAAATAGGCACTGCCGAACCCGCCACCAATTGCCGTGATGGTGGTGATCCCAGTGCCGCTCACAGAGCTGTTCGAACCTTGCGAGCCATTGCCGTCGTTGTTCGCCGTCGTCGTCGCGAAGCCACCAGCGCCACCGGCACCAGTCGTGAGCGTGAGAGTCTGCCCGGCTGTCACCGAGAGACCAGTTCCGTCGAGAACACCACCGGCGCCACCGCCGCCGCCTGCCGAGTTGTCGTTGTTGTAAGCGCCGCCGCCGCCGCCGCCGGCGACCACCAGATAGTCGAGCGATGTCACACCTGTCGGAACGTCCCATTCACATGTGGTGACGGAGCGAAACTCATACACCTTGTACACGCCATGACGTGTTGTCACCGGTGCACACACTTCCGTCGGCGTGTACGTGAGTACAACAACACCTGAGCCACCCTTGCCGCCATCGGTTCTGTGTCCGCTGAGTCGACTGTGGGCGGTGGTGTTGCCGCAGGCGTGAGAACCACCGCCACCGCCACCAAGTCCAGATGTGCCGTCGTAACCAGTCGACGCCTTCTTGGTTGAGAGGTTCCAGTCGGCACCACGTCCACCGCCACCGGTACCACCAGGTACGCCAGTTTGCGTGGCGCTTGTGGTCGTATCCCAATTCACAGCAAAGCCACCGCCGCCACCGCCGCCGTACACAACCGATGAGCCAGAAAGGCTGTTCGCAGTGCCGTTGCCACCGGAGATGCCACTTGCAAGGGTGTTTGAACACACCGACGCGGGACCGTTGCCGCCAGCTGCGCCGTTTGCTCCAGTGCCATTTCCCGAACCGGTTCCTCCGGAACCGCCCGCAGGAACACCTTGTGAAGCGCCAAGCCAACCCTGACCGCCACCACCACCGCCGCCGGTGTAACTGCGCGATCCCCAGGTGACGACTGACGACTGACCGGAGGCCGCCGAAAGATTCGGCCTACTTGTGTTGCTCCATGAACCGCCACGACCGCCTGCCCCCACCTTGACCGACACCAGCCCACCGGCGGTCGCAGTGACGTTGTTCTCAAATCGCGTGCCGCCGCCACCACCGCCGCCGCCGGCATCTGTTCCGCCACCGCCGCCGCCGCCGACAACCAAGACCGACAAGGCATCCGTGTTGGCCGGCACCGTCCACCCACCGGCCGCCGTGAGGTACGAGCGTGGGAACGTGACAACTGCATCAAGACCACTTTCGGATAATGACTTCACGTCGCTGTACGTAGGCGTCCCGTACGCGGTGAGACTCGTGTTCGCGGCCGCGGACGGCGCTGTGTTCGCAACCGTCGTACCAGTGACGCCGTTGAAGTCGTACTGGGCGACGAGCCCGACCACGGCCGACGGGGTGTGCTCGTGCATCGAAGATTCAATCTGAGCCTGAGTTCGCGCAACAGACCAGTACCGCCACTGGTCGACGCGGCCCGCAAAAAATTGGGTGCTGTAATGCCAGCCGATCTTCAACGCGTACGCCGTGCTGTACGTCGATCGAGTCGAACCGCTGAGCGTCATGGCGTCAGCCACTTGACCGTTCACGTACAACGTGGCAGCCGCACCGTCTCGAACGAGCGCAACGTGCTGCCATTCGTTGGCACGCGCTGGCACCTCAGTCGCCCACGTGTCCAGCTGACCTGTGGACGTGTGATAGATCCAGAGTTTGAAGACTCCTCCTTCGATAGCGACGATGTAGTCGCCGTCGTGAGACATGAAGGGACATGCAGTTGAGCATGTGACCGACGTCGGATAGATCCACGACTCGACGGTGTACGTCGCGCGCGAGACGAACGCCGTACCTTCTGCTACCTGGAAGTACTGCGACGAGCCGTTTAGCACGGCCGCCGAGTCGACAAGTGACGACTGCGTGTCGGTGAGCGTCGTGTACCGCAGCACCACCACACCGGATCCGCCGTCGCCGGCGGCCGACTGTCCGTTCGTGCTGTGGTAACCGCTTCCGCCGCCGCCACCACCGGTGTTCGCGACAGCATCGACGCCTTCGTTCTCGTGTGAGATGCTTCCGGCTCCACCGCCGCCGACTCCGCCCGCGCCGGCCGAACCGCCGGCGTCTGCGCCACCGCCACCACCGCCTGCGAAGTAGGCCACACCAGACGACACTTCACCGATGCGCATGCGTGTCGCCGAGGTCGCTGAGAGCCAGCTTGGCGCAAGACCGGCGCCGCCGCTTCCTGCGGCGCCGTTCAATGCGCCCGCGCCGCCGGCTGCTCCCGCACCGCCACCGCCACCACCACACCAGTCAGTGCTCGATCCGGCACAGTTCCCGTTACGACCTGCGCCACCCACATTGCCTTGACCGACAGTGCGTCCACCGACCGGTTGAGACCCACCCAGGGTTCCCGACCCGCCCGCACCGCCGCCAGATCCGCCGGTTCCCGCCGTGCCACCTGCGGCGCCACCGGCTCCGCCACCGATTGCCGTAACAGTGGCGAAACTTCCGTCGCCGGTCACCACGCTGTTCCACCCGTTGTTGCCGTCAGATTGAGCGGCGGTTGCTCCCACACCGCCGGCCCCGACAGTCACTGTGAGTGTCGAGACTCCCGCCAGGCTGCGTGCGGTCGATGTCAGGTACCCACCTGCGCCGCCACCGCCGCCCGCGCGGCTTGCGCCGCCACCACCCCCGGCCACGACGAGATAGTCGACGGTCGCAACACCGACCGGAACCGACCATGTACAGGTTCCGACGTTCTTGAACGCGACAACGGTGTGGGCACCCTGAACCGTCTGTTCCGTCTCGCAGGTGTTCCCACTCGTCGCGAAGCTGACGATCACCACACCGGACCCACCGTCGCCGCCCTCGCTGCGCGACTGGTTCGTGTTGCCGCCGCCGCCGCCACCGCCGCCGCGACCGGTCCATCCGTTGCCGGCCTTTGTTGTGGTCGCCTCTGCGCCGTCACCGCCGACTCCAGACCCTCCGGTGCCCGGGTTGTACGACCCGCTCGCTGAGTGGAAGCCGCCACCACCGCCGCCGCCGTAGAACAACGCCGTCCCGGTGATTGACGACGAGACTCCTACGCCACCGTTGCCGGGCTGTGATGCTGTAGCAGTTGTACCTGTTCCACCGGCTCCACCGCCGCCGCCGCCCGTCAATGAGGGGTTTGGGTAACCCACACCACCACTCGAACCCTGGCCGCTTGTTCCTGCACCTGCAGCTGGTGAGGTGTGCCCGGAACCACCGCCCGAGCCGCCACTGCCGGCGGCGTAGTAGTTCCAGTGGCCGCCGCTGCCGCCACCAATGGCAGTGACTGTCGATCCCGTCAGCCCGAGAGTTGAATCTGTTCCGTTGGTGGCCTGACGACTCGACGTGCACGGGTTCGAACAAGCTGTCGCGAGCAGTCCACCGATGCCTGCCGCACCGACCGTCACCGGCACCACACTTGAGGGCTCGATGTTGCCGCTGCCTGACAGCACCCCGCCACCGCCACCACCGCCGCCGACGTGCGCGCCACCTCCGCCACCACCACCGACCGCGAGATATGTGACAGTCGACGTTCCCTCTGGCACACGCCAACCACCCGCGGCGTTGAGGTAGGTACGTGGGAACGACACCACGGTGTTCGAGCCAGCGGTCGACACTGTCTTGACGTCCGGTTTTGCGGGCATGTTGACGAGCGTCAGATGCGTCGCGGGCGATGCACCCGGCACGCGGTTGCGGGCAATGGTGTTCGAGTCGTCATTGAAGTCCCAGTAGCCGACGAGACCAGACGCATCGGCCGGCCCCCAGGTCACCATGTCAGATTGAATCTGTGCCCGCGTCCGCACGACGTTCCACAAACGAACCTCGTCGATCTCACCATCAAATGGTTGCGACGTTGCTGACGCGGTGGACGCTTCCGTGTAGCCACCGATCGACAACACATCGGTTGAAGTACCGAATGCTGTTGAGTAGGTCGTTGTGTACATCGACGATCCGTTCACGTAGAACGTCACCGCACCAGACGACTTCACGCGCGTGAGTGCGAGATGCACCCACTCACCCGCTCTGATGGCAACTCTCGTCGAGTATTCCGACCACAACCCCGACGCTGCGCGGAACTGGAAGTTCCATACGCCGTTCTCGCCCCAGATGCCGTACCCGACGTCTTTGACGATCACGCGACACTGGCCACTCGAACAAGTGGTGTCAGGTTTCACCCACGCCGAGATCGTGATGTCGTTAACGATGTCGAACGACGTGCTGGAGGCCAGGGCTCGCTGGCTCACACCGTCGAAGCCCACAGACCGGTCAACGTCGGCTGGCTCGATACCGCGAGCGTCGGCACGCTCTGGCACTTGGACGACAACCGCCGGAACAGCGAGCACGCCCAATAGGAGTGCCGCAGACGCCAAAGCACGGACGCGAGCCGTTCTTCGCACTCCCTCGGTGGTATTTGCTGCCACGTGAATCACCTAGTCGGACGTGAACCAAAAGTCCGTCAAGTAGAACTTTATTCCGTACTTCCGCCCCTCAAACATGGAGATCTGGTGCCATGTCGATGTCACTTGTCTCGGTCAGGGCGACCTAGGAGTGTGGCTTAGCCTCTCTTAACCCTGCATAGACCCTCTATGTGTCTCAAGTGAAGGTTGAGGGTTTCATCAGACCCTTGAGACAAATGGGTTTATTGAGTTGTCCCGCTTTGACTCTCGTCGGCTCCTCAGAGTTGGAGCCAGTGCGGTGAAGTATTCAACCCAGCAGGGCCAGCAAGAGTTTCCGGTCGATTTTCCAGTCCGACGGCACCTGAATGGTCTTTTTGTTGACGGTGTAACCGGTCAACATCGGCCGAGCCGCCTGCAACAATTTCTGGTCCCATGGGGCCAGCAGCAAGTGGTTCTTCGCGGCCGAGAGACCGAACACGTAGTCCTTACCCCGCTTCAGCATCGGCTGGTTCCATGCGATCACCAGCTCGAGGTCGCGGTGCTTCTTTTGGATCACCCTGAAGATCGACCGCGCAGTGGTCTGTTGTGGCTCAGGCAACGCGGCAAAGTATGCCTCGGGTGAGTCGACGCGCTGCGACGAGGTCGACCCCCGAGTCCACAGAATCAACGCATTCGCATGTGCTCGGGCGAAACCGTGTTCGTCGATCAAACACGACATCTGCTGCTCATACGTCAGTTTCTTGATCCGCGCCATGACCTTGTGCCAGTGCGACATCGGCTTGCCAGTGCGCTTCTCAATCAATGGGAAGTACGAATCGCGCGTCGCAGGCGTCCCCTTGGACATCAGCGCACCACTTGCATCACGACGATACGTGTCCGTGTCTTTTTTCCCTTCGGAGTCACTTTGACCGTGACGGAACATTTGCCCGGCCGAACTGCTGCAATGTTCGCCCCTTTCTTGGCGCACACCTTGCTCGATGCCTTCGGCACTGACAGGGAGATCTTCGCTCCCTTCGGCACAGACACCTTCGCGAAGCGGGCCGCCGTTCTGCCGGACAGTCTCTTGCCTTGCTTCAAGATCAGCACTCTGCGCAACTGAGCCGGCGACGACGCTTGAGGCACGGTCACTTCCGACGCAGACGAACTGCCCAACGTTGTGGGAGTCGACTGGTCACCAGTCGCTTCCGGCGTCGTCGGCGAAACAGTGTCGACCGGCGGCACGGTGACCACCTGCGGGACGGTCGTCGTCACGTCGGCCTGACTCACGGTCGTCACTGTTGCTCCAGTCGGAGCATCCGTCGTGACCGGGTTGGCAACTGAGGTCGACGGCAACGACTCATCACTGAGAACTCCGAACGTTCCGGCCTTGACGGCCGTGTTCGCCGCCGAGGTGTTGCCGTCGCCATCACCTAGCGCCCCGTCTGTGTCGGCGCCGAGACACTTGACTTCGGCGTCCCAGGTGACCGCACACAGGGTCCTCGTCGAATTCGGGGCGATGCCCATGGCATCGGTCAGACCAGCCAAGGACCGTGCGGTGGTCGAAGACGACGAGCTTCCCGGTGCCCAGCCCCAGCACCACACCTGCCCGGTTTCATCGACCACACAGGACGTCACGTCCGAGACGGCCACCTGCTGTGCAGTGCCACTCCACGACGGGACACGGGTGGGGTCCGGCGCGATGAGCGAGGTCTCAAAGCCCAGACGTCGGTACACATTCTGGCCCCAACAATGAACAGTGCCGTCCGAAAGAGCCGCACACGCGTGCCCACTGGACATGGCAATGTCCCGTACGGCACCGGTAATCGCAATCGGGTTGGGAATGTAGTTCATTGTCAGCGTTCCGTTCCCCAGGAGACCGTTCTTGTTCTGACCCCAACACAGAACCGACTCGTCGGCCTTCAACGCACAGTAGGCGCCGCCACCGCCGGTCAACTTCGTGACGTTCTCCACTCGATCGATTCGAAGCGGCGTCCGGAAAGGTCGCTCGGCTGACGTGAGGACCGCTATTCCGAGGGATCCGTCTCGGGAATCTCCCCAGCACCACACCGCCCCGCTGCTCAGGAGTGCACAGGAGCTCTGAAAGTTGACGACGACGTCCACTGCCGTCCCGACTATCCCGGTCACGAGTGTGGGAGTGGAAATGTAGGACGCTGATGAAGTCGGAATAATGCGCTGGCTGGTGTTCTCCCCCCAGCACCAGACTGCACCCGCCTTGACCGCACAGATCGACCGGCCCGCCGAGTGAGTCGCAACGGCCGTCACCGAACCAGCTCCCGGGATCTCGATCTTCACCGGCGACGTGCTGCGCGCCAAGATCGCTCCCGAGTAGAGGCCTGACGGTGTTTCGCCCCAGCACCAGAGATCGCCCACGTGATCGATTGCGCACATCCGTGATTGCCCGGCGGCAACCGCCACCGCACCGGTTGTTCCCGGGGCGAACCTGACACCCTCAGGGAGCAGCGCCGCGAGATCTCCAGCCGACGGAATTGCCACATTGCGGCTTTCGTCTTCGGTTGAGCCGCAGGCAGCGACGATCACGAGCAGAGCAGAAAGCAATGCGGTCATTCTCTTCATTTCATGTCTCCTGTCCAGCAGTAGGTGCTGCTCTGACGAGCACTCTCTCCAAAATGTTCCGTCACCTCGGGCAGGTCTCGGCGCTGGTGAGCGTCAGCCCACCACCACCGAGATCGAACGTGTCACGGTCTTCTTTCCGCTCTTGGAACTGACCGAGACGTTGCACCGCGCCGTCTTCTTGGGCGCCGTCAGCACGGTCTTGGCACCGTTCAACTTGCACGCCTTCGAAACCTTCCATTTGACGGTCTTCTTGGTGGCAGGTTTGATCACCGTCGACAGTCGAAGGGTCTTCCCCTTCTTCATACTGACGATCGGCTTGGTGCGTGCGCTCGGGGACGACATCGAGGCGGGGCCCGTGTCCTTTGCTTCGACCACGAACGAGTACGAACTGTACGCGGCCAGTTTTTTGAACGTGCACGACGAAGTCGACGTGGAGCAGACCTTCTTTCCGCCGACCTGCCGCACCTCGAAAGGTCCCTTGTTGCCGTTTGGCGCAAAGTGCACGGTCAAACTGCGGCTCCCTCGCTCGACTCCACGAATTGTCACCTGGCCGGCCGCGGCCTCGAGCTGTCGCTGAATCTCCTCAACAGCAGGCGACACCGCAACCTGGGAATTGTCTGGTGCGGCCTGCAATCCGGAACCGACGCTGTCGACGCTTCCACTGCCCAACTGCGGAGTGGACGTCGACACAACCTTGCCCGACGTGTCCAATCCGACGACACCCGTCAGGACGCGTCCATCAGATGTTCGTGTCGGATCGGGGAACCAGGCGTAGAGGCGGTCTGCGGATGCGGTCAGCGCACCGACGCTGTACGGCAATTCCACATCTGACGCCAGAGTCTCCTCGTTCTCCAACGTGTCCTCGTTGAGTGCCACAAGCGAGACGACTCCCGCGACGACCTGAGGAACGACGAGCCGGCCGCCGAGTCGAATCGGGTGCCAGCCGCTTGTGATGTGCCAGTTCGGCAGTCGACGTTCGATGTTCCCTGTCGTGGTGTTGATCACGATTGTCTCGACCGCGCCGTTGACTTCACGATACGTGAACAGCCTCTCGCCATCGAGAAACGGTCGGCAATCACACGGCATGAACGGTCCGAGATTTGCGGTGTACGTAACGACCGATCCCGTCTTCAGATCGATACGCACCGCTCGAAATTCTTCGGCGCCGTTTGCCACAGGGACCTTGGCATGCGCGTACAACTGATCTCCGACTGCAGTTCCGTTGAGGATGGAGCCGACCAGCGAACTTCCGTAGTCGTCTGGGAACGAGCCCACGAAGCGGCCGGTGTCTCGCGTGTAGATGCGCAACATAGGGTCCGGAGTCGGCCGCACGCCGATGAGCGCGATCAGTGTCTCTCCGACCACTGTTTTGAAGGAATTGAAACCGGTGTAGTCCAATTCAAACGAGGTATCTCGTTGCCCTGTCGCGGCGTCGAAGCGATGAATCGTCGTGCGCGGCGCCGAGCCAGGGCTCTCTGACAGACCGGAGATGTACATCTCACCGTCCTTGACCGCCATGCGGCCGGGTCGCCATCCCTCGACGGCACCCACAAGAGCTGTCGCTTTCGCATTGCCACTCTCGTCGGCCGACAAATAGGGCCCCATCTCCCGACCGTTCAACAACGAGGACATGCCGTTGCCTCCAACGAACATCCGATTGATCTGCGGGAAGAAGCGCACCCTCTCCGGCACGAACCACCACGACTTCATTGGTGTGAGCGCGAGGGCCGGGGTCACGAGCGTGCCGGTCTCGTTGATCCATGCGTAGCCCGGAACGGTCTGGCCACGAACCGACTCGACGCCGGTCACAAAGATCGACCTCCCGAGCGAATGTCCCTTGAACTGATTGAAACCGTCGACCGAGCAGTAGTCGCGCTGGAGCACCATCTGCGTGTCGAACTGTGCCCGCCGTCCCGTCTCGCGGTCGTAGGCGACAAAGTTTGACGATCCGAGGTCTCCGAGACATCCCACCACGACAACCGACCTGTTGGTCACCATCATGTGGTGGCGCGAAACCTGCCAACTTGGCACGCCGGCGGAAAGCCTCCCCTCCGGTCTCCACGCCGCGACTGTGCCACGCAGCAGGTCGATCGCCGCCATGTGCGTGCCGTCCTGCGCAAGTCGGCCGGCCACATACAGCGTGTTTCCCTCAACCTTCATGTCGGCCACTTTTTGCTCGGGCGATGCGAGGTATGCGGGGAAGACCGTTCCGAAGTTCGACCCGACGTTCGTCACCGTTCCGTTCAGCAGACTGAGGCCAGCGATCTTGTTTCTCGCTTGGCCGAACACTGCGTCGAACTTGCCAGCGAAGATCAGGTTGCTTCTCCACAGAGTCGCAACTTCCGGGCAGGAACCGTCAAGGTCGAACTGACTCGCGAGCGAGCCCGTCGACTTGTCGAAAATCATCACGCGCGCGCACTGGCGCCCGGGCGTGTCCCGGATGTCCATCGCGCCGACCTTTTCGACTCTCGCAACCAGCACGAGAGAATTCGCGTCCGTCGGGTGATTCTCGAACAAGATCACCGCACGCCCGTTCGTATAGAAGTTGTTCGACAGCATCACCTCGGGATCGAAGAGTTCATTGCGTGAACCGTCTGCATTTATGCGCACGAGATCGCGCCGGTTCCCGTTTCCGTAGGCATTACGCCCGACCACGTACCAGCCGCCCGCTCCGTCCGGAAGTACTGACTCGAGATTTCCGTCGGAGATCGGGAACAGTTCGGCTGGTCCGAGATTTGTGATATCGGAAGTGTCGAGAATTGTTCCGCCTTGGACGTACAGTCCCTCGATAATCGGTCCATTGCTGACGTTGGAGGCGCCGTAGATCGTCTTCGTCGCTTCGTCGTACTCGAGTGAATGCACGGCGCCCCACGTGGCCAGTGCTGGACCGTCAGCCAACGTCGGGGTCACAACCGCGTTTCGCGACTCTTCCGCACTTCCGCCGCCGCACGCCGACATTGCGACCGATACCAAGATGAGCCATGTCAACTTCTTCTTCACTGTGATCCTCACTACTCCCGTACTGCTTCGTCTTCGGAGACACGTGACGACGGCGGCCACGGAAAAGTTCCGCGACTCACCAAAAAACAACAGCCCCCGCTGGCTGTTGAGCGTAATTCAGCCCGATGGGCAGACAGCGACTCCAGGGGAGGATCACACTTCGAACATTCCGACTGAAATGTTCGTCTGGCGCGCTCGGAGGGACTTGAACCCCCAACCTTCTGATCCGTAGTCAGATGCTCTATCCATTAAGCTACGAGCGCCGGTTGTAGAGGTCTGAAGCCTATCGGTTCCCTCGCCGGCACCACCCAGTGCCCGGCACCACGTCCCCTATTCCCAGGGGCCCCAGCCGTTCGAGCGCCTGTAGAGGGCGTAGGCCGCCTTGGCGTTCGTGCGGGCGTTCAACAACTGCTCTGGCTGGGTGATTCCCATCTTTGCGAGCCAGGACTTGTGGCTCCACCAGTTGATCTGGAACAGACCTACGCAGCACCAGTTCCAGCTGGCGGCGTTCAACTTGCTCTCGCGCGTGGCAATGGCCAATGCGCGCTTCTCGAGCCGATCGGGGAAGATCTCGCGGATCACTTTTGTCGACGCCGCCTTGGTGTGGCGCTTCGCAGGCGGTGCGAGGTCGAGTGCACGCGCCCGCTGCTGCTCGCGTGTCACTGCACTCTTCGGCAGGCACACCGTGTCGCCGATCATGATCGGTGTCGAGGTTTTCGCCTTGTTGGCCGTGAGCAGTTGCTTCAGCGTCACTTTGGTCTTTGTCGCAATGCGCCACCACGAGTCGTTTGCGACCGCCGTGTACGTCTTCGCGCACGACGCGGCCGACACCGCGCGAGGGGTCACAGAAGAAGAGGGCGCCGCGTTGGCCCCTCCGGCCGTCCCCGCTGCGAGGACTCCTGCGGCAACGAGAGCCGCCGACCACAGCCGTAACCGGCTGCACATGTGCTGTTTCATGTGGCGGAGAGGGTGGGATTTGAACCCACGGTCCGCTTTAAGACGGACAACGCCTTAGCAGGGCGCCCCATTCGGCCACTCTGGCACCTCTCCTGGGTAAGGCTGACGAGTGTACCGGGGTGCTCCCGAGCGACCCCGTCGCCCCTAGGCGTACTCGTTCACACGTTCTGGCGGAACGGGAGGGATTCGAACCCCCGGACCCTTGCGGGCCTCCCGCTTTCAAGGCGGGTGCATTTGTCCGCTCTGCCACCGTTCCGTCCGACACGCTATCGGTGAACGCACACGCGACAGAAAACGTCAGCGGTCGATCTGCGAGCGAATCTCGTTCACCCAGTCGTCGGCCTGCTGCCACCGCACATCGGCGTGCTCGCGCGCGGTGTGCGCGTGCGACCCGGCCGCCGGGTACGAGCCGAGGAACTTCACATCGCCCTGTTTTGCGCGCAGGTCTCGCACGGCGTCTGCCATCAACTCATCTGCGATGTGTCCGTCTGCGTAAATGATGAAGCAGTAGTCACCCAACCCGCCGGCTTTCGTCGGACGCGACGAGAGCAGCGACAAGTTGATGCGCCGCGCGGCGAATTCCTGCAGAATTGAAATGAGACTTCCCGGCTCATCGGCGCGCTGGAACACCACGAGCCCGGTCTTGTCGTGCCCGGTCGGAGCCGGAATGCCCGTGCGTGCGATCAGCACGAAGCGTGTCTGGTTGCCGGGGTGGTCGGCAATGTCGCGCGCCAGCACCTCGAGGCCGTACAACTCGGCCGCGTTCGCCGGAGCCAACGCGGCAACCGTCGCATCACCAGCAGCAACACACTCACCGGCGAGTCGCGCTGCATCGGCAGTGGAATTGGCCGCTTGCACGTCGGCTGCCGGGAGAGTCGTGCGTAGCCACGCCGCACACTGCGCAGTCGCCACCGGTATCGACAAGACGCTCGAGATCTCACCGAGCGATGCACCTGCCGCCCCGAGCAGACAGTGCTCGATGTCGAGAACCACTTCGCGCTGAATCAACAACTCGTAGTCGAAGATCAGCGCGTCTTGCGTGAAGTTGACCGTTCCTTCAATGGAATTCTCGATCGGCACGAAACCGAGGTCAACCTCGCCGGCAGCGAGCGCATCCAGCACATCGGGCACCGTGCGGTACGGCACCAACTCGCACGACGCGAGGTCGGGCTGGGTCACCAGCGCCTGCTCAGTGAAGGTGCCGCGCGGCCCGAAGAACCCGATGCGTCGTGTGCTGGTCACAAGTGGCAAGGCTACGAGATCACCCTCTGGTGCCCGTGACCTATTTATTTATATGTGCAACGTGCCTGCTACTTGCCGAGTGCGGTGTTCACCAACTGGGTGATGGTGTCGAGGCCCTTTTCGCCCGACCAGCGCGAGAGCACCTTTCCCTGACCGTCGACAACGGTCACAAACGGGTAGCCATCGACACCGTACGACGCCGATGCCGTCTGCTGTTCGCTGTCGGCCATCACTTCCCATGTCCAGTCCATCTTTTTGATCCAACGCGACGGCGGCCAGTTCGGCTGGTCGTTGCGCGACGCGGTGGTCACGCCGACAATGCGCAGATCCTCTGGCACGAGACCCTTGTCTTTCCATTCGTTCAGAACCGGCACTTCACTGTTGCAGTGAGGGCACCAGTGCGCAAGGAACACAACCATCGTCGGCTTGCCGTCGGTGGCGGGGTCGATCGTCACCGACTCACCAGTGTGCGACTTGCCGACCAGCACCGGCACCTGCGTGCCGATGGCCGGGTCAGACTCGGTGTTCGCACCCTGCGGCAACGCTTCTCCGGTCACGGTCACCGGGCGGTATTCGTTCACGCCGTCGCTGACGGTGCCCGAGTCGCCGTCTGAGCCGAGGCTTGAGCCGATCGCGACCGCACCGGCCGCCAAGATGACGACGCCGACGATGGCAGCGACCATCTTCACGGCTGAGCCGTCTGATTCCTTCTTACGACGCGCTGACTGTGCCACTTCTTGCTCCTTCGCTGTGATCTTCTGTGTCGCTATCTGACTTGTCGGTCATGAGAATGAGAGAGAACACGATCGTGGCGACGAACGCACACCCGGCCATGAACGCGAGCGAGATGAACCCGAACTCACGGAACCAGACCGCCGTGCATGGCACGTCGACTGAGCATGCACCGGTCTCGATCGACGGGAACCACTCCAACAGGTAGTGATACGTCGAGATCACGAGCCCCACCGAGGCAGCCGTGAGTGCATACACCGAGAAGTTCCGATCGCGGCGAATCGCCGCCACGAGCGACAGCACCGCGAGTGAGAACATCGCGATGCGCTGGTACCAGCAGTACTTGCACGGGGTGAAGCCGATCTTTTCGCTGAACCAGAGACTGCCGAACATCGCCCCGCCCGTCACCACAAATACGAGCCACTGGCCGGTCTGGCGCACCATGTCGACCACGTCCTCGGCCCAGCCCACCCCACGGGGTGCGAGCAGGGCCGAGACACCCGCGACCACGGCCCCGGCGAGGGCGGCGAGGGCGAGCACCGCGCTGAAGAGCTGCACGGCCTGGGTGTCCACGGGCACCATTCTTGCGTCACTTCGGTGCGAAACCCCGCCAGTGGCACACTGGAGCATGTGACTAGCCCCTCTGTCGGCCTTGAGGCCCTGCGCAACATGCGCACCGCCCGGCGCCGCAACCGGGTGCAGGAGATGGACTGGTTCGAAGCGATGTACCGCGTCTATCTGGCGGCCTTCTTCGGCGGCGGGGTCATTCTGTGGCTGTCGGGGCTGTCGGCAGACGGGCCCCTCTCGGCCGAGGCCATCAGTGACCTGCACCGCCACACGCCCCATGTCATCGGGCTCATCGCCGCAGCGGCCGTGTTCCTCGGGGCCCGCAGCGGGGCGAACGGCGGGCCCATCTCCGTGGAAGCCGCCGAGGTCACCCATGCACTTCTTGCTCCGGTCCCCCACGGGCCGGCGCTCCGACGTCCGGTGGTGCAACGGCTCCGCACACTCGCCTTTGCCGGCGCCCTCGTCGGGGCGACCGCGAACCAGGTGCTCGGGCGTCGCGTGCCCGACCACGCAAACCTCGCTCTCTGGGCGATCTACGGCGCCGTCGCCGGGGCTGTGATTGCGACGTTGTATGTCGTCACCGCTCTCTTCGTGCACACATTGCGCGTACCGCGACTCGCCGCGAACGGTGCCGCCATGGGACTTCTCGCCTGGCAAGCGGGCGTCACATTCGCCGGCACGTCAGCACCCGGGCCATTCGATGCGTTCGGGTCGCTCACCCTGTGGTGGCACCGGGTGAATGTGCTCGACCTTGTTTCGGTCGCAGTAGTCGTCGGTCTCGCGGTCGTCGCGCTCGCCTTCGTGGAATATCTCTCACTCGAAGCCCTCGTGCGTCGCAGTGCACTGGTGGCCCAGTTGCGCTTTGCCGTCACCTTGCAAGACCTGCGCACAGTGATCTTGTTGCGCCGCAGCCTCAGCCAGGAACACATGCGCGTCGCACCGTGGTTCACCGTGCCGCGGGTGGTCCGCCGCGACATTGTCGTTGCGCGCGGACTTCGCAGCCTTGCGCACTTTCCTCCGCGACGACTCGTGCGCATGGCATCGCTCGCCGTCGTCATCGCTATCGCGCTCGTGTTCGTGCACCGCGGCACCACCCCGCTCGTGGTGGTGGCGGGGTTTGCGAGCTTTGTGCTCGGTCTCGACATCATCGAGCCGTTGTCGCAGGAGATCGACCAGCCCGACCGCACTGATTCGTTCCCTGTCGAGCGCGGGCTGCTGCACACCAAGCACCTCATCGCACCGGCCGTTGCGTCGGTTCTGTTTCTTGTGGTCGGTGTCGCAACAGCCGTCGCCTTCGAACCACGCGCTTCGACGTTGCCGTTCGCGGCGTTGCTCGGGGCGTCTGCTCTGTTGGCCGGCATCGCAGGTGCAGCCATCAATGCAGTCTCTGGCGCACCCGACCCGGTGGGCGGCGCCAACCAGGGTCTCTACTTGCCGCCCGAGATGAGCGGCATGGGAACGGTGATCCGAAACGCCATTCCGCCGGCGATCGCCACGGTCGGCGCGCTGCCGGTGATCGCACTGCGCGAGAGCGTCGACGCACCGTGGCCGAACACCGTGCGCGCACTCGGTGGCGTTGCCATCGTGCTGACGCTGTGCGGCGGTTGGGTGCGCCAGCGCGACGCGATCAAAGACTGGTTCCGCAACGCACAACGCGAGAGCCGCGAATCACTCGCTGGGAAGGGATCCTGACCATGGCACGCACACCACGACGCCCCCGCACCGCCGCTGCGCGCCAACCCGACGCGGCACTCGCGGTCGTCGACCTTGCGAAGTCATATGGCGATGCCCCTGCTCTCGACCCGGTGTCGCTTCGCATCGAGGCCGGAGAGAGCGTCGCACTCATCGGCCACAACGGCAGCGGCAAGACAACTCTTCTGCGCATGCTCGCCGGGTTGCTCGAGCCCACCTCTGGCACAGCCACCATCTGTGGCCACGCGGCCGGGTCGATGAAGGCACGCGCGGCGCTCTGTTACGTGGCCGACCAGCCGACCTTCTACGACGACCTCACGCTCTGGGAACACCTCGAATATGTCGCACGGTTGCACGGCGTCGACGACTGGGAGCAGAACGCGGCTGATCTCCTCGGCATGCTCGGGCTCTACGACCGTGCCGACGAGATGCCGAACCGCTTCAGCCGTGGCCTCAAGCAGAAATCAGCGCTCGCGCTCGGGTTCATTCGCCCATTCGAGGTGCTGATGGTCGACGAGCCGTTTGTCGGTTTGGATGCCGCCGGCAAAGAGGCCCTGCTCGCGCTGCTGGCTTCGGCGCACGACGACGGGGCGGCACTTCTGGTGGCGACGCACGAGCTGTCATTCATTCACACCGTCGACCGCCTGGTGGCGCTGCGCGACGGACGCCTCGTGCACGACGGCGAGACCACCGGTATCGATGTCGATCGCCTGGTGCGCACCGAAGACCCTGCCGGCGAGCACGACGGCGAGCGCCAGTAGGCT
>JBMTOT010000001.1:0-84502 GCA_049442935.1 Ilumatobacteraceae bacterium | reverse complement strand
CGAGGCACTGAGAGGAAGTCTCCGCGCGCCGCACCCAGTGTCACCGATGCCTCGTGCAGGACGTCGGCGGTGCGTGCACCTGTTGCGCCCTGAGTCGAAAAAGAGATCCAGCGCGGCAAGATGTTCCGCCCGATGGCGCCCATGGTCGGCTTGTAGCCGACGAGCCCGGTCATCGCCGCGGGACCGCGCACGCTTCCTCCGCCGTCGCTCGTGGTGGCAAGCGGCGACAGTCCGGCGGCGAGCGCGGCGGCCGATCCGCCACTCGATCCACCCGGAGACATTGCCTCGTTCCAGGGGTTGCGCGTCGCGCCGAACACGTCGTTTGCCGTGTAGGCGGTGGCACCGAACTCGGGGCTGTTGGTGCGGCCGATGATGATCGCACCTTCGGCACGGAGCCGGCCAACGACCGTGTCGTCGAGGGTGTCGGGTGCGGCGTCGACATATAGACGAGATCCACCCGTGGTGACATGTCCGGCGACGCGCGCCATGTCTTTGACGAGAAGTGGGAGACCTGCGACGGCGCCCTTGCGGTCGTGGCGCTGCGCCGCCGCTCGCGCCTCGTCGGCATAGACAACAGTGACGGCGTTCAGCTGCGGCGCCGCATCGACGCGACGAAGCGCCTCTTCCACGAGGTCGACGGGATCGAGTGAGCCGTTTCTGACGAGTGATGCGAGTTCGGCAAGCATCGGGCGAGACTACGTCACTGTTGTGGCACGCCGGCGGGACGAGACTCGCGGTCGTTGTGTCAGCGAATGGGAATCCAGCGCCAGTCGAGCGATGCGACCGACGGGTCGACGACCTCGACCAGTGCGAGCCCGGCGATGCTGGCGCGTGCCGACAATGACGTGTCGTTTGGCAGCAGCCCGGGAGAGGTGCGCCGCTCCATCGCAGACACCAACGTGTTGCGCGCGAATTCGGCGTACGTTCCCAATTGCCTGGCGAGCCCGGGTGAGTGGCGAGCCGACACGAGGCACTCGAGACGGAAGCGGCGCCACTGGGCGTTCTCGGGTGCCATGTGCGTGCGCAAGATCGACGACACTGCCAAGCGCGGATCGTCGGCGGTGAACAGCGCCGACCAGTTCGCAACATCGCGTCGGGTCTGAGGGGGGAACAGAACCTCGACGCAGTCCTTCACCAGGGAATCTTTGTTGTCGTAGAGGCCGTAGATGGCCCCGACACTTACGCCGGCGCGCCGGGCGATGCGCGAGATGGTCGCCTTGTGCACACCGGAGCGTGCGATGACGTACTCGGTGGCTTCGAGGAGCGCGTCTCGAGCGTCGTCGAGCGTCGTCGGTCTCTCGAACGGTGCCGCCTTTGCGGCTGCGGCTTTCGACGCGGCCACGGGAGCTGTCGGCCGTCGCGATGCGTCGGCCATCTGGGAGATGAGTTCGGCAGGGTCGATAGGTCCGTGACTGTGCGGTGAATACGCCGAGTTGATGAACGAGGCGCCGAACAGCGAGGCGACCGCGGCGACGGCGATCTGTCGGTCGACTCCCTCCGTGCCGGGGCCGACTCCGCGCGAAGTCATGAGTTCGTTGAAGTCGCGCTGCACGACTTCGCCGATCACTTCGTCCCGCCGGGATGCCGCAATGACCTCCATTGCACTCCCGAGATCGGGTGTTGCCTCCGGCGACGAGAGCTCTGCGATGCGTGCGCTGATGCCGTCGAGCGCGGCGGGGTTGCAGTCGAGCACGGCGTCGAGCACGGGTTCGAGCACCGACAGGAGCATCGGCCAAAAGCACTTCTCCCACGACATGACGATCAACTCGCTGCGATCGTCGCACCGTGCATAGATGGCACCCGACGAATATCCGGCGTCGGCCGCGACGCGCGTGAGTGCCATCTGGTCGACTCCGACCTCGCGCACAGCCTTGGCCGCGCTCAGCGAGACCTTGAGGTCGGTCTGGCGCGACTTTTCCGATTGACGTGTGGCGAGTGCCATTCGGGAATTGTCCCACAGGCACACCCTTAGAGTGGAGGCGTGGACCTCGTTCTCGGAGCTGTGCAGATGTCGATGACCGACGACGAGGGGTCCAATCTCGACACCGCCGAGCGTCTCGTGCGCGAGGCCGCGGCGCGCGGCGCGAAAATAATCCTCATTCCCGAACTCTTCGAGGGTCCGTATTTCTGCAAGGACCAGGTGCCTGAACACCGTGAGCGGGCGCGCGAGATCACCGGCAACCCCACTGTTGCCCGTTTTGCACGGTTGGCGGCCGAACTCGACGTGGTGTTGCCGTTGAGCATCTACGAACGATCGCGCAACGCGTTTTTCAACACGGTGGTGATGGTCGACGCGGACGGCCGTGTGATGGGGGCGTATCGCAAGAGCCACATCCCTGACGGTCCCGGCTACACCGAGAAGTACTGGTTCAGCCCCGGCGACACGGGTTTCAAGGTCTGGCAGACACGCCACGGGGCGGTTGGTGTGGGCATCTGTTGGGACCAGTGGTTTCCCGAGGCGGCACGAGTGATGGCGCTCCTCGGCGCAGAGTGCCTGCTGTATCCGACCGCGATCGGGAGCGAACCACCCGATCCGTCGTGGGATTCGAGTGACCACTGGCGCCGCACCATGCAGGGGCATGCGGCCGCGAACCTGATGCCGGTCGTTGCGGCGAATCGCATCGGGCACGAAGCGGGTGCGTCGACGTCGATCGACTTCTATGGCCGCTCGTTCATCACCGACCACACGGGCGCCATCATCGCCGATGGTGGCCGAGGCACAGAGGAAGTGTTGGTGGCATCGTTCGACCGTGAGGCGCTCGCGCGCACCCGTGCATCGTGGGGTTTGTTCCGCGACCGTCGCCCCGATTTGTACTCGCCGTTGCTGACTCTCGACGGCGGCCCCGACGGAGTTATGTCGTGAACCCGCGCGCGGTGATGCCGGCTGAGTTCGAGCCTCACGAGGAGACCCTCATGTGCTGGCCGCACCGCACAGAGATTTGGGACGGTCGACTCTCCGATGCGGAGCATGCGTACGCGGCGACAGCCGCGGCGATCGCACGATTCGAGCCCGTGACAATGGTTGCCCACCCTGGCGATGTCGAACGGGCGGCGTCGGCGTGCGGCGAGGGAATCACGGTGGTCGAGATCGCGATCGACGACTCGTGGGCGCGCGACAGCGGCCCGATTTGGGTGCGCCAGGGCACGGGGCGAGTCGCGCTCGACTTCGTCTTCAAAGTAACTCGACGGCCTCCACCGACACTTCCACCCGACCACGCCGACGACGCCGCGCTTGCGGGGCGCATTGCCGGCCATCTCTCGCACCCTTATCGGAGTGTGTCGATGGTCCTCGAGGGTGGGTCGATCAACGTCGACGGGGCGGGAAACCTCGTCACGACGATGCAGTGCCTGCTGCACCCGAACAGGAACCCCGAGATGTCGATGGTCGACATCGAACTGGCGCTCGGTCGCGACCTCGGGGTCGACTCGGTGGTGTGGTTGCCGCACGGTCTCGTTCTCGACCACGACACTGACGGCCATGTCGACAATGTCGCTGCCTTCGTGGCCCCGTATCACCTGCTTCTGCAGGGCTGCAGCGACGCGAGGGAAGACGACCATGCCCGGCTGATCGTGAACGAACAGGTCGCACGCGCCGCCGTGTCAGACGAAGGATCGCCATTTCGCGTCGACACGGTTCCGGTGCTGCCGTTCCTCGACACGCCGAACGGCCGGGTGGTAGTGCCATACCTGAACTTCTACGTGGGCAACGGCTTCGTGGCGGTTCCGGTGTGCGGTCACCCGGCCGATGACGAGATGCTCAGCCTGATCGGGACGTTCTTTCCCCGCCGAGAGGTGATCGGCCTCGACGTCGGGGAGATTCTCGCCGTCGGCGGCGGCGGAATTCACTGCATCACGCAGCAGATTCCGGCGGGCTGAGCCGCCAGTCGATGCCGCCCCGGCCGGCATCGACAAGGAGTTCGTTCACCCGGGAGAACGGTCGTGACCCGAAGAATCCGGTGTGTGCCGACAGGGGCGAAGGGTGCGGACCCTCGACGATCGCGTGGGCGGAGTTGGTCACCAGTGTCTTCTTCTTTCGCGCATGAGCACCCCACAACACGAACACCACACGATCAGTCTTCGCATTGACCGCACGAATCACTTCGTCGGTGAACGTCTCCCAGCCTCTTCCTTGGTGCGATCCTGCCTGGCCGGCGCGAACGGTGAGAGTGGTGTTCAACAACAGCACACCCTGTGCCGCCCATTCGGCCAGGTGACCGTGACCGGGCGGTGCGATTCCGAGATCTGTGTCGAGCTCGGTGAAGATGTTGCGCAGGGACGGAGGCGTTGCGATGCCGTGGCGCACCGAGAAGCACAGCCCGTGTGCCTGACCCGGTCCGTGGTACGGGTCTTGACCGAGAATGACCACTCGGGTGTCTGCGAGCGATGTGGCATGGAGCGCGGCGAACACATCCGGCTCGGGTGGGTACACCGTGCCGCGGGTGCGTTCTCCGGCCACGAAGCGCATCAACTCTGCCCAGTACGGCTTGTCGAACTCGGTGCGCAGAACGGGGTTCCAGTCAGTGGTCATCGGGATCGGTAGCCTTGGGAGTCCTGTAAAACTTTTCCGTTTTCACGCAAAGTGTGTCGGGAAATCTCACTAGATCACCTCAGTCAACACCATGGACCTCTCACTTGCCATCGACATCGGGGGAACCAAGTTCGCCGTCGGTCTCGTGAATAGGTCGGGCGAGTTGCTGGAGCGCTCGTTGGTGAGGGTCGACCATGCCGCCACGGCAGACGAACTCTGGGATGACCTCGCACACGCGGTTGATGCGGTGATGGATCGCGCGCGAGATCATCACGGTCATGAGCCCAAGGTCGTCGGGGTTGGCTCTGCCGGCCCGGTTGAGCCGAACTGCGAGACCATCTCGCCGCTGAACATTCTCCCGTGGCGCGAATTCCCTCTCCGAGCCCGGCTCGAATCCCTGACGGGCCGCCCTGTCTTTGGCGAGGGTGACGGCAAGGCGCTGGCACTTGCCGAAGGCTGGCTGGGGGCCGCTCGTGGGGTCGACAACTTCATGGCGATGGTGGTCTCGACCGGCGTCGGTGGGGGGATCGTGCTGAACGGCAGGCTGCTCGACGGAGCCTCGGGCAACGCCGGCCACGTGGGCCATGTGGTGGTTGAGCCGAACGGCCGACGCTGCGTGTGCGGGGGGCGGGGCTGTCTCGAGGCAGAGGCGTCGGGCCCGGCGATCGAGGCGATCACGGGACGGCCGCCGACGCAGCCGACCTACGAGATCATGGTGCGAACCGGACGTCTGGTGGGGCGCGCAGTGGCGTCGGTGTGCAATTTGCTCGATCTGAAGTTGGTGTGCGTTGGCGGAAGCGTTGCCCTCGGTTTCGGTGCGACGTTTTTTTCTGCGGCGCAGCGCACCGTCGACGAACTGTGCGGCATCGACTTTGCGCGCGGTGCGCGAGTGGTGCCCGTGCGACTCGGAGAAGACGGCCCGATCATCGGGGCGTCCGCTGTCGGCTGGCGCGGGCTCAATCGCAGCGCGATCGTCGGCGGCAAGTGACACTCGGCGTCACTTGACCCACTGCAGCAAGTCGACGAGAACTCGCGTCAGCGGATGCTGCACGTCGACCCACTCGCCGATGTTCGGTCGCGGACGACCGCGCGCCACGAACAACATCGATGTGTGCATGTGCGGGGGTTCCAAGAGATTGAGCCGCTGCTGCTGATAGTGAAAGGGGCTGCGGCCGTCGGGCAGGACGCCGATTCCGTGCGCCGATCCGCAGCCGACCATCACGAGCTCGCCCGGTCCCGTGACCTGAGAAAGCCTGTATCCGGCGCGTTTTCCGCCTTCGATGGGGTGGTGGTCGACGACGTCTGCCGATAGGTGCATCATCGATTTGTCGCCGTGCCAGAGTTCTGTGCCGAGTCGCATGCGAAAGTCGAATGCGGGGTGATCGCGCCGCAGTCGCATGTACGCGTGCTTCTCCAGATGGCTCACGTACACCGGAACCGATGCATCGAGGGCGTCAAGCCAGTCGGTGACGTCTCTGGTGTGCAGCGCCGGGTCGCCGTCGAGCGGGGGGTGGATAGACCAGCCGCGCACGTCGAGCCGCGAATCTGTCAGTGCCGACAGCAGTGATCTGAGGTGTTCTCGCGACACCCCGTAGCGCATCATCGACGACCGCAGCTTGACCATCACGCCGCCGCTCCAGCCGTGGTCGGCGAGCACTTTGACGTGGTCCAGGTTCGACACGGTCAGAACGGTGCCTGCCGGAACGTGGCGCGGCGGGGGAACGAGTGACGGAGTGAGCACGATCGGCGTCACCCCTGACGGAATGTCTCGCACTTCGTAGACGGTTCCGACCGCGACTTCGCTGGCCAACTGCGCCGCAAGGGGCATCAGGTTCCACCGCCTGAACCCGTAGGCATTGCCCTTGACGACGGGCACCAACCCCGGGGTCGACTTGGCGACCCGCTGCACATGCGAGAGCCATTTGGCCTCGTTCACCGCCAAACGAATCGTCACCGTGAGAACCGTACCGCCCGGCAGGTAATCCTGAGTTGTCTGGTCGGGTTTTGCGGCCTAGCCTGCGGCCCATGTCGAAGCTCTTTGGGTTCCCGAATCCAGTCAACGAGACCTCGTCGCGGGTGGTCGCCTCCGGCGTCGTCGCGATGGGAATTCTCTATTCCGCGACTGGTTGGGGCTGGGTCCTTGTTCCCCTCACATACGGCTTCGTGGCGCGCGTTCTCACCGGCCCAACCCTCTCGCCGCTCGGCCGACTCGCCGTGAACGTGGTGACTCCGCGCTTGCCCATCGAGCATTCTTTCTCGGCCGGCCCGCCGAAGCGCTTCGCGCAGGGCATCGGCCTCGTGTTCTCCGCCTCGGCATCGGTGTTGTTCCTTCTCGACGCCGCGGCGGCCTCGCGGGCCGTCGTGGGCGTACTCGTGGTTGCCGCCGCTCTCGAGGCATTCCTCGGGTTCTGTCTCGGGTGTTGGGTGTTTGCCCGCCTGATGCGCCTAGGTGTGATCCCCGACAGTGTGTGCGAGGAATGCAACGACATCAGCGCGCGGATCTCCGCGGCACGCTGACCACGGGCAACAGACACCGCACCGAGCGCGTGGCCACGGCGCCGCGCCACACCCCGAGCGAGTAGGCGAGGTGGTCAACAAGCCGAAGTGCGACCCACGGGAGCACACGCGTCGGCGACGGTCGCGCGCGCACGACATCGACGACGAGCGTCACCACGGCGGCGAGAACGAGCGCGTGCACGCCGCGCCAGGTGAACATCGCGGCCACGAGCGCGAGGGGCCACCACGCGCGCAGAGTCGCCGCGCATCCCTGGTGCACCGACCGCGCGACGGCCGTCGAGGCGACGGTAACGGCGCTGCGAATGTTGAGACCACGGCGCATCAAGGTGGCCGCATACCATGCACCGGTTGCGAGACCGACTGCGGCGGCGAGAAGCCACCACCCTGCAAGTGACATGAACGCCGTGACACTGAGAGGAACACCTGCCCGAAACGGTGCGACGGTTCCGCCGTGCCGCGCCGCCAACGGCCCGGCACTTGAGCCGTAACGGAAGCGTTGTTCCAGCAGTGCACCCAGAGTTGCTCGGACGTCGTGTCGTGCGACCACCGTCGGGTCGTATCTGCACCAGAGTCCTGCGTCATTCAACCGCCACACCAAGTCGACGTCTTCTCCCCAGCGCATGGAGTCGTCGAAGCATCCGACCGATCGCACGTCGCTGACCCGACACGCAACGACCGCACTCGGCACGTATGAAACCCGCGAGAACGGCCGCACGAGTGCCGGCGAGTCGCCTAGGTCGAGCGGCGAGGCGCCCGAGTCGTACCACGACAGGCGGGAATTGTCAGCAGGTGCAATTCGCGGAGCAACGAGCGCGACGCGCGGATCTGCGAGATGCCCTGCGAGTCGACGAATGTCATCGGGCGACACATGGGTGTCTGCGTCGACGAAGGCAACGAACGCAGTGTTGACCTGTTCGAGTCCGGCGTTGCGGGCCGGCCCGGGTCCCGCAGGTGATTCGCGCCGAATGATGGTGACGCCGTCGACCTCGACAGGGCGCGGTGACCCGTCGTCGACGATGACGACGCGCAACGGAGAAAGCGATGCGAGAAGGCGAGAGAGCGACTCGTGCACCGCGTCGTTTCCTGCGAGCACCGGAATGACGACGGTGATGGCGGCTGCGTCAATCGTCATCACTTCCTGTGGGTGAACAGCGCCACCTGCAAGAAGTCGGTCGGTGAGCGGGGAGTGACCGTCGCGCAGCGGAGCACCCTCTTCGAGAGCATCGAGAATCGTCGCGCCGGCTGGGGTCACGCTCCACCACGTCGGGGGTGACCCGGCGAGCAGACCGAGGCCGTCGCGAGATCTGTGCCAGAGAGAGTCGGGGGTGAGTGCGGTCATGTCTGCGACGGCGCCCATGCGACACGATGTGCGTCCAGCACGGCGGCGAGTGCCTCAGCCCACTGCGCAACGATCGCCTCGCCTTCGGTGGCCGAAGCCAGAGTCGGATCGCCGATGATGCCATTCGGCGAGACGGCTGCGACTCCTCCTTTTCGCATCGCCGCGATCAGTGCCTCAGGCTCGCCCGTGGCACCGGGAACGACGCGTGAGAGGTCGACCGCATCGGGTTGCAGGTGCAGCATGGCCGACGTCTCGATGCGTCCCGCGTGCATGTCGGAACGCGCATCGTCTGGAAGTGTCGGCCACCAGAGTGCGTGCGGAACGCCTTCGGCGCTCAGAGTGCGCGACGTGGCGACGAGTGCGTCTGCATTGCCGCCGTGGCCGTTCACGAACAGCACTCCGCGCGACCACGACCGTGCAGATCGCGCTATGCCCGAGAGCGTGGCCGCTGTCGCGTCGGTGCCGGCGCTCAGGGTTCCCGCGAAACCGAGGTGCTCATCGCTTGCCGACATGGCGATGACCGGGGCGACGAACACGTCGGCGCGCGCATCCTCGGTGAGGCGGGCGAGCGCGTGTTCGACCAGCGCGACGGCGATCACCGAGTCTGTGTCGAGGGGCAGGTGTGGACCGTGTTGTTCGAATGCCCCGACCGGCACCACGACGAGTGGTCTGCGGGAGAGATCGTCGTGCCGAGCCACGGTCGCCTCAGGCGCCGCGTCGGACCGCGTGCTCGGTGCCGGAAATGAGGCGCTTGATGTTCGAGAGGTGACGGACCTCGATCAGGGCACCCAGACCCACGAGCGCGGCGATCTCCCACGCAGGGGTCCCGATCACTGCGAGGGCAACCATGACGAGCGGAACCACCACGATCGATGCGACAGATGCCTTCTTCGTCACCTTCGCCGCCACAAGCCAGAAGATGACGGCCCCGATCATGACCGGCGGGTGAAGTGGCAGCAGCACTCCGCCACCGGTGGCGATGCCCTTGCCACCCTTGAAGCCGCGGGTGACGGGGAAGATGTGGCCCATGATCGCGGCCGCGCCGCAGACGTAGGCGATGCTGCGTTGGTCGGCGGCAAGCAGGGCGATCGCGACTGGCACGGCACCCTTCGCGGCGTCGAGCACGAAGACCAACGCGCCCCACTTCATTCCAAGCGCGCGGCCGACGTTCGATGCTCCCGGGTTGCCGGAGCCGAAAGAGGTGATGTCGACTCCCTTGCTGCGGGCGACCACGATGGCACTCGGCATGGTGCCGACGACGTACGACGCGATGACGCCGACGACCGCGAGCACTGTGTTCATGCGCCCGCCACCGGGATCGGCTTCGACCGTGCCGGTTTGGAGTGATCGGGGAACGGGCGAGGTGCGATTGCGACCGGGACCGACTCGAGCGCTCGTTCTCCGTCGCCCCCCACGCATTCGGGGTCGGGTCCGTCGAGGGGAAGGCCGGTGAAGAACTTCGCCGCCATGCACCCGCCCTGGCAGGCGTCATACGACCCGCAGGAGGCGCACGCACCGGCGCTCTGTGGTTCGCGCAGCGACAAGAAGAGGTCCGACTCGCGCCACACGCGGGTGAAGCCGCCCTCGTCGAGCACATTTCCGGCCTTGAACTGCTCGTGGATCACGAATGGGCAGGCGTAGACGTCGCCGACCGGGTCGATGAGGCACACCACGCGTCCGGCGCCGCACATGTTGAGACCCGGCAACGGGTCGCCGAGAGCGTTCAGATGGAAGAACGAATCACCGGTCAGCACGTTCTCGCCGTGTGCGAGCAGCCAGTGGTAGATGTCGCGCTGCTGTTCCTGCGTGGGGTGGAGCCGGTGCCACGAGTCGGCACCGCGTCCTGCCGGCCGAAGTCGAGTGACGCGCAACTGGGCGCCGTAGCCGTCGGCGATGCGCTTGAAGGCGTCGAGCTGCGAGACGTTCTCGCGCGTGACGACAACGGAGATCTTGAACTCGCCGAAGCCGGCCTCGGCGAGGTTGTCCATCGCGCGGCGTGCCGTGGCGAACGATCCGGCGCCGCGAACGGCGTCGTTCGTGGCTGCGTCGGCACCGTCGATCGAGATCTGGATGTCGAGATAGTCGGTGGCCGCCAGACGTCGCGCCGCGTCGGCATCGATGAACGCGCCGTTGGTCGAGAACTTGACTCCGATGTTGTTCGCGACCGAGTGCTCGATGATCTCGAAGAAGTCGCGCCGGACCATCGGCTCGCCGCCGCCGATGTTGATGTAGAAGACCTGGAGGCGCTTGAGTTCGTCGAGCACGGCCTTGGCCTGTGCAGTCGTCAGTTCGCGCGGGTCTCGGCGTCCGCTCGACGACAAGCAGTGCACGCATTCGAGGTTGCATGCATAGGTCAGTTCCCATGTGAGACAGATGGGTGCGTCGAGCCCGCTCTTCATCTGGTCGACGAGGCGCTCAGCGGACACGGAGGATCTCCGACTTGTGCAGCGACTCGAGCGCGGTGACGAACGACGGCCAGCGCGACTGGACCACGCCGCGGGCAGAGAGCGCCTCGCGGACACTCTCGTGCGCGGCGAGGTCGCGCACGACGTCGACGATGTCGGGGTGTCGAAGAAACACCAGTCGACGGTTGCCGTGGTGGTAGGCGAGGGCGCCGAACGGTTCGGGTCGCAGCGACACTCGAGGGTCGAGTTCGCAGGCTGATTCGAGCGTCAGGGTCACGAGAGCGGTGATGGCAGGGTGCGGTGGATCAGTAGACGCCGCACATGCCGTCGATGGAGATCTCCTCGACGAGAAGTTCCTCTTCGACGAGAGTGGTCGTCTGGTCCGCGGCGACCGGCGCCTCGGTGACAGGGCTGTCGGTGACGGGGCTGTTTTCCATAATTCTCAGATCGTACCCATTCGCGCTCCGCCCTTTCGGCACGGGGGCGGCGGTGGATAGTGTTCGTCGGGCGTGGCCGAGTTGTGTCGCGCCCGTCCAAGGGGGACTCTGATGAAGACGAAAGCCGCCGTACTGTGGGAAGTGAATGCACCGTGGTCGATCGAAGAGATCGAACTCGACCCGCCGGGCCCGGGCGAGGTGCTCGTGCGCATGGTCGCATCGGGAATGTGCCACTCGGACGAGCACTTGGTCACCGGTGACCTTCCGTTCGCGCTGCCGATCATCGGTGGCCACGAGGGCGGCGGCGTGGTCGAGCAGGTCGGCGAGGGCGTGTCGTGGCTCGCGCCGGGCGACCATGTCGTGTTCGGTTTCATTCCGTCGTGCGGCCGCTGCCCCTCGTGCTCGACGGGTCACCAGAACCTCTGCGACCTCGGCGCGATGATGGGCCTCGGGAAGCAGATCGCCGACGGCACCTCGCGCCACCACGCAAACGGACAGGACTTGAGTCTCATGTGCTTGCTCGGCACCTTCGCGCACCACACCGTCGTGCACGAGGCGTCGTGCATCAAGATCGAAAAAGACGTTCCGCTCGAGAAGGCCTGCCTGCTCGGGTGCGGTGTCGTGACGGGTTGGGGATCAGCTGTGTACGCCGCAGACGTCGCACCCGGAGACACGGTTGCGGTGGTCGGCGTCGGCGGCATCGGAGCGAACGCCATTCAAGGGGCAAAGCTCGCGGGTGCGAAGCGAATCATCGCAATCGACCCGGTCGAGTTCAAGCGCGAGAAGGCGACGGAGTTCGGGGCCACGCACACCGCGTCGTCGCTCGCCGAGGCGCTGCCGCTCATTCAGGACATCACCTGGGGAACGATGGCGAACAAGGTGATCATGACGATGGGCGTCGGTGACGGCCAAGTGATCGGCGAGGCGATGGCAATCACCTCGAAGCGCGGCCGCGTCGTCGTGACCAACATCCACCCCGCACTCGAGATGGGCGGGGCCAACATGAGCCTTCTCGACCTGACGCTCATGGAGAAGCAACTCGTCGGCTCGCTGTTCGGCTCGGGCAACCCGCGAGCTGACATTCCGAAATTGCTCGGTCTCTATCGCGAAGGTCAGCTCGACCTCGACGGTCTGGTCACCAAGACGTATCCGCTCGAGGGCATCAACGACGGCTACCAGGACATGCGCGACGGCAAGAACATCCGCGGCGTGCTCGTCTACGAGTGACGCACGAACGATTCGACACCTGAAAGAGGGACACCAGTCATGAAGAGCAAGGCAGCAGTTCTCTACGGTCTCGATCAACCGTGGAAGGTCGAAGAGATCGAGGTCGACCCGCCGAAGGCAGGCGAGGTGCTGGTGCACTGGAAGGTGGCCGGCATGTGCCACTCAGACGAGCACTTCGTCACCGGCGACATGGTTCCGCCGAAGGAATTGCTCGCGATGATGGGTGTCGATGACTTCTTCCCATTCATCGGCGGCCACGAAGGTGCCGGTGTCGTTGTCGAGGTGGGCGCAGGTGTGACCTCGTTGCAGCCGGGCGACCACGTGTCGGCGTCGTTCGTTCCATCATGCGGCCGCTGCCGCTACTGCTCGACCGGTCGTCAGAACCTCTGCGATCTCGGCGCGGGAACGCTCACCGGCGGCATGATCACCGACGGCACGCACCGGCACCGCGTCGCGGACGGCCGCAACGTCAAGATGATGGCCAAGTTGGGCACGTTCTCCGAGTACGCCACCGTCGCCGAAGCTTCCCTCATCAAGGTGGAGAAGGACCTGCCTCTCGAGTGCGTGGCGCTGGTGTCGTGCGGCGTCGCGACCGGATGGGGTTCTGCGACGAACCGCGCCGACACTCAGCCGGGCGACACGGTCGTGGTGGTAGGCATCGGCGGCATCGGCATCAACGCCGTGCAGGGTGCGCGAATGGCGGGCGCCAAGCGCATCATTGCGATCGACCCGGTCGAGTTCAAGCGCGAGAAGGCCATGGAACTCGGCGCGACGCACGTGTTCTCGTCGATGGCAGAGGCAATTCCCGCAGTGAACGAACTCACGTGGGGCCAGATGGCCGACCGCGTCATCATGACGCCCGGCGTTCTGCACGGCGAGATGATGGCAGAGGGTATGTCGCTCGTGGGCAAAGGTGGCACCTGCGTCGTGACCGCGATTTCGCCGATGACGAGCGGCGAGGCGAGCATCAACTTGTTCCAGCTCGCGATGTGGAACAAAGAGGTGAAGGGCACGATCTTCGGCAGCCTGAACCCGCGCGCCGACATTCCCAAGTTGCTCGACCTGTACCGCGTGGGCGACCTGAAGCTCGACGAGTTGATCACCCGCCGCTACACCCTCGACCAGATCAACGAGGGCTACCAGGCGATGCGCGACGGGGAGAACATCCGCGGCGTGATCGTCTACGACTGACGTGGCAGAGTCGTCGGCGTTGCGCGCCGCACTGTCGTCGTCGGTGGTGGGCCGGCGCCGCGAGACCGAACTGGTGCTCGCCGCACTCGCGGCCGACCGACACGTGCTGCTCGAAGGGCCGCCCGGCACCGGAAAGTCGACACTGCTGCGCGCGGTGGCACAGGGACTCGGCATTGGGTTTGCCTTCGTCGAGGGAAATGCAGAGCTGACGCCGGCGCGCCTCGTGGGGCATTTCGACCCGGCCCGCGTGCTGACCGACGGATACTCACCCGAGGTGTTCGTAGACGGGCCCTTGGTCACGGCGATGCGCGACGGCTCGTTGCTGTATGTAGAAGAGATCAACCGTGTGCCGGAGGAGACGCTGAACGTTCTCATCACCGTGATGAGCGAAGGCGAGCTGCACGTGCCGCGGCTCGGAAGCGTCACGGCTGGTGCGGGGTTCAAGCTGGTGGCCGCGATGAACCCGTTCGATGCCGTCGGCACCGCGCGCATCTCGGGCGCCGTGTACGACCGCGTGTGCCGCGTGGCGATGGACTACCAACCCGCGGGTGAAGAAGCCTCCATCGTCGAGCGACAGTGCGACGGAGCACTAGACCGGGCATTCGTGGCGTCGGCCGTTGACATGGTGCGCCGCACCAGGTCGCACCCCGATCTTCGCGTCGGGTCGTCGGTGCGCGGGGCCGTCGACTTCGCCAAGGTCGCCTGTTCGCTTGCCGACCTTCGAGGAACGTCGCTCGCAGACGCCGACACGAGTCTCGATGCGGCGTTGGTTGCATTGTCGGGTCGTGTGCGCGTGCGGGAAGGAAGCATGCGCACGTCGGAAGACATCGTGACCGAGATCTGGCGCGAGGTGTTCGGCCGAACCACAGACGGGGAGAGCGGCGAGGGAAAAGCCACCGCCCCGACCCGGGGCACGACCTCCCGCTGACCAAAGAAGGCGCCGCCGCCGAGCAAGCGGTGTCGGAGGCCGGACGGCGCACCACATCGCGGCGCGACCTGTCGCGCAACGAAAACTTCGAGCAGATCTCGCCGGAGGTCGGAGAGATCGACGAGGCGGCACTCGACGATGCAATGCGGGAGAGCCCCGACGACACTCTCGGTCTGCTGGCCGATCTCACCGGTGCGACGGATCCCAAACTGCGCGAACTGGCTCGTCGCCTTGCCGGTCGTTTGATGCTCGAGGTGGGCACTCGCGGACGTGCCCGGCCGCGCGGCATCGGCACCATGACTGAGCTGCCCTACAGCCCCGACGCGGGAGACCTTGACATCGACGCGAGTCTCGATGTTCTGGTGGAGGCGCGGGGCGGAGTGCTCGACGAACCCGAGCGGTTGCGCGTGCGCGGGTGGCGAAAGCCCGGTACCGCGATGTGTCTGCTGCTCGACAGGAGCGGATCGATGGGCGGCGAACCGCTCGCCACATCGGCGGTCGCAGTCGCCGCAGTCGCGTCGCGCAACCCCTCCGACTACAGCGTGGTCGCGTTCGGCAAAGACGTCGTCGTGACGAAGAGCCAAGACGTCGCAAAGTCAGCCGAACATGTCATCAACGATGTCTTGACGCTGAGGGGTCACGGAACCACGGATCTCGCGGGCGCACTCGCTGTTGCTCGTTCACAGTTGGCACGCTCGACAGCCGGCAGGAAGGTCGTGATCGTGTTGAGCGATTGTCGTGCGACGGTCGACGGTGATCCGGTCGCGGCCGCGCGAGGGCTCGACGAACTGGTGGTCGTGGCGCCAGAGGGCGACGCCGACGAAGCGGGCGTATTCGCCGGCGCGACAGGGGCACGCCTCGTCACCGTTGCCGGACCGACCGACATTCCTGCGGCACTGGCACACGCCCTCGACGCCTGACGCAGTGCGCCTCAGTAGGGGCAGGTGGGGTCGTTCTCGGGAACGATGCCCCGAGGGTTCTGCTCGATCACCACGGCGGGAAGCGTGGTGGTGGTGACTGAAGTCGTCGACGGTGACGCGACTGCCGCAGTTGAGACGCTGTCGCGTGCGAGGTTCGGACTCGCGGCGAGCGTCACGACCTCGAGGGCCGCCCCGAGGTCGGACACCGTCGCGATGTCGAGAATTCCGGTGGTGCTCGCGTCGCCGGCGGTCTTCGAGAGGCTCGCCTTGCCCTGGAACAGTGCGAGGATCTTCTTTGCGGTCTCTGTCTCGAGTTCGGGAACGATCACAGCCATCTCGTCGATCAACTGGCCGGTTCCGGGCATGGTGTAGGAGCCCATGGTCTCTGCGTCGTAGTTCTTCATCGCCTGCGCGAGCTGGAGCATCATGATCGGAGTGATGCGGTCGTCGGTGATCACATTGTCGAGCGCCGCGTTCATGATGTCGCTTGCGACCTTCGGGTTGGTGCGCGCCTTGTCGAGAGCCTTCCTGGTCATGCGCTTGATGAAGTCCTGTTGGCGGCTGATGCGCCCCCAGTCGGACGTGCCGTCGCGGGTCCACCTGCCCACCGCAGGGTCGTAGAACTCGTACTTGCGCGACCTGATGTAGGCGAGGGCATGGTCGCCGGCAAGTGTCGCACAGACCCGAGCTCTGAGAACCTGGAAACCGGTGCGCTTGTCGCGCGCCTTGAACTTGAACGGCACGCGCACCCCGCCGACGGCATCGACCACATCTTTGAATGTGCAGAAGTCGATGTTCACGTAATGGTCGATCGGAATGCCGAAGTTCAACCCGATGGTGCGAATGAGTCTGTTCGGATCTTTCTTGTTGAAGTTCGCGTTGATGCGGTTCTTGCGCGTAGAGCCGGCCTGGGTGACCCACAGGTCGCGCGGAAACGACAACACGGCCGCTGTCTCGGTGCGCGGTTCGACTCTGATCACCATGATCGAATCGCTCCGCTCCCCGAAAGAGGTGCGGTCACCGAAGCCGCCGGCATACGGCGAGTCGGGGTCGATGCAGGTGTTGTTGTCGGAGCCGGTGATGAGGTAGTTCTTGGCCGAGAGGTCGCCTTCCGGGAGATCGACGGTCCCGTCGCGCAGCGGCACGTCGATTGCGACGACCTGACGCGTGCCGAGCTTCCAGTTCGCCCACAGAAGCCCCGACCCTGCGGCGATTGTGACGACTGCGAGCACCAGGTTGAACGCAACAAACACACGCTGGCGAGGGCGCCGACCCAGCCGCGGCACTGACGCCCGAGCCTCGTCTGCAGTGGGGTCGGCGGTCGGGTCCATGACCTTGCCTACGGTACTGGCGGGTCGGTGTCAGGCGGGCTCGGCAGGGGCCAGCACCACGTCGAAGGACAATTCGTCGCCGTCGACGTTCGTGGCGAACGAGCGCACCGAGCCGGCGTCGGCGATGTCGTCCCAGCCGGCGGCGACTGCCTCGAGCGCCGACTGCGGACCGGCGATGGTGAGCGACTCGATCGCGGCTCGTTGCCCGACCTTTGCCTCGGTCTTGGCGCGGCGCACGGCGGCGAGCGTGGTGCACACGGCATCGATGAGGGCGTCGTCGCCGTCGACGGTGAGACCGGCCAGAAGGTCGTCGGTCGTCGGCCACGCGGCGCGGTGCACCGACCCGTCCTGCCACCAGCGCCACACCTCTTCGGTGGCGAACGGAATGAGGGGGGCGAACAGCCGCTGCAGCACCGACAGCGCACGTCTGAGGGCGGCGCGTGCCGATGCCGCACGCTCGTCGCCGTGCGTCGCGTAGGCGCGAGTCTTGACCAACTCCAGGTAGTCGTCGCAGAACCACCAGAAGAACGACTCGGTGCGCTCAAGCGCGCGCGCGTAGTCGAAGTCCTCAAATGCGACCGTTGCCTCGTCGACGAGCGCACCGAGTCGTCGCAGCATCGCGGCATCGAGCGGTTCGTTCGGCACGGTCGCGGCATCGACGTCACCGAGCGAGAGCACGAACTTCGATGCGTTCAACAACTTCGTTGCGAGCTTTCGCCCGACCTTCATCTGCTCTTCGCTGAACGCAGTGTCAATTCCCGGCCGGGCCCCGGCCGCCCAGTAGCGCACGGCGTCGGTGCCGTAGTTCTCGAAGAGCGCCATCGGGGTGACGACGTTGCCCTTCGACTTCGACATCTTCTTGCGGTCGGGGTCGAGAATCCACCCCGACAGCGCGGCGACGCGCCACGGCGCCCGGCCGTGCTCGAAGTGCGACCGCACCATGGTCGAGAACAGCCACGTTCGAATGATGTCGTGACCCTGTGGACGCACGTCAAAGGGGTAGACGCGCGCGAACAAGTCGGCATCGTCTTCCCACTTGCCGGCGATCTGCGGCGTGAGCGACGACGTCGCCCAGGTGTCCATGACGTCGGGGTCGCCCACGAAGCCTCCGGGTACGCCGCGTTCGTCGGCCGTGTAACCGGCAGGAACATCTGTCGAGGGGTCGATCGGCAAGAGAGCCTCGTCGGGAACGATCGGCGAGTCGTGGTCGACTTCTCCGTCGGCACGCACCGGGTACCACACGGGCACCGGAACGCCGAACCAGCGTTGGCGGCTGACGAGCCAGTCACCGTTGAGTCCCTCGACCCAGTTCGCATACCGATGACGCATGTGGTCGGGGTGCCACGCGAGGTCCTCGCCGCGCGCCAACAGATCTCGGCGCAGAACATCGTCGCGACCGCCGTTTCGGATGTACCACTGGCGACTGGTGACTATTTCGAGCGGTCGGTCGCCCTTTTCGTAGAACTTGACCGGGTGCGTGATCGCGCGCGGTTCGCCGATCATCTCGCCCGACGTGCGCAGCATCTCGACGATCGCCGTCTGCGCCTGCTTGACGCCCTTGCCGGCGAGCGATGCGTACGCCTCGCGACCTTCGGCGCTCGTCATCCCCTCGGGGGGTTCGGGCAGCAGGCGCCCGTCACGACCGACGATCGCGCGGGTCGGCAGTCGCAACTCACGCCACCAGATGACGTCGGTGAGGTCGCCGAAGGTGCAGATCATGGCAATGCCGGTGCCCTTGTCGGGTTGGGCGAGCGGGTGCGCGACGATCGGCACTTCCACCTTGAACAACGGCGAGCGCACGGTCGTTCCAAAGAGCGGCTGGTAGCGCTCGTCGTCGGGGTGTGCGACGAGCGCGACACATGCAGGGACCAGCTCCGGTCGAGTGGTGTCGATGAGCACATCGCCCGATCCGTCGGCGCGGTGGAACGAGAGGGTGTGGTATGCGCCGGGTCGTTCGCGGTCTTCAAGCTCGGCTTGCGCGACAGCGGTCTTGAAGTCGACGTCCCAGAGAGTCGGAGCCTCCTGTGTGTAGGCCTCGCCCCGAGCGAGATTGCGGAGGAATGCGCGCTGGCTCGCGCGACGCGAGCGTTCGTCGATCGTTGCGTACAAGAGCGACCAGTCGACCGAGAGGCCGAGCCTGCGGAACAGGTCCTCGAAGATCTTTTCGTCTTGGTGGGTGAGCTCTTCGCACAGTTCGATGAAGTTCGGACGCGAGACGGGAACGGCCTTGTGGTCCTTCGGCGGGTCACCCCGGAATGGCGGCTCGAACCCGGCCTGGTACGGCACGGTCGGGTCGCACGAGACGCCGAAGTAGTTCTGCACGCGACGCTCGGTGGGCAGTCCGTTGTCGTCCCAACCCATGGGGTAGAACACCGATTTGCCCCGCATGCGCCAGAAACGGGCAACGGTGTCGGTGTGGGTGTACGAGAACACATGCCCCATGTGCAGCGAGCCGCTCACCGTGGGAGGCGGGGTGTCGATCGCGAAGACCTCGGCGCGCTCGGACGCGCGGTTGAATGAATAGGTGCCCTCGGCGTCCCATGCTGCGATCCAGGTGGACTCGACTCCGTCGAGAGTCGGCTTGTCGGGGACCGTGGACATAGACCTCAAATCGTAGGCTTGTCAGAGTGCTGAACCTCTATGACACCGCCACCAAGACGGTGAAGCCCCTCGCAATGCGAGACCCGGGCAAGGTCAGCATCTATCTCTGCGGCCCCACCGTGTACGGGCCGCCGCACCTCGGACACGGGCGCGCCACGCTCGTCTACGACATTCTGCGCCGCTACCTCGAGTGGACGGGGCTCGACGTGCGTCTCGCGTCGAACATCACCGACATCGACGACAAGATCATCGCCCGCGCACACGACGAGAAGCGCCCGTGGACCGACATCACGACGAAATGCGAGTCGATCTGGTTCGATGCCATGGGGCGCCTCGGTGTCGAGCGACCGACCGACGTTCCGCATGCCACCGAGTACGTCGACCAGATGGTGGCGATGATCACCGAGTTGATCTCCCGTGACAGTGCGTACGTGACCGACGACGGCGTCTATCTCTCTGTCGAGTCGGTGCCCGACTACGGGCTGCTCGCACACCAGAGCCTCGACGAGATGCTCGCCGGCGGGGGAGAGCGCGAGGTGCTCGGTGCCGGCAACAAGCGCCACCCGGCTGACTTCGCACTCTGGAAGTTCTCCAAGCCCGGCCAGCCGTGGGGGCCGGCGCGGGGGGGGCGGGCCGCCCCGGGTGGCACAGCGAATGCGTGGTCATGAGCCTCGAGTTGTTGGGCGAAGGGTTCGACCTGCACTGCGGCGGAGCAGACCTGCGTTTTCCTCACCACGAGAACGAGCGCGCGCAAGCAGTGGCTCTCGGCAAGACGTTCGCGAACCACTGGATGCACAACGGGTTCGTGGTCGACGTCGAGGGCGAGAAAATGTCGAAGAGTCTCGGCAATGTCGCGAACCTGCTCGACTTGCTCGACCAGTACGACGCGCGCGCTTATCGACTGTTGCTGCTGCAGACGCACTACCGCTCGCCGGTGCGCGTCGGTCTCGACACGCTCGAGGCCGCGGTGGCATCGCTCGCAGGGCTCGACGCATTCGCCGCTCGCACTTCCTCACACGGCGGCGGTGACCCGGATGCCGACGTGCTCGGCGCATTCCGTACGGCGATGGACAACGACCTCGACACTGTCGCGGCGATGGCGCTCGTGTTCGACGCTGTGCGCGCCGCCAATACGGCCGCCGATGCCGGCGACACGGCCCGCGTCGCGTCGTTGCGCGCCGCCGCACTCGAGATGATGCGTGCGGTCGGTCTCGACGTGCACGAAGGTGACGACGTCGACGCCGAGACTTTGGAAAAAGCGGCTGCTCTCGACGCAGCGCGTGCATCGCGCGACTTCGCCACCGCTGACCGACTCCGCGCCGAACTGCAAGATGCGGGCTGGACAGTCGAGACAACCAAAGAGGGCACCAGAGTTCGTCGTGGGTGACCGAGCCGTCGCGCGTCGGTCTCGCGCTCCGTTACCAAAAGGGTTCTGGCCGATCTGGACCACCGTCGCCCTCGACCTCGTGGGGTTCGGCATCGTGGTGCCGATTCTCGGTCGTTACGCCGAACGCTTCGGTGCCGGGGGCATCGAGGTCGGGCTCATGTTCGCCTCGTTCTCGGTTGCTCAGATGATCTGTGCGCCGTTCCTCGGAAGGGTGTCTGACCGAATCGGCCGCAAACCGGTCATCATCGTGTCGCTACTCGGGACCGCGCTCGGCAGTTTCATCACCGGCGCCGCGGGTGCCTTGTGGGTGCTGTTCCTCGGTCGCATCATCGACGGCGCGTCTGGTGCATCAGTCGCCGTGGCGCAGGGTGCAATCGCCGACATCAGCACGCCCGACGAACGCCCCCGTCTCATGGGGCTGCTCGGCGCGGCTTTCGGGCTCGGATTCGTTCTCGGCCCGATCATTGGCGGTCTTGCCGCGCTTGGCGGGCCGCACGTGCCGTTCTTTCTTGCGGGCTCGGTCGCTCTCGCGAACGCGGTTGCCGCTGCGATTCGACTGCCCGAGACGAAGCCGTCTCGCGATTCGGCCGCACCGGCCGCGTCACGTTCGCTTTCACTGCCGAAGTCACCCGTGCAATTGCGGTTCGCACTGATGGCTCTCATCGCCTCGCTCGGGTTCTCTGGTTTTGAGGCGACGTTCTCGCTCTTCGGTGAGCGTCGGTTCGGACTTACCGAGTCATCAACAGCCCTTGTCTTTCTCGCGGTTGGTGTCTCTCTCGTGGCGGTGCAAGGGGCGGCGATCGGCCCGTTGACGCGTCGGTTCGGGTCGTGGACATTGCTGCTCGGTGGGTTGTTGACGACCGCGACCGGGCTTGTGATGTTGTCGGGGGCGAACGTGATTCCTGTGTTGTTAGTCGCCGTCGTCATCATTGCGTTCGGCCAGGGTGTGTCGTCGCCGTCGGTCACGTCGATCGTCACCGAACTCGTGTCACCAGAGAGGCGAGGCGAGGCGCTCGGCTATCAGCAGAGTGCCGGGGCACTCGGACGCATCACTGGGCCGATCATCGCCGGCGCAATCTTCGATGGGTTGAACGAAGGTGCGCCGTATCTCATCAGCGCGGCGCTCTTCGTGGCGGCGTTTTTTGTGGTGCGCTCTGTGCGCTCGACTACGCAGTCGCACTGACAACGATGCCAAACACGGTGGCCATCACGGCCTGAGAGGCGATCATCGCGGTCACGAGGCGCCATGTCTGACGGTTCATTGTCTCGCTGAATTCGAACCGCAGTTGTTCGGCGAGCACTGCGATGTCGTCCTTGGTGGCGAGGTGCTGCCACCCACTGGGGGGCAAGTGATCCATCAAGATTCCGGCGCTGTCGCGTCCCATGAGCGTCTCCAGGCTTGTGTAGAGCTGTCGTCGGGCGGTGTCGTCTGTCGGCATGGTACCTCTCTCGTATTCCGGCCTGAATGTGTGCTCTGGGCTGGAAATGGGTTGCACTCCAGGGTGACTGGGTTGGAACGGTTACCCGCCGGTAGTTTTTCGGCCATGGCTGAGTTCTCCCTCCACCTCACAGATGACCAACTGCAGATCAAGGACTGGATCCACGAATTCGCGAAAGATGTGATGCGTCCGGCCGCACAAGAGTGGGACGACCGCGAAGAGTTCCCGTGGCCAGTTGTGCAGGAGGCGGCAAAGATCGGTCTCTACGGCATCGACTTCATGATGAACGCAATGGGCGACCCGTCAGGTCTCACCCTGCCGGTCGCAATCGAAGAGATCTTCTGGGGTGATGCCGGTCTCGGCATGGCGATCATGGGTTCGGGCCTCGCGGCCGCGGGCATCTCTGGCAATGGCACACCCGAGCAGGTGATCGAATGGGTGCCGCAGTGCTACGGAACCGCCGATGACGTGAAGCTCGGTGCGTTCTGCGTGAGCGAACCCGATGCCGGCTCTGACGTGTCGTCGCTGCGCACGCGTGCCGTCTATGACGAGGCGACAGATGAGTGGGTGTTGAACGGCACCAAGGCATGGATCACGAACGGCGGCATCGCCGACGTGCACGTGGTCGTCGCCGCCGTCGACCCGGAACTGCGCGGCCGCGGCCAGGCCTCATTCGTGGTGCCTCCCGGTACAAAGGGTCTCAGCCAAGGGCAGAAGTACAAGAAGCACGGCATCAAGGCGTCGCACACGGCCGAGGTGGTGCTCGACGATGTGCGCATTCCCGGCCGCTGCCTTCTTGGCGGCAAGGAGAAGCTCGACGCGAAGCTCGCACGTGCCCGCGAAGCCGGACGTACCGGTGAGGCTCAGCCGGCGATGAAGACCTTCGAGGCGACACGCCCGGCGGTCGGCGCACAGGCACTCGGAATTGCGCGCGCGGCGTACGAGATCGCGCTCGACTATGCCAAGGAGCGCGTCGCGTTCGGAAAGCCGATCATCATGAACCAGGCGATCGCGTTCAAACTCGCCAACATGATCACCCAGATCGACGCGGCGCGACTGCTCATCTGGCGTGCCGCATGGCTCGGCCGCAACGGTGGGTTCACGAACGCTGAAGGGTCGATGTCGAAGTACTACGCGTCGGAGATGGCGGTGAAGGTCACCGAGGAGGCAATCCAGATTCTCGGCGGCTATGGCTATACGCGCGAATACGACGTGGAGCGCATGCACCGCGACGCGAAGATCCACACCATCTTCGAGGGCACGAGCGAGATCCAGCAGTTGGTCATCGCCCGCGCGATCGCCGGCATGCGCATCGAATAAGTGGCCGGCTTGGAGTAGTGCTGACCACAAAACGGCAACAAAATCGGGCTTTTCTCGTTAGACATTCCGTTCGGTAGCCTGCCAACAGGCGGATGGGACAATCAATGTTGGCTGTGCCGGCTCCGGTGAGAGCCATGTGGGCGGGGCTGCAGAAGGCAGCACGTGTCATTGTCGTCGTCTCGCTGATGTTTGCTTTCGACATCGTGTTCCCCGAGGGCGACGGCTCGGTTCGTCAGACTCGCGCGGCGACAGTCGGGACCGGTTCGTGTGTGCAAGATGTCGGCAGCGCGTCTGATGTGACCGTCACGCAGTCGGGCAACTTCTGCGTCGTTCGCTTCAACGCCGCCAACAGCTGGACCGTTCCACTCCATGTGAAGTCGATGCAGGTGTTGCTTGTCGGAGGAGGCGGCGGCGGGGGCGGAGGCTCAAGATCGACCAACGACGGTGGTCGCGGCGGCGGTGGTGGTGGCGGCGGCGGTCGGGTCTGGTTCAACTCGTCTGTTTCGGCCGTGCCGGGAGCTCAATTGTCGATTTCTGTCGGCGCTGGTGGCGCCGGTGGTCTCGCGAACAACAGCAGCGGCGGCTATGGATCAGCGGGCGGCGGCGGAGGAACGACATCGATGTCCGGCTCAGGTTTCGCAACCCTCAGCGCCGCAGGTGGAGGCTCTGGCAGAGCCCAGACAGGTGACACTCAATCGACTTCAGCAGGGGATGGTGGCGCGTCGTCTCTGACCTCCGAAGGTTCGACGACGTCGCGTTCAGGTGGCCAGAACAACTGGGAAGGCGGCGGAGGAGGAGGAGGCTCCGGCGCAGCCGGGACAGACGGCTCTGACATCGGTGGTCGAGGCGGAAGTGGCGGAGCAGGCGGCTTGGGTGCGTCGATCACGATCGGTGGAACGGCCTCGAACTATGCCGGCGGTGGCGGCGGTGGCGGCACAAAAGGCGACAACATCGCCAACGGCGTCGCCGGGAGCGGCGGTGCCGGTGGAGGAGGAACCGGCGGCATCTACACCACTGTCGCAACGGCGGGTACCGCGAACACAGGCGGCGGTGGCGGCGGCGGCGGCGGTTGGCGAGACTCCAGCTTTCCGGCCACCAATGGTGCAGCCGGTGGCTCGGGAACCGTAATCGTGGCGTTCACGCGTGCACCGGTGCTGTTTCTCGATGCGAGTGACACGAATTCGTACTCAGGGACAGGTGAGACCTGGTACGACCTCTCCGGCAACGACCGCGACGCGACTTTGGTCAATTCTCCGTCGCTTGAATCTGTCTCGTCTTTCACGCCGCGCGGGTTCACCCTGAACACGCCGAGTGATGCCAACCAGTGGGCGCAGCTGTCGAGCGGTGGTCTGTCGGACTTCTCAAACGGCATCACGATCCAAGCAACCGCAAATTTCGGAACAAGCGCCGACTCATGGGAACGAATCGTGGACTTGGGGGCAGGCGAGACTGCAGACAATATTCTCCTTACCCGTCTGGGCACGACCCAAAGGCTTGCGTTCGAGATCTATCGGGACAATGTGAGTCAAGGCATCTGTTACGTCGAAAACTTCATCTCGAATAATGCTCGTGCCAACTATGCCGTGACTTTCGCGGCCGATGGCACGTGCAAGATGTACAAGAACGGCGTGGAATCGGCCACCACCTGGGACAGGGTCGGGCCGCTGAAGGGTCTGCCGAACAACGTGACGCGCTCGAGCAGTTGGGTCGGCCGCAGCAATTGGCCGCTAGACGCAGATCTCGAGGGAACGATCCGTTCGGTACGCATCTATGACCGGGTTCTGACATCAACCGAGATTGCGGCCAACTACGACGCCGAGCTTCGTTTTCCGATCGTCTACGACGCGAACAGTGCAACGAGCGGCACCGTGCCGGCGGCGGCGGCGTACACGACCGGGAGCCTCACGAGCGCAGGCACGGCGGTGACAGTGTCGACCAACACCGGAAGCCTTGCTCGCGCCGGATACACGTTTGCCGGCTGGAACACGGCGGCCGACGGCTCCGGCACGACCTATGCGACGGGAACGTCGTACCAAATTGCACAGAATGCGACGCTCTACGCGCGCTGGACGGGCAACACGAACACGGTCACCTACAACTCCCAAGGTGGGTCGTCGGTGAGTTCGGCGACATGGACCACAGGGTCGTCGTTGACGCTGCCTGTGGCGCCGACGAAAGCCGGGTACACGTTCAACGGTTGGTTTGACTCCGCATCAGGCGGCACGAAAGTCGGAGATGCAGGGGCGACTGTGTCTCCCCCGCAAACGTCGAATTTCACGTTGTACGCACAATGGAGTGCAGGCACGTACAACGTGACGTACGACAGCGGGGGCGGCTCTCCGGTCAATTCGGGCACGTGGTTGTATGGGTCGTCGCTCACTTTGCCGTCTGCTCCGACCAAGGCGGGCTACACCTTTGCAGGGTGGAGCCAGTCGCCGACGGGCTCGACTCTCGTCTACGAGACGACCAATCCTGTGCGTTCTTCTGACTTTGGGCCAATTGTGTACGAGACCGGGTACGGCCGCGGCTCCAGCGATGTTGCGGCGACGCTCTCCAACCAAGGAGTCACATTCGACCGCGTGCGGTACCGCATGGAGGCCAACTACAACGGCACCCTTCGGTACGCAGATGTGTCATTCGACAAATGGGCGGGTGCCACGATTTCCGATCTCGCAGTGCCTGACTTCGCATCGGGAAATGACCGACTGATCAAGGAAAACGTGTCGAACCTGTCGATCGCCTCGAACTGGGCCGCAGTGCCCGGTGTCGCCACGGCAGTGACGACGGGAACCGGAAAGTCGGGCCGCGTCGAACTCTGGCCCTGGGACTATGGGACGGCGACAACGGGAATCTTGCCAGCGGGCGACTCAGCCACGTTCGACAGCGACGACACGACCTTCCAGAGCAACAAGTACGGGTCGTTCCAGGTGCACAACCTGACTGACAACCAAACAGTTCTTGCGTGGAACCGTCACTACGATGCAAACCCAGACATTGGCTTCGGCAATTTCATCGGGACTGCTCCCAACAACAGCAGGCATCCCGACTGGACCTTCGCACAAAAGACCAACTTCGACCTCTCGTCGTGGAAATTGCAGATCTTCATTGGCGACCTTCTGGGGGCAGGGTCGACGTATACGCCCACGAACACGTCTGATTTCACGCTGTACGCGCAGTGGACGCCGAACTCCTTGACCGTCACCTATGACTCCCAGAGCGGGAGTTCCATTTCGAGCGGAACGACGACAACGGAGGGGTCGATCGCTGCGTCGCCGGGCACTCCGACTCGCACCGGCTACAGCTTCAACGGCTGGTTCGCCGCGTCGAGTGGCGGCGGTGCGATTTCGTTCCCCTACACCCACGGGCAGACGTCGAACTTCACTCTGTACGCCCAGTGGACCGCAAATCCATTGACGGTGACGTACAACTCCCAGGGTGGCTCGTCGATCTCGAACGGCTCGACCGTGACAGGCGGGTCTATCGCTGCGTCGCCGGGTACGCCGACACGATCGGGTTTCGACTTCAAGGGGTGGTACTTGTCCGCGAGCGGCGGGAGTGCGATCTCGTTCCCCTACGCGCATGGTCGGACGTCGAACTTCACCTTGTATGCGCACTGGATCACGAACCAGACCGGTTTCGTGATCACCGACCAACCTGCATCGCTCGTCTATCTGGACACGGTCGACCTCGGCCATGCGGGTGGCAACGGCACCGGTGCGGTCGCGTTCTCCACCTCGACGGCTTCGGTGTGCTCGGTGAACAGCACGACGGGAGTGGTGTCGATGCTCACCGGCACCGGGACCTGCACGATCACTGCCACAAAGTCCGCCGACGACGACTACTACGTCACGTCGGCGAGCGTCGACATTTCTGCCGCGAAGGCGAATCAGTCCGCGTTCACGATCTCAGGCACGGCGACCGGTACGTACGGAACCACAGTCTCATTGTCGGCATCGGGTGGATCCACCGCCGGTGCCGTCACATGGTCTGACGGGGCGTCCACGGCGTGCTCCGTGAATGCCTCGGGCGTCGTGTCGATGACGTCTGGCACCGGAACCTGTGCGATCACGGCCACGATGGCCTCAAATTCCAACTATTTCGCCGTGACGTCGTCTGCGTTTTCGATTACCCCTGCCAAGGCGGCCCAGGCCGCCCTCACGGTGACATCGACAAGCGCGGTGTACGGCGTGGAGCTGGCGCTCGCCACCAGCGGCGGTTCGGGGAATGGCGATGTCGCTTGGACCGTGGTGTCGGGAACGTGCACTCGGAGCGGTTCGACGTTGACGCCGGGAAATGTCGGTTCGTCGTGCGTCGTCCGCGCAACCAAGGCGTCTGATGCGAACTATCTCTCGCGTTCGTCGTCCGATACCGCGATCACCACGGCCAAAGGGAACCAGACCGGCTTTTCCATCACGAGTCCGACATCGTTCACGACAGGTTCGACGCTGAATCTGACCGCATCGGGCGGGCAGTCGGGTGGGGCGGTGGATTGGTCTGTGACGAATGGGACCTGCACCTTGTCGGGCGCTCGATTGGCTGCGAGCCGCGGCGGCATCACCTGCACAGTGACAGCGACCAAGGCAGGGAATGCGAACTACTTGCCTGTGTCGGAGACAGCGGTCGTGACGGTGAACAAGATCGTCCAGACGCTCATCTTCCGTTCCACGCCACCAAACCCGGCAACCGTCGGAACCACGTATACGGTGTCTGTCGACAGTGACGCCTTCCTCGCGGCCACGGTGGTCGTGGCGAACCAATCCCAGTCGGTGTGTTCCATTTCTGTTGGTGTCGTGACGTTCACGTCGGTCGGCACCTGCCTCCTGTCAGCGAGTCAGTCGGGCAGCGACGTCTACTCGGTCTCTGCCGCGTCGCAGTCCATCACTGTTGTCGCGGCCGCGGCGACGCAATCGAGTGTGCCGACGACAGTGGTCGCGACGGTTCCGGATGTGACGACCACCTCAGTGGTCGGCGTGGAGAGTGATGGCACGGATTCGGCTGCTTCGACAACTACCACCACAACGACAACGCTGTCGCCACGAGCCAGCGGAGCGCGCGAAGGTCAGGCAACCGCGACCACGACGACAACCTCCACGACGACCACCACGACGGTCCCCGCGGACCCGACGCAGCCTCAGACCGGCATCGACGGAGGCACCCCGGATCTCGAGGTCGGACAGACCACCGCAATGGTGCGCGGTCAGCAGGTGGAGGTGTCGGTCCGGAGGGACGACGCACGACTTGTGCTCTCACTTCCCAACGACGTGTCGATCGTGATTGGCCGCACTCAGCCCAGCAGCGATTCGGTCATGGTCGGCGCCGACGGAATGCTGAGGATGTATCGCGATGAATTCGTCGATGTGGCGATGACAGGGTTCGTACCGGGGACCATCTACACGGTGTTCATGTTCTCTGAGGCAACCGAGCTGACCAGAGGTGAAGTTGATGCTGACGGTGCAGTGAGTTCGCAGGTGCTCGTGCCAAAGGATGCAGAGTTTGGTGAGCACACCATCCAGGTCAATGGCGTTGGGCCTGGGGGTGAGATGGTGTCGGTGTCGATGGGCTTCGAAGTCCTCGAACGCACAGACAACACCTGGGTGGTAGTGCTGTCACTTGGTGCAGCCGTCTTGCTGGCGTTGCTCGGAGGCCGCCCGATCTTCATTCGTCGTCGAACTCGCAACCTCTGGGCTGACCGCTGAGATCCGGCAGACAGTGATCGCAGACGCGATCGCAGGCATGCCCATCGAGTAGGGAAGACGACTTCGAACTTCAGAGAGGGCTCTCGATCGTCGAGTCACCATTCTGCGTGGCGATAGCGTGCGCCCATGGCGCGCATCGACGGTGAATACATTCCGAGCACTTCCCAATGGGTGCGCGAGCAGATTGAGCTCTATGAGCGCACTGGCGGTGCCGAGGGAAATGGACTACCGGGCACCGACCTGAAAGTCATCATTGTGACGATGCGCGGTGCCCGCAGCCGAGCGGTGCGCAAGATTGCTCTCATGCGGGTGGAGCACGGCGGTGCATACGCGCTGGTCGCATCCAAAGGAGGTGCGCCCGACAACCCCGACTGGTACACCAACCTTCTCGCCAATCCCAATGAGGTCACCGTGCAGGACGGCCCAGAGCCATTTGCGGTGCGTGTGCGAGAGATCGACGGTCGGGAGTATGACGAATGGTGGGAACGCAGCGTGCAGGCATTCCCGCAGTACGCCGACTACAGAGCCAAGACCGACCGGCGCATCCCGGTGCTTCTTGCCGAGCCTGTTTGAGTTACGACTGGGGCGGAGCCTCGTCCGTTGATCAAATACTCGAGAACAAGTAAGGCGTCTCAGCGGGCGCCGGCGCGCTGGTAGAGGCGCGTGGCAATCGGTGCGAACACCACGATGAGCGCGATAGCAAAAATCAAGGAATAGAGAAGGCTGTTCTGCAGCGGCCACGCAGTTGGCTCAGGGGTTCCCGCGGGAATGTTCCCGAACCGCTCGCGCACGGCCTGTGTGAGAGTCGAGATGGGGTTCCACTCTGCGATCGTGCGCAGCCCTCCGGGCAGGGTCTCTGACGGCACGAACGTGTTCGCAATGAACGTAAGCGGGAAGAGCACCATGAACGAGGCGTTGTTCACCACCTCTGGTGTCGGCACCACGAGCCCGATGCACGCCATCACCCACGAGAACGCATAGGCAAAGAACAGGAGCAATGCGTATCCGGCGACGGCATCGAGCACCGAGCCGCGGATGCGCCACCCGACGGCGAGCCCGGCGAGCGACATCATCACGACCGACAGAGCGTTGTAGACCACGTCGCTCGCGGTGCGCCCCGCGACGACCGCAGAACGCGACATCGGCAGCGATCGGAAACGATTGATAAGGCCCTTCTGCAGGTCTTCTGCGAGTCCGGCTCCGGTGAATGTCGCTCCGAACACGACTGTCTGGGCGAAGATGCCGGCAATAAGGAACTCGCGGTAGCTGCCGCCCGGAATGTCGATCGAACCTCCGAAGACGTAGGCGAACAACAGCACGAACATGAGCGGTTGTAGCAGCACGAAGACCATCACGTCGGGGACGCGCTTGATGCGGATCATGTTGCGCTTGGCGACGACCATTGCATCTCTCACCGTGCTCATTTCGGGGCCTCCTCGGCGGTCGCTTCGTGGCCCGTCAGTTCCATGAAGACGTCGTCGAGCGTCGGTCGACGCAGGCCGATGTCGACGATCTCGATCCCGGCCGCCTCGAGGTTGCGAAGCACCGAGCTGAGTGCCTCGACACCGTTCGCGACCGGCGCTGAGACTTCTCCTTCGACGGCATGCACACGGAGGGATCCTGTGGCGACACTCGAGAGGATCGTCTCGGTCCCAGGCACCTGCGCGGCGCTGCGGACGCGCACATCGAGGTGCTCGCCACCCACGCGTCTCTTCAGTTCGTCGGCAGTTCCTCGGGCGATGGCGCGTCCATGGTCGATTACGACTATCTCGTCGGCCAACTGGTCGGCCTCCTCGAGATACTGCGTCGTGAGCAGCACGGTGGTTCCTTTGCTCACCCGGTCGCGGATTGTTTCCCACAGCTCGCCGCGGCTGCGCGGGTCGAGCCCGGTGGTGGGCTCGTCGAGGAACAGCACTGGTGGGTCTGCAATCAGAGCACCGGCGAGGTCGATGCGCCGTCGCATACCGCCGGAGAACGTCTTCAGCGGGCGGTTCGCCGCCTCGTCGAGGCGAAACTGTTCGAGCAACGTGGCCGCGCGGGTGCGTGCCTCACGCCTTGACATGCCATACAGGCGCGCGATCATCTCCAAGTTCTCGGTTGCGGTGAGGTTCTCGTCGACGGCGGCGTACTGGCCCGACAGACCAATGCGTGAGCGCACGCCTTTCGGGTCGGACATCACATCAACGCCGGCGACAGTGGCCGAGCCGGAATCCGGGCTCACGAGCGTCGTCAGAATCGAGACGGCCGTGGTCTTGCCGGCCCCGTTCGGGCCGAGAAGGCCGAGAACTGTGCCACCTTCAACGTCGAGGTCGAGACCGTCGAGTGCGGTCACGTCACCGTATGTCTTCACGAGCCCGCGGGCACGCACGGTGGTGTCGGTGAGAGGGGAATTCATGGGGAAGGAGAGTGTAACGAGAGCGGAGACAGTCACAGCGTGGCCCAGTAGCGAATAGTTGCGTACGCAACTAAAATGTTCGCATGTCGACAATGCCTGCCGTGTTCATCGGTCACGGAAGTCCGATGTATGCACTCCAACCGAACCGACACACGATGGCCTGGGCCGATTTCGCGGCATCAATCGCCAGACCCCGAGCGATCCTTGCGGTGTCGGCCCACTGGCACATTCCGACAGTTGCAGTCACCGCGATGCCGAGTCCGCGCACGATTCACGACTTTTGGGGCTTCCCCGAGGAGTTGTTCGCGGTGCAGTACCCGGCGCCCGGGGCTCCTGAGTTGGCTGACCGCGTGGCAGATCTGCTTGCTCCTGAGCCGGTCATACGCGACACGGGGGAGTGGGGTCTCGATCACGGCACGTGGTCGGTTCTTGCGCACATGTACCCCGAGGCAGACGTGCCGGTGGTGCAGTTGTCGATCGATTCGCGCAAGTCATTCGACGAGCACCTGGCACTCGGTCGCGCTCTCGCGCCGTTGCGCGATGAGGGCGTATTGATCGTCGCCAGCGGAAATATGGTGCACAACCTTTCGCTGATCGACTGGCAAAGTGACGAAGGCGGGTTCGACTGGGCTGAGGACTTCGACCGGTGGACTCGCGAAATGATTTCCACCACTCCGGCATCGCTCGTTGACGCCTCATCGCAGCCCGGGTACTCCCGTGCCGTTCCCACCGACGAGCACTTCTTGCCAGCCGTGTACGTGGCAGGAGTGGCAGATGCGGTTGGCGAGCCTGGTCGTGTGCTCACGGGTGGCTGCTCGATGGGCTCGTTGTCGATGACCAGTTGGGCGGTCGGTTGACGCAGATGGCTACTGGGCGTCGCCGAATCGTCGGGCAACGTCTGCCCAGTTGATGACGTTCCAGATGGCGGTCGCGTAGTCGGCGCGTCGGTTCTCGTACTGCAGGTAATAGGCGTGCTCCCATGCGTCGATTGCAAGCAGCGGAGTTGAGTTCTGCACTGAGTTGTTCTGGTGGTTCTCCACCTGTTCGATCACGAGTCGGGCGGTCGGTGAGTGCCACGACAGCACCGCCCACCCCGACCCTTGAACAGTCGCGACCGCGGCCGTCATGTGTGCGGCAAACGCGGCGAAGGCGCTGAAGTTCTCGCCGATCGCCTCGGCGAGCTCTCCTGTCGGCTCACCGCCGCCGTCTGGGCTCAGGTTCTCCCAGTAGATGGTGTGCAGCACATGGCCAGAGAGATGGAAGGCGAGTGACTTTTCGAGCCCGACGATCAGCGACATGTCTCGATGGTCGCGTGCATGGGCAAGCTGCTCAAGAGCGTGGTTGGCGCCGTCGACGTACGCCTTGTGGTGTTTCGAGTGGTGCACCTCAATGATGCGTGCAGAAAGGTGTGGTTCGAGCGCCCCGTAGTCGTACGACAGTTCGGGGAGATGGAGCACGAATCAGAGACTGGCCCGTTGACGAACGACTTGCGCGGGACGTCAGTCCTCGCGACCATTCAATGCGTCACTTGGTCTGACGGGCGTGCCGGCAGGAACGTGAGCGCCGAGAGGGAGCCGAGGAAGGCGGCTCCTGCAACGATCAGACAGGCAGTCGAGAAACCGGTGATGAACGAGTCACTCACGGCATTCAGAACTTGACCACGAACCGAGTCGGGAGATCCTTGGGCGACTGCATAGGCGGCTCCCACCGACTCGCGCGCCGCGTCGTACAGCCCGGAGGGGAGCGATTCGACGAGGCCGGGAAGTCGGCCGAAGTTCTCCTCGAGTCGCGGCGTGTAGAGACTCACGAAGACTGAGCCAGTCACGGCAACACCAAGGGTTCCGCCGACTTCGCGCGAGATGTCGTTCACCGCCGACCCGACGCCGGCCTTGTTCCGGGGGAGTGAGCCCATCACTGCGTCGGTGCTGGGAGATGTGACGAGCGACAGCCCACTTGCGATGAGCACCATGGAGAGAACAACCGGGCCGAAATATGCGCTGTCGGCGTCAAGGCGGCTCGCAATCACGAAACCGACCGACATGGTGAACAGACCGAGCGACACCACTTTCTTGGTTCCCCAGCGCAGTGCGCCGCGCGCCGCCAGCGGGGCCGTGATGCCGGCTCCAACCGCAAACGGGAGGGTGCGAATTCCGGACTCGAGAGGGTCATAGCCGCGGACGAACTGGAAGTACTGCGTGACGAGGAAGGTGAACCCGAAAAGTGCAAGGAATGCGATGCCGATTGATCCGGTCGCCGCGCTGAATCGCGGGTTGCGGAAGAACCCGAGTTCGAGGAGGGGGTCTGACCTGCGCAGCTCATGACGGATGAACGAACCCAGGAAGAGCGCGGCCAGCACAAACCCGCCGTTAGATGCGAGGCTGCCCCACCCCCAGTGCGGAGACTCGATCACGGTGAACACCAGCGCGCCGGTCGCTGCAACCGACAGCAACACTCCGACGATGTCGAAACGTCCGTGCTCGGTGTCTCGTGACTCCGGAATGAGAAAGTGACCGGCAAGAAGAGCGATTGCCACGATCGGCACATTGATGAGGAACACCGATCCCCACCAGAAGTGCTCGAGCAGGAAACCGCCGGCCACAGGCCCGAACGCGACTGCCATGCCCGACACCGCAGACCACAGCCCGATCGCCTTGGCGCGCTCGACAGGGTCGGTGAAGAGGTTTGTGATGATTGCAAGCGTCGCCGGGAAGACGAGAGCGGCGCCGACCCCCATCGCGCCGCGCCAGATGATGAGGCCGTCGCTCGAGCTCGCGAACGCTCCGAACGCGCTGAAGACGGCAAAGAGCACGAGTCCGACCTGCATGGTCCGCTTGCGGCCGAGTCGGTCGCCGATTCCGCCGCCGGCAAGGAGCAGGCCGGCGAAGACGAGCGCGTACGAATCGACGATCCACTGGAGGGCAGTTGTCGAGGCATCAAGTTCGCGTTGCAACGTGGGGAGTGCGACGTTGATGATCAAGTTGTCGACAACGACCATGAAAACGCTGGCACTGAGCACGAGCAGCACCCACCAACGTCGCTCGTAGGCACGGGACATGGTGGGAGATGAATCGAGGTGGGCGTTGTGAGTCATACTTGACACTGTCTACAGCGTCTGATTGACATTGTCAAGTGCTACGGTTCGGCCCATGGATGTGCGCGACACAGTGCTCGACGCCGCACTTCAGATCATTTCGACAGACGGTCCCGATGCCGTCTCGATGCGAGAAGTTGCCCGGCGCTCGGGTGTGAGCCACCAGGCCCCGTACCACCACTTTGGTGACCGTGCGGGAATTTTCGCAGCCATCACAGAAGCCGGGTTCGAAATGTTGGCTGACAAGTTCGCGGCAGTTCTTACCACTGACAGGGCTCCGGCACGACGGTGTTTCGAGGCGTACGTGTCGATGGCGGTCGAGAACCCGGCGCACTTCCGCGTGATGTTCCGCCGAGACATCTGCGGTCTCGAGTCTCATGACTCTGCGCGCGCCGCCGGCGATTCGGCCTATGCAGAACTGCTCAAGATGGTGGAGCGAACGATTGGCCGGCCGGCGGGGGAACGCGAGTCGGTGACGTGGGCGACGCTGATGTGGTCAAGCGCCCACGGGCTTGCGACTCTGCTCGTGGACGGCCCGCTCGAGGCGAAACTTCCCGAGGGAGTGTCTGTCGCCGACCACATCGACGACGTGGTGTCGCTGATGACCGAGATGGTCGAGAGGCAAGCAGCGAGCATGGGGTTGACGCCCGTTCGCTGATTGTGCGGGCGATTTACTCGTCGTCGTCGACGTCGTCTGCGATGCCTGCCTCGAGCTCGGGAATGCCCTGCTGCGTGCGCAGTTTTTCGATGTCTCGGACCGGCACGCTCAGCTTGCGGAACCGCGTGCCGTCGACGCTGATCGAGTCGAGGCGGTCTTGGAGTTTGGTGAAGGCATCTTTCACGTCGGCGACGGCCTTCGAGTAGTTCACCCACTCTTTGTGGAACTTGTTGATCTGCTGCATGATGTCGGCGGCGGTCTTCTCGGTGTGGAAACTGTCGGTTGCCTGGCGCACGACGACGAGGAACGCATACAGCGTGAGCGGCGAGCAGAGCACGACCTTTTTGTTCAGCGCATAGTCGATGAGGCCCGGGTCGGCCTCGTGCACGAATCCGCTGATGCTCTCGTTCGGCAGGAACATAAGCACGTAGTCGAGGGCTTCTTCCTTGGCATTGTTCACGTAGTCGCGCTTGGCGAGTGCGTCGACGTGCATCTTGACGGCCTTCACGAATTCGGTCTTGGCATGACTGCGCAGGGCGTCGGTCTCGGCGTTGAAGTGCTCGGCGTACTTGTCGAGGGGAAACTTGACGTCCATGAACAACACGCGATCGGGCGGCATGAGGAACTTGTAGTCGGGGCGTCCGCCGACTTCGTTCACGTCCTGCTTGGTGTAGTTGGTGTTCTCTATGAACCCGGCGGCGCGCAGCATGTCTTCAACCACGCGCTCGCCCCACTGGCCGCGCTTCTGTGAGCTGGAGAGGACCTCGCGGAGATTCTCGGTGCGGTTGGCAAGTGCCTCGACGGCTTTCTCCACGCTGGAGTACTGCTGGTCGTTCGTGCGCTTCAACTTGTCGAGCTCATTGTTGAGCGCCTGCAGCTTCTCGGTCATTGCTTGCTGCACCGACTTCAATGTGTTGTCGATCTCTGCGGCGCGCTGGCTGAACTGCTCGCTGCCTTTGCTCACAACGGTGTCGGTGGCATGGCTGATGGCTTCTTCGCGGTCGCGTCGGGCTGTTTCGGAGAGCTGGCCCAGGACCTCGGTGAGGCCGAGATTGACCGTCTCGCGCACGGTGCGGCTGATCTCGTCTGACACTTCGCGACGCAGTTCGGCGACGTCGACGGCCGGGGTGACGGGGGCGGGCATCGTCGGCTGGTTGCGGCCGGTGCGCAACGCGAGCACGACGAGCACGGCGAGGACTGCGGCTAATAGGGCGATCATGAGGATTTCCATCACGACACAGGGTAGGTGAGGGGTGTGGCGGGGGTGGCTGGTGTCTGACCGTTGCCGCCGTTACCGTGCGGCGAAGCAATCGGCGACACTGGCACAAGGAGCACGACGTGGAGATTCAGACGAGACAAGGGCCGGCCTTCGGAGTGGCACGGGTGACGTTGCTGCCGAACGAATCGGTGCGCGTGGAGAGCGGCGCCATGATGGCGATGTCGGCGGGAATGTCGCTCGCATCGCGTGCCGAGGGCGGAGTGTTGAAGAGCTTGAAGCGCGCGGCACTCGGCGGAGAATCCTTCTTCATCTCCACCTACACGGCGCCCGCACAGGGTGGCTGGGTCGACATCGCCGCGCGGCTGCCCGGCGATCTGACCCAGTTGGCCGTCTCGTCGTCGAACCCGCTGTTTGTCTCGAAAGGGTCGTGGCTCGCGAACGACTTCGGCATTGCCATCGACGCGAAGTGGGGAGGCTTCAAGAACCTGTTCGGGTCGGAGGGTGCATTCATTCTTCGCGCCGACGGCGACGGCAAGATGGTCATCGGCTGCTACGGCGCGCTCGAAGTCGTCGATCTCGCACCCGGCGAGACGTTCTCGGTCGACACAGGACACATGGTCGCCTATGAGTCGTCGGTGACCATGAATCTTCGAACGGCCGCCGGCGGCATGGTGCAGTCGTTCAAGAGTGGCGAAGGATTCGTGTTCGACTTCACCGGCCCAGGAAAGGTATGGGTGCAGACCCGCAACCCGAATGAGTTGCTCGGATGGATCAAGGCTGCGCTCGGCACTTCGAACAGCGGTGCGGGCGGCGGCGCACTGGGGTCGCTCGGGGGAGTTTTCAGCCGCGACTGACGCCCGCGCGACCAAGCCCGAGGCACTGCGGCCGCCGTACTCTAGGGCTGTGGCAACGGCACTGACAGACGACGAGCGGCGCTCACTCAAGCAGCGTTATCTCGCAGAGCGCGACAAAAGGTTGCGACCCGACGGGAACGACCAGTACTTGGAGCCGAGTGGACGCTTTGCCGGGCTGCTCGACGATCCGTGGTCCACGGCCGAGCCGCGCGAGGCAGTCGATGGAGACGTGACGGTCCTCGTGATCGGGGCCGGGTTTGCCGGGCTCGTCACGGCGGCCCGGTTGAAGCAAGCAGGCATCGACGACGTGCGACTTGTCGACAAGGCCGGCGATGTCGGCGGTGTCTGGTACTGGAACCGCTACCCGGGGGCGATGTGCGACACGGCGGCGATGATCTATTTGCCGCTGATGGAAGAAGTCGGCACGGTGCCGACGGCCAAATACGTTACGGCACCGGAGATCTTCGCCCATGCGCAGCGCATTGCGCGCACGTTCGATCTCTACGAGGGGTCGTTGTTCTCGACGGCCATCGAGTCGGTGGAGTGGAACGACGAGTCGTCGCGATGGATCGTGCGCACCGACCGCGGCGACGTGCTGCGGGCGCGGCACGTGTGCATGGGAACCGGGCCGCTGCACCGGCCGAAACTCCCGGGCATTCCGGGCTTGCACGACTTCGCGGGACACGCGTTCCACACGAGCAGGTGGGACTGGGCCTACACGGGTGGCAACCCAGAGGGTGCTCTCATGACCGGACTCGCAGACAAGCGAGTCGGCATCATCGGCACGGGGGCAACGGCGGTGCAGTGCATTCCAAACCTCGCTCGCGCCGCAAAAGAGCTGTTCGTGTTCCAGCGCACACCATCGGCGATCGACGAGCGCAACAACCACGCGATCGATCGCGACTGGTTTGCCGGTCTCGAGACGGGGTGGCAGCGCAAGTGGATGATGAATTTCACGGTGCTCCAGACCATGGGATTCGCCGAGGAAGACCTCGTGAAAGACGGGTGGACCGACATCTCGCAGCGAATTCGCGACCGCGTGATCGCGCTCGTGCAGGCGGGCGAGAACCCGGGCCCCGAGACCCTGCTGCGTGCCTACGAGGAGTCAGACGACGAAAAGATGACCGAGATCAGGTCGCGTGTCGATGCGTTGGTGGGTGATGCGGCCACCGCCGAGGCACTGAAGCCCTGGTATCGACAGTTGTGCAAGCGGCCGTGCTTCCATGACGAGTACCTGCAGTCGTTCAATCGGCCGAATGTGCACCTTGTCGACACAGACGGAAGGGGAGTCGAGCGCATCGACGCGAACGGTGGCTGGGTTGGCGGCGCACATGTCCCGCTCGACGTGCTGGTCATTGCTTCCGGCTTTGAAGTCGGCACGTCGTACGCGCGGCGCAGCGGCTACGACGTCGTCGGCCGTGACGGTGTGACGTTGTCGTCGCACTGGGAAGACGGAATGCGAAGTCTGCACGGAATGCACGTGCACGGTTTCCCGAACCTGCACATCCTCGGCTTCTCCCAGGGTGCGAACCAGATAGCGAACGTACCGCAGAACTATGTCGAGAACGGGCTCGCCATCGCGGCCGTGATCTCCCGCGCGGAGAACAGCGGTTTGGCACGCGTGGAGGTGACACGTGATGCCGAAGATTCCTGGGTCGATTTCATAACCTCGAGCCAGCGCGGTCTGCGCGGCAACCCCGACTGCACTCCCGGGTACTACAACAACGAAGGTCGACCCATGGGTCGTCGAGAACTGCTGAACGGAAGCGGCCACCCCGGCGGCCCGGTCGCATTCTTCGAACATCTCGAGAACTGGTGGCAGTCGGGTGACTTCGCCGGGCTCGAGTTCCGCTGACGGGTTGGAGGACGACCCCCGGGCTGTGACAGGCTGACGGAACACTCACTGAAGGAGATCAAGGTGGAAGTTCTCAGCGAATTCAAGGACAACGTCCTCGTCGTCACGCTCAACCGCCCCGAGGCGGGCAACGCCCTGAACGGTGCGCTGAGTTCGGCCCTGCACGCGGAATTGACCGCCGCCGGCGAGAACCCCGAAGTGCGCGCGATCGTTCTCACCGGTGCGGGCGAGAAGATCTTCTGCGCGGGCATGGACCTGAAGGCGTTCGCGGCCGGCGAAGACCTCGCCAAGATCGGACTCGGTTTCGCCGCGTTGCGCGACAGCAAGAAGCCACTGATCGCGGCAGTGAACGGACACGCACTCGCGGGCGGCTTCGAGGTCGTGATGGGGTGCGATCTCATCGTCTCGGTCGACACCGCACGTTTCGGTATTCCCGAAGTGAAGCGGGGTCTCTTCGCTGCCGGTGGCGGCGTTCGTCTGCCGGCGCGCATTCCACTTGCCGTCGCGATGGAGATGGGTCTCACCGGCGACCCGATCAGTGCCGATCGCGCCAAGGAACTCGGACTCATCAACGAGGTGGTGCCGGCAGGCAAGTTGATGGAGGCGGCGATGGCTCTCGCGGCACGCGTGACGGCCAACGGCCCGCTCGCGGTGCAGGCGACCAAGGAGCTCATGCTCGCCGAGATCGGCTCGGGCGACCCGAAGAAGATGGGCGAGTTGCAGCGCACGGTGTTCTCGAGCGAAGACGCCAAGGAAGGCGCGATCGCGTTCGCCGAGAAGCGCGCGCCCCAGTGGAAGGGCCGCTGAGGGACAAGCCTCAGGCGCGCACGAGTCGGCCGGGACGAGCGCCCGTGTCGGCTCCGTCGCGGCGGGTCACTTCGCCGGCGACGATCGTCGCCACATAGCCGTCGGCCGACTGCAACAGGCGCGACCCGCCTGCAGGCAGGTCGGCAACCGAGTGAGGGAAGTTGAGGCGCAGGCGGTCGAAGTCGATCACGTTCACATCGGCGCGCTTGCCGGGTGCGATCACGCCGCGGTCGTCGAGACCGATGACCTCTGCCGTCGTCGATGTCTGGAGCCGAACCGCCTCTTCGACGCTGATGCGCGGTCCGCGGGCCCGGTCGCGCGCCCAGTGCGTGAGCATGTAGGTGGGAATTGATGCGTCGCAGATCATGCGCACGTGCGCCCCGCCGTCAGACAGCGCACTGATTGCAGACGGATGCGTGAGCATCTCGTGGATCGCGTCGTGATTGCCGTCGACATAGTTGAGCGTCGGAAACATGAGGAATGCATCCCCGTTGTTCTCGTTCAGCAGGTCGTAGGCCATCTCGAGAGGGTCGACGCCGGCCGAGGCCGCAAGTGCCTTCACGGACATCTCGGGTGTCGGTTCGTAGTCCACGTCGTCGCCCATGACATAGACACGGTCGGTGATCATGCCGAGTGCCGGACCGAGCCCGTCGAACTGAACCGACTTGTCGACCGGAAGGTCACGCTCGGCGAGAATCTGTGCGCGCACCTCGGGCTTTGCGAGCTCGCGCTTCAAGTCGGCGAGCGACAATCGTGATGACAGTTCGACAAATGTCGGGCGCTTGGTGAAGAAGTGGTAGCCGGCCCAGCCGATCATCATGCCGAACGGTCGTGCGGCCACCTGCGGGCGCAACCAGCCGCCCTTGTCGAGAATTTTCGACGAATACTCGAGCGCGTCGCGCCACTGCGTCGGCATGGTGGCGTACTGCAGCAACAGATACGACACGCGCAGGTCCGTCTCGAGGGCGAGTCGACCCATCCACTCGAGCTCTTCCATGAGACCCATCGTCGGTTGGTCGTCGTCGCCGCTCGGCAAAACCTCGGGCGCCACCTCGAAGATGCCGCCGCCGGCCGAGGCGAGTGCCTCAGCGAGTGCTCGCAGCTCGTCCATGTCGGCGAAGGTGCCGGGCACGGGTTGGCCGTCCTTGGCGCGGTGACCCATCGTGCGACTGGTCGAAAACCCGACTGCACCTGCGCGCCGTGCGTCGGCGACTATGCGCGCCATCTCGGCTAGGTCGTCGGCGGTTGCGGGCTCATTGCGCGCCCCACGCTCGCCCATGACGTAGCCGCGCACCGCACCGTGGGGCACGTATGCCGCGACGTCGACGGCGTATCTCCGCGCATCGAGTGCGTCGAGATACTCGGGGAACGTCTCCCACCCCCAGGCGATGCCTTCGTGAAGCGCCGTGCCGGGAATGTCCTCGACTCCTTCCATCAACTGCACGAGCCACTCTTCGCTGCCGGGGCGAACGGGAGCGAAGCCGACTCCGCAGTTTCCGACGACGACGGTCGTGACACCGTGGCCGCTCGAGGGCTCGAGGAGATCGTCCCAGGTGACCTGGCCGTCGTAGTGGGTGTGGATGTCGACGAAACCGGGGGTGACGAGCAACCCGGTGGCATCGATCGTCTCTCTCGCGTCGCCACTCACCTGGCCGACGTCGACGATGCGACCGTCGGAAATTGCAATGTCGGCGATGCGTGCCGGCGAACCTGTTCCATCGACGACGGTTCCACCCTTGATGATGATGTCGAACACGAGAACCCCCTTCGTGATGCCCCAGAAACTAGTCCCACCTGCAACCCGGCTGGGAAGGTGGCAGGAGTTGTTCGGCTACCGTCGAATGCGATGCTGACGCCGCACGATGATTTCCCGATTCATCAGACCCCGTTGCCCGTGGCCCACACTGTCTCGAGCGACCCGAACCACTACGACCGCTACTGGTTCAATGGTTTCACCGACGACGGATCGGTGTTCTTCGCCGCCGCGATGGGTCACTACCCCAATCGCGGGGTGATCGACGGGGCGTTCAGCATCGTGCGCGGGGGCGTACAGCGCTCGGTGTTCGTGTCGGGGCGCATGCCACACGACCGGGCGACGACGGTCGGGCCGTTCACCGTGCACGTCGTCGAGCCGCTTCGCACCGTCAGGCTGGAACTCGGCGCGAACGACCACGGAGTGACTGCCGACCTCGTGTTCTCTGCGATCACGGCCGCGGTGGAGGAGCCGCGCCAGACGATGACGGTCGACACCCGAGCCACCATGGACGCCACGCGCCTGACGCAGTGGGGTCGGTGGACGGGAACGATCACAGTCGACGGCGAAACCGTTCGACTCGACTCCGTGCGGGGAACCCGCGACCGGTCGTGGGGCGTGAGGGGAGTCGGTGCACCGGCGCCGACGAATCTTCCGCCGCGCGCGCCAGAGATTTTCTGGTTGTGGGCGCCACTCCATTTCGACGGATTCTGCACGCACACGGCCGCGTTCGAGCATCCCGACGGACACAGATGGATGTCGGCGGCACGATGGGTTCCGCATCTCGCCTCGCCCGATGCGCCGACGTGGGGTGTGAAAGCGGCAGAGCACATGAACTGGTGGGACTACGACATGACGTGGCGTCGCGGCACCAGAGAGATGGAGCACACGGTGATCACCACCAAGCGGCTCGGCGGCGAGTCGATTCGCATCGAGCTCGAGCCGGTCGTCACATTTCGCATGCGTGGCATCGGCTACACGCATCCGACGTACGGTCACGGGCACGCCCACGGCGAACTCGCCGTGAACGGCGAGACGCTCGACCTGTCGGCGGTGAACCCGGAGGATCCGTCGATGGTGCACATTCAGACTCTGGTTCGCGCACATTCGAACGTTGGCGAAGGGATCGGCGTGCTCGAGCAGCTCGTGTTCGGTGACCACGCACCGACCGGTCTTCGCGGCGTGACGACGGGTTGGCAGGGCTGACGTTCGCCACCGGAACGGGCGTCGAATGTCGTACGACGACGGGGCCCGTCTTCTGGGTGAGCCGCATGTGACCTCGGCGACATAGGGTCTACGCCATGGCGCAGCAACATCTCGACGTTCTCATTGTCGGCGCAGGAATCTCGGGCATCGGGTCGGCGTACCACTTGCAGACGCAGCGCCCGGGATCGACGTTTGCGATCTACGAGACGTACGAGTCGTTCGGCGGCACATGGCACATGCACCGTTACCCGGGCGTGCGCTCCGACAGCGACCTGTACACGTTCGGATACCGCTTCAAGCCGTGGACGGGAACGCCGATCGCAACCGCCGACAAGATCCTCACGTACATGGGCGAAGTAATCGAGGAGAACGATCTCGGTCGACACATTCACTATCGCCACCGCGTCGAGGGCGCGTCGTGGTCGTCTGCAGACGCGCGCTGGACCGTCACCGTGCGCAACCTCGATGCCGACACCACGTTCGAGGTGACGGCGGGTTTCGTGTGGATGTGCCAGGGCTACTACAAGCACTCGCAGGGGTACACCCCCGAGTGGCCGGGCATGTCCGACTACACGGGAAGAATCGTGCACCCGCAGACGTGGCCCGACGATCTCGACTACGCCGGCAAGAAGGTCCTCGTGATCGGCTCGGGCGCGACAGCGGCGACGTTGGTGCCCGCGATGGCAGAGACCACTGCGCATGTGACCGTGCTGCAGCGCTCGCCGACGTACTTCGCCGTCGGACGCAATGCGAACGACCTGGCCGACTCGTTGCGTCAGCTCGAGATCGACGAGACGTGGATCCATGAGATCGTGCGGCGCCGCGTGTTGTTCGACCAGAAGGTGATCACCGATCTGTGCGTGACGCACCCGGATCTCGTGAAGGAGCAGCTGTTCACCGGCATCAAGGCGCATCTTCCCGAGGACTACGACATCGACCCGCACTTCACGCCGAGGTACCGCCCGTGGCAGCAGCGCATCGCGTTCGTTCCCGACGGCGACTTGTTCGAGGGAATCAAAGCCGGCAAGGCCTCGATGGTCACCGACGAAATCGAGACGTTTACGAAGACGGGCGTGGTGACGAAGAACGGAACGGTCATCGACGCCGACATTGTCGTGACGGCCACCGGGTTCACGCTCAGCGTCCTCGGCGACATTCCGTTCGTCGTCGACGGCAAGGCCGTCGACTGGGCCGACACCGTGACCTACCGCGGCATGATGTTCACGGGCGTGCCGAACCTCGCGTGGGTGTTCGGGTATTTCCGCGCGAGCTGGACGCTTCGAGTCGATCTCATGGGCGACTTCATCTGCGGGCTTCTTGCCCACATGGACGAACTCGGCAAGAAGATCGTCACCCCGCAACTTCGCCCCGAAGATGCCGACATGCCGATTCGCGAGTGGATCGACCCCGAGAACTTCAACCCCAACTACCTGGTGCGCAGCCAACACCTCATGCCGCGATCGGGCACCAAGCCTGAGTGGCAGCACAACCAGGATTACTGGGTGGAGAAGGAGATCATTCCCGAGGCTGATCTCGACGACGGCTGTCTCGTCTATTCGTGACGCGCGCCTACTGCTGAGTGTCGTCGGCGATCCAGTTTCCGTGGAAGCCGTTCGGCACACGAACGGGAAGGTGAACGACAGCCACCGGGTCGTCGTCGATCCCGCGCGCATCAAAGACCGCAAGGTCAGATGCTCCGCGTTCGGTGTCGAAGCGCATCGCCATCACCCATCCGTCATCTTCTGCCGATGCCGCATCGCGGGGAATGAACACGGGTTCGCCGTAGCCGAAACGGTGGGCGTCGGTCGTCGATGTCATCGCGCCGGTCGTCATGTCGACCTTGTGCAGGGCATCTTGGGCGAAACTCTCGCCGACGCCGGCCAGGTAGCCGTAGCGATGGCGCTTGCCCACGAGTCGTTCGTCGACGCGCGGAAACTCGAGACCGCGGTCGTCGATGCGTTGATGGGTCGATGAGCCGGTTCGGGTGTCGAGCACCCATCGGTCGAGCGTCGGTCGTCCCTCGGACGGGCCTCGCTTTTCGCGGTCGAACATCTTCGGGTGGCGGGCGGCGTCGAACACGACGGTGTCGCCGTCGTCGTAGGAATTGAGCGGGTGGAAGATGTAGCACGGGTCGATCGTGCACCACACGATCTCGTCTGCGGTGCCCTCTCGCGGAAGCAGCCCGATGCGCGCCTCGTAGTTGTGGTCCCAGTAGTAGGGGAGAGAAGCCCCCGACATGGCGGCCTCGAGGTTGAACACACACGGCAGGTCGAACACCAGCACCCACTTGTCGGTGAACGACACATCGTGGATCATCGGACCGCCCGGCAGCGGAATGTCGACGGTGCGGCGCACCTTGCCGTCAGTGCCGACGACGAGGTACTGCACCTGGTTGCCCCAGCCCCACCAATACGACATCACATGCAGCTCTCCCGTGACGGGGTCGCGCTTCGGATGCGCCGAGAACGCCATCGGCAAGGTGCCGCCGAGGTTCGACACGCGCACGGTGTCGAGTTCGTACGAGAGTTCAACCGGCGGCGATCCAGCTTCGACAATCGCAAATGTCTTTCCTGCGTGACCGATCACGTTGGTGTTGGCCGGGAAATTCGGGTGGTCGTCCGGCCAGTCGCTCGGCACGCGGGGCTCGCCGAGAGCATCGGCGACGTCCCCCGATCGCACCCACCGGTTCCGGTACCAGGCGGCGCGACCCGAGTCGAGCTTGATGCCGTGCACCATGCCCGTGCCGGTGAACCAGTGGTACTTGGCGGGGTTGACGGGGCGCACCGGGTTCGGTCCGTTGCGCAGATAACGCCCCGTCAGTTCTTCCGGGAGGCGCCCCGTGACAGAGAGGTCGAATTCGGTCACTTCCTCGTGAACCGGAGCCAGGTTTCCCTCGAGGAACGGGTTGGTCTCGGTGGTCGACATGGCGTCACCTTATGTCGGCGACAGACCGCCCTGTGCCGTAGGTGTCGACCCGGTCAGTGAGCAAACGCCGGACAGTCGCCGGTGGTCTTGTAGTGGCACCAGTCGCAGAGTTTGGTCACGTTGCAATGAAACTCGCCGGTGGCCGCCGACGAGTCGACGGCCTCGCGTGTCTCAACGATGGTGCCGCGCGCAACCGCAAGGTGGGCGGGGGTGACCTCGAGGGCGTGGCGCTTCTTCTGGCTCAGGTAGAGCAACTCGACACGTGAGGTCCGGCGATCCTCGAGCGCCTCGAGCATGAGCGCATAGGCGAGCAACTGGAAGAACTTGTTCTCGTCGGATCCGTTCTCGAACCTCGGGTTCGGAATCTTTCCAGTCTTGTAGTCGGAGATCACGGCGAGACCGTTCTCGCTTGCGAGACGGTCGATGATGCCGGTCATTGTCACGCCATCGACGGCGACGCGCACCTGCCGCTCCATCGCCTCAAGGTGGGTCTCCGACGGATCTTCGATCTCCCAGAGGTTTGTCATTGCGGCGAACGCCTCGCGCTTGAAGTCGCCGAGCGAACCGGGCTTCTCATCGAGAGTTTCGACCTTTGCGATCCATCCGTGCTCTTCCCAGCGGGTCTTGGCGATGGAACGGAGTGAATCGACGCTCCGCTCGGTCGCCGGCAGTGCATAGAGGTGCTCGAGCACCTCGTGCACGAATGAGCCGAGGTGAAGGTGCCACTTCGGCGGTTCCTTGATCTTGTCGACATAGGCGAGCTTGTACTTCTGCGGACACGATCGGAACATGTTGATCGACGAAGGAGACAGGTGGGCCGGAACCTCGAGCACCGCCGAAGTCTCGCACGCCCGTGCATCGACGACAGGAACAGTCACAGACGAGACGCCGCAGAGTAGAGCCAGTCCGAGAACCGCGACGTGTGTCGTGCCGATGCATGCACCACCGGCCAGAGTGCACGACCGAGAGGAGACAGCAACTTTCGCAGGGAGGTCATCTCCATGGTCTCGATGGTCCGCGAGTCGCCGCCGGTCTCTTCCTTCATGTAGGGGTTGCCGGAGACCCGGATCACGTTGGTCACGAGCCAGCCGTCACCTTCGAACGAACTCAGCGACTGCGCGGCCGCCTCTGCAATGTCGGTGCTCCACATGGTGATCGACCTGAATTCGTTGCGGTCGAACCGGTGGACGAAGACCTTGAACTCCACGAAGTCGCGCACTGCCGCCATGTACTGGTCGACCTCGTGGAGGGGGAGCTGCTCGCGCAGCACCTGTTCCGCGACCGTCTCCATCGCGTCACGCTCGGTCATCTGTGTGTCTGGGTCGTGGTTCACGGGTCCTCCTCCGGCCGGGGTTGTTTTAGGTAAAGGATACAAATACCCTGACACAGGGTTTTCGTACATTGCCGCCCAGGGCCAGCACCTCCCTCCAAACGGTGCAGTCAGGAGAGATGCCATGGGTATCGACACACTCACAAAGGCCAAAGTTGGGGGGCCGGCCAACTACAAGGGTCTCCAGATCTTCCCGATCACGTTCGGCACGAGCCGCACCGACGGAGTCCGCATCGCAGACGACACCCTCCAGGTGTCGGAACTCGCCTCGGCCAGCGTTCCGCAATTGCAGGTGCACAACCCCGGCAGCGTGCCGCTTCTCATTCCCGCCGGGCGCGTGCTCGAGGGCGGCCGTCAGACCCGCACGGTGAACGTGTCCATTCTCGTTCCGGCCGGGGCGACGATGGTGATTCCGGTGTCGTGCGTCGAGGCCGGTCGCTGGTCGGGGGGCCAGGTCTTCCGTCAGTCGGGTCGCCAGCTCTCGCGAAAGGCTCGCATCGCAAAGGAGCGTGGCGTCAAGTCGACTCTCGAATACGGCCGCTCGCTCGGAGCCGATCTGCGCGCCTACAAGCAGTCCGACCAGGGGGCGGTGTGGGACGCGGTCGCCAGTGAGCTCGGCGCGCGACACATGTCGTCGGCGACGAACCGTTTCGACGAGGTGTTCGAGGCGGTCGAGACCAACGTCGAGGCCGGTCGCATTCTCGACGAGGTGATCGCCAAGGGGCCGGACGACGGGCAGACCGGCGTCGCGATCGCGTTCGGCGGACGCATCGCCGGTGTCGAGACGTTCGCGAACCCCGATGACCTGCGTGCGAACTGGGAGTCGATCGTGACGTCGGCAATCCTCGAGTTGACCGACGCCGAGATCGCGGCGCTCGAAGGTCAGGCGACCGCCGCCGATGTCGAGGAGTTCCTCCGCCGCGTGGCCGAAGCCGAAGCAACCGAGGCCGAGGGCACCGGCCTCGGCACCGAGTGGCACGTCGCAACCGATGACTTTGTCGCACATGCGCTCGCCGACGATGCCGGCGAGGTCATCCACGCGTACGCGTTCGCTGAGATCTGATCCCGCTCGTCAGCGGGTGAGGCCGCCGAGGGCTCCGCGGGCGTTGACCCTCTGGGTGAATTCCGGAAGGTAGGCGTCTGCGGGGTTGTCGCGCACCATCTCGTCGAGGATCGCTGCGTCGTCGCCGACGAGGATGCGCCACTCGCCGCGGCGCACCGCATCGAGAATGACGGCAGCCGCCTGTGATGCCGTCATCGGCGCGTTGTCGCGAAACCCCTCCGCACCTGCCTGCATGAGCACGCGCAGGTCCTCGTCGCTTGCGCCCGAGGTGTCGATGCCGTTCTTCGTCAAGCGCTCGCGCACCTTGCCGAGCTGCTCGGCCGACATCTCCTTCGGGTCGTTGCCGTGCATCTTCTGCGAATTGATCATGATCGACGTGCCGATGTGGCCGGGCATCACTACCGATGCGCGGAGAGTCGGGGCATTCAATCGGAAATCGGTGATCAGTGCCTCGGTGAAGCCCTTCACGGCGAATTTCGCCGCGCTGTAGGCGGTGTGGGCGACGTTGGGTCCGAGCGACGCCCAGAAGCCGTTCACCGAACTCGTGTTGACGACGTGGCCGAAGGGCGCCTTCATCAGCAGCGGGAGGAACGCGCGCACGTTCAAGTACACCCCGCCCCAGCAGACGTTGAAGGTCTTCTCCCACTCGTCACGCGAGTTCTCGACGATGCTCCCGCCGCCACCGATGCCGGCATTGTTGAAGAGGACGTGCACATGCGGCCGCCACGCGGCCACTTGGTCGCGGAACGCCGACACCTGCGACTCGATCGAGACGTCGGCGACTGCCGTGAGAACGTCACCCGGGTGATCGGCGCACAGTGCTGTGGTCTCGGCGAGGGTCTCGGGCATGACGTCACATGTCGCGACGTCGCATCCTTGGGCGGTGAGTTGCAGCACGAGCTCGCGGCCCATTCCGGTGCCGCCGCCCGTCACCACCGCGGTCAGTCCGCTGTAGCCGTTCTCGAATCTCTCGCCCATGTTGCCCCGTGCCTTTTCCGTGTGTGGCAGGTTGCGAGTCGCAACCGCCATGGGACAGTAGTAGTTGAGGACACTGCGTTCGGAGCCCGCTCGGAACGCATCACCGTCTTCATAGGGTGCGCGCCATGAAACGAATGTCCGAATCACTTTTTGGCGTGTCGCTATTTGCTGTGGCTGCATCTGTCGTCGCTGTCGGTGTCGTGTGGGCCAGCGGATCTGCCGAACAAGACACCGTGCGCCTGAGTGCCGAGGTCGTGACGACTCTGCCTCCGGGCGACGGGCCGGGCGGCGACGCTCCCGACGAAATAGACGGCACTGTCCCGCCGGTGACCCCCGACGAGCCTGGTCGAGGCGACGACATCGACGAACTGACTGCGATCGTGCGCGACCTCGGCGAACAGGTCGAGTCGCTCGCGGCGACGGTGGCCGGGTCGGTGGAGACGGTCGAGTCGTTGGAAAAGAAAGTCTCGTCTGTCGTGTCGGAGTTCGACGGACTCGATGCGCGAGTGAACGAGGGTCTCGCGAAGATCGACGGGGTCGGTGACGACGTCGCACAGGCGAAGGCCGACGCTGCCGCCGCCGTCGAGCGCGTGGGCACCCTCACCGACGCAGTGACGGCGCTGCAGGCCAAGACGTCGAAGCTTGCCGATGACGGCACCTACACCGGCACCGTGAAACCCTCGCAGTTGTCACCTCGGCTCACAACCAATGATGTCTCCGGCAACTGGCCGCTCAACCGTGTGAGCGAGAGACTGCGCAGCGAGAACATCGAGGTCAACGCATGGGGATGCTCGACCGACTACCGGTTCAACACAGTTCTCGTCGTCAGCGCGTTTCGTCAGATCGAGTGCGTGCGCATCCCGAAGTGACTCTCCACCGCGCGCTCAGGGTTCGACGATCGGGAAGGCCGGCGCGGGCATGTCGAGTTTGCCGAAGATCGACAGCAGCGCCGCTGCGTCACCCTCGAGCGTGATCGCCCCCGACTCGATCTGATCGACGAACGTCGTCTCTTGCGTGACGATCGCGATGAACGTTGCGCGGGTCATGGTGACGGTGAGTTCCGCGGCGTCGTCGTGGCGGCCCTTCGTGTACCAGAGGGTGCGATTCGAGACGCCGAGCACCCACTTCTCGGCGATGTCGGTGAACGTCCAGTTGACCGCCGTGCGCAAGCCGCCCGCATCTTCCTGCTTGAAGCGCACCGAGATCGAGTCGAACACCTGCTCGATCGTCATGGCGCGCAGGAGGCCGCGTCCGCGCACCAGTGGCGCCACCGGAGGCGGAGGGCCTTCGCGCAGTTCCTGTGCTCCCATCAGGTAGGCGTTGCGGAAGGTCGACGATTCGGCCTGATAGCCGAGCTGCTCGTATGTGTCTGCGAGCAATTCGCGCGCGGCAGTGTTGGTCGGGTCGGCGAACACCATGTGGTTGCAGATCTCGGCGACCCAGCGATAGTCGCCGTCGTCGAACTTGCGTCGTGCGTGTGCGAGCAATGCGTCGGCGCCTCCGGCCAGCTCCACGTAGCGCTTTCCGGCCTCGACGGGCGGGTGCTTGTGCAGATTCGACGGGTTGCCGTCATACCACGACAGATAGCGCTGGTAGACCGCCTTCGAGTTGTGAACGAGGTCGCCGTAGTAGCCGCGCGTGTGGTCGTTCGCCAGGAATTCCTCGGGAAGACGGAGTTCTTCTGCGATCTCCGTGGGGACGTAGCCCCGGTTCGCGAGGCGCATCGACTGGTCGTGCATCCACTTGTAGAGGTCGCGTTGATTGCGGAGGAACTCGCGCGCGTCGTCACCTCCCCAACGGGGCCAGTTGTGCGAGGTGAACAGAATCTCCATGTCGGCGCCGAACAACTCGAGAGCCTCGTTGATGTACTTCGACCACCGGAGAGAGTTGCGCACCAGGGCACCGCGAATGGGCACCAGGTTGTGCATGGTGTGCGAGCAGTTCTCCGCCATGCACAATGCGCCGAGGTCGGGGAAGAAGAAGTTCATCTCCGCGGGTGCCTCGGTTTCGGGCGTCAACTGGAACACGACACGCACGCCGTCGATCGTCATCTCCTGCCCGGTGGCGGTGATGTCGATTGTCGGCGCGATGAGCCCCGGTCCGCCGCCCCACGGGATGATCCCGCCGAGTCCGCAGTCGACATGACCGGTCGGTGCTGGCGGCAGGAGGGGACCGAACTGGTACGCGGCGCGGCGGCCCATTGCCGGACCGGCGATCACGTTCTCGCCGACGGTCTCGTGCAGGAACCCCTCGGGCGCGATGATCATGCACTTGCCGGCGTCCACTTCTTCCTGTGACGTCACACCGAGCACGCCGCCGAAGTGGTCGGTGTGGGAGTGCGTGTAGATCACCGCCAGCACCGGCCGCTCACCGAGGTGCTTGGTGACCAGTTCCATCGCCGTGCGAGCCGTTGACTCGACCGTCAACGGGTCGATCACGATCCATCCGGTGTTGCCGGCGATGAACGTGATGTTCGAGATGTCGTAGCCACGAACCTGCCAGACGCCCGGCCGCACCTCGAACAGGCCGTGGTGATTGTTCAACTGCGCGTGGCGCCAGAGGCTCGGGTGCACCGTGGAGGGTGCCTCGCCCGTCAGGAACGAGTACGCAGCGAGATCCACGATCTTTCGACCGTCGAGTTCGATGCGGCCGGTCTCGTGCGCGGCAACGAAGCCACGTCCGGCGCGCTCGAAATCGCCCGGGTCGACGGGTGAGGTGGCCGCGGAGTTCTTTCGCCGCGTGTGCTCTGTTGCTGGCTTGTGAAGTTCGACGTTGGGCATGGGTCCTCCCGGGAAGCGTCCACCGAGAGTAGACGCGTCGTGCGGAGCGCCTCGCCTCTGTGCGGAGGGAACACCGCCAACTAGGGTGACGGCCGTGCGGCCTCTGCGGGGGAGGTCGCCCGACGGGAGGAAGCGACCATGCCCAAGCCAGGAATGCACTCGGGACTCGAGACCGACGAGGGGCTCAACCTTGCGATGTCGGAGAAGGCGCGGCCCCTGTTCGAGGCCGTGAAGAAGTTCATCGCCGAGGAAGTCGAGCCGATGACAGAAAAGTTCTACGAACTCGGCGTGAACCGGCCGAACCGTTGGGACTACGCCCCCGGCCAGTTGGAGTTGCTCGAGAGCGTGAAGTCGAAGGCGAAGGCACAGGGGCTCTGGAATTTCTTCCTTCCGAATGCCGAGACTGGCGAGGGTCTGTCGAACCTCGACTATGCATACATCGCCGTCGAGCTCGGCAAGAACCCGCTCGCATCGGAGTGCCTGAATTGTTCGGCGCCCGACACCGGCAACATGGAGGTGCTCGAGCGCGTCGGCACCCCCGAACAGAAAGAGATGTGGCTGAAGCCGCTCCTGAACGGCGAGATCCGTTCTGCATTCGCGATGACCGAGCCGGATGTTGCCTCGTCGGACGCAAAGAACATCGCGTGCCGCGCCTATCTCGACGGTGACGAGTGGGTGATCAGCGGCGAGAAGTACTACATCTCGGGCGCAGGCGATCCGCGCTGCAAGGTGATGATCGTGATGGTGCAGACCAACCCCGACGGACCTCCGAGCCGCAAGCACTCGCAGATCCTCGTGCCGATGGACACCCCCGGCGTGCAGATCGTCGGGCCGATGGAAGTGTTCGGCGAAGACGACGCACCGCACGGACACATGCACCTTCGTTTCAACAACGTTCGCGTGCCCAAGTCGAACATGCTCCTCGGTGAAGGGCGAGGGTTCGAGATTTCACAGGTGCGCCTCGGCCCGGGACGCATCCACCACTGCATGCGCTCGATCGGCGCCGCCGAGCGCGCGCTCGAGTTGATGATCCGCCGCGGTCTCACGCGCGAGGCGTTCGGTCGCCCGATCGTGCGCCTCGGTAAGAACCCAGAGGTGATCGCAAAGGCCCGCATCGAGATCGAGGCGTGCCGCCTCATGGTGCTGCGTGCCGCGAAGGCGATGGACATGCTGGGCAATGCCGAAGCCCGCGTGTGGGTGAGTGCGATCAAGGCAATGGTGCCCATCCGCACGTGTCAGATCATCGACGAGGCGATCCAGATGCACGGTGCCACGGGCGTGTCGCAATGGTCGCCGCTGTCTCGCATGTACGCGAGCCAGCGCACGCTTCGCCTGGCCGACGGGCCCGATGAGGTGCACTGGGGCGTCGTCGCGCGTGCCGAGATCAACCGGTACGAGGGAGAGTCGACCCCGGGCAAGCCGCCGGTGTACCGCGGCATGTTCAGCGGACCGGCCTGAGGTCCGCGCGATGAGATTCTCGATCTGGCCGAACAGCGAGCGGTCGTGGGTGGACGTGCGCGAGGTGGCTCACGCCGTCGAAGACATGGGCTGGGACGGCCTCTGGTACGCCGACCACTACATGCCGAACACTGCTGACGGCGCCACGGCACCGGGCGATTTCCACGAGTGTTTCTCGGTGCTGTCGGCACTCGCCGCCGTGACATCGCGCCTGCGCCTCGGGTCGTTGGTCGCGCCGACCACGATGAATCACCCGGCGATCCTCGCCAACCGGGCGGCCACCATCGACCAGATCTCCGGTGGGCGGTTCGTGCTCGGCATCGGTGCTGGTTGGCAGGTGAACGAGCACAAAGCCTTCGGTGTCGACCTGATGGCGCCGAAAGATCGCGTCGATCGTTTCGCAGAGGCGATCGAGATCATCGCGAGCATGCTCACGAACGAGCGCACGACCGTGGAGGGTCGCCATTTCACGGTCACCGATGCTCCGTGCGAGCCGAAGTCGGTGCAGTCGCCTCTGCCCCTGCTGGTGGGAACCGGCAGCCCGCGCATGCTGCGTCTCACAGCACGGTTCGCCCACGAGTGGAACACGTGGGGAACACCCGACGGCGCGGCCGCGGTGATCGATCGACTGAATGCGGCATGCGAAAAGGAAGGTCGCGACCCGGCAACGATGAGGAAGTCGGTGCAGGCACTGTTCTTCGTCGTCGATGACGCGGCCGCCGCCGACATGTTGCGGTCGAAGGTGCCAGCGGACCGTTCGGTGGTGGGAAGTGTCGGTGAAATCGCCGAAGTGTTCGCCCGCTATCGCGACCTCGGGTTCGACGAGGTCTGCGTTCCGGACTTCACGCTCGGAGCGTCGTCGTCGGAGCGAATCGACAACTACGGCAAGATCTGGAGCGGAGCAGCCGTCGGACTTCGCTGACCGGCATCGTCAGTCGAACGGCGCCGCCACGATCGTTGCCGACGGTGGTCGTCAGTCGGGGAGTGTCACCACAATGCTCGGGGGCGGTCCGTCGTCGACGTTGACCGGTGTGGTCGTCGTGGTCGCCGGAGTCGTCGTGGGGGAGGGGCGCTCGCCCGCGGTGAAGCCCGGTTGACGCTGGGGTGCCACCGGTACCGGGGCAATCAACGTGGTCTCGACGTTCAATCGAGCCTGGTCGAGGCGAACAGTGCGCTCCACGCGTCCGTCGGCGAGGGAGATGTCGCCGCGGATCACCCGGCCGGCTCCCTTCAGTGCGATTTCGATTGTGTCGGTCCCCATCGCCCCGACGGTGAGTTCGTCGCCTGCGGCGACCGTTGTCCGTGTGAGGCCATTGGTATCGGCGACGCTGACGCGAACCGGCGATCCTGCGGGAGCACGTACAGTCGAATCGCCGTCGCGCACGAGAAGCAACGTGGCATTGTCCGTCGGAGCGACCGCGATGTCGCCCTGCACCTGAAGGTCGGGGTGACCGTGCCGCCGCACGCCAACCACGACGTCACCGGCTGGAATCGTCGACGACGTTCTGCGCACCGAGATGTCGACCGCTGATCCGGGGATGCGCACAGTGAGGTTCGATGCGGTGCCGTTCTTCGCCGAGGTCCACGTTGCACCGGAGATGTTGTTCGTGATTCCGTCGGGAGTCACGGTGAGGGTTCCCGTTCCGGTGTCGAGTCGCAGCCACCCGGGTGCCGAGGGGTCGCGCGAGGCGATCGAGATCACCGTTCCTTCGTCGGCGGGAATGACGGCACAGAAATCACACCTGAACGGGCCGCGGCGTGCCGACATCGGCGTGAGCTCCATCGTGCCGAGGCCGCCCGACCAGTCGCGCCACGTTCCGTCCGGACCGCGCAGGGCTCGCGGGTAGAGCCAGGTGTCTGACTCGGCGTCAACCACCACTTCGCGTCTCTCGCCCGGGTGGTTGTTGTCGTAGATGTGGACCACATACCCACCGTCGCGTCGTGTCACCGCAAACGGCACGACGGCGTGCCCGGCGCCGTCGTCGTAGAGACCGAGCGTGAGTCCGCTGCCTCCGGCAAGCCCGACGATGGTGTCATCGACGAGACGAAGAGGTGTTCGGGCCCGCGACGCCGCCGCACGGTCGGCGACTTCGGGGAGGAACTGTGTCGCCCACCAGTAGGCGAGCGCTTCGTCGAGGCCGCTGTCGCCGCGCCGAAGTTGCGACACCCGCGCCGCACCGCGTCGGTAGGCGGCGGGATCTTCCATGCCGAGAAAGAAACGCGCCGACAATGCCGCGAAACCTTCGCATCGGCCTCCGGCAAGGACGTTGTTCCACTGCTCGAGCCGCTGCATTGTCGAGGGGCGCAGCGTGCAGGTGTCGTCGTCGCCGGGAGCACACACCGCTGATCGCCCGAACAGATCGACCAGGGTCTGCACGGTGATGTTGGCATCGGCTTTCGACGAGCGTCCCCAATTGCCGAATGCGAAGTCGTCGTCGGAGATGCGGAAGCCGTTGTCGACGCAGAGAGTTCCGCCGCCGAGGTCCGGTGCCGGAAGGTTCGTGCAGTGCGAGTCGATGAGTGTGGCCATCTCGCTCGGTGCGTCGACGGACGCCGTGGTCGTGTCGTTCATCGCAGTGTCGGAGCACGACGCGGCGATTGCCAATGACACGGCCGCGAGCACCGCGAGACGACGTGTCGAGGCGAGGTGCTGTCTGGTCGTGCCGCGGGCCACCTCGGAAAGATAAGGCGGGCTGGGTCCGGGTGCGAGCCGGGAGCCGGCTCCGGTGGCCTCGAGTGTGGAAACATCGACAGTCGGCTCGTCAACAGGGAGGCTCAGATGACCGCAGCAGGACCGGCGGCGCAGGTGGACGTGGCACGTATCGCAACCGTCGGCCTCGCGGCAGGAATGTTGTCGGGAGTCTTCGGCGTGGGCGGCGGCATTCTCGTGGTGCCCGCTCTCGTGTTGTTCGTCAAGATGGATCAGCGGATCGCCCACGGAACCTCGCTCGCCGCTGTTCTTCCGATCTCGATGGCCTCGCTCGTGACGTACTGGGTGCAGGGCCACGTCGACTGGCCCGTGGCCGCGTGGCTTGCGATCGGCGCAGTCGCGGGAGCCGTCCTCGGCACCAAGTTGCTCCATGTTCTTCCGCACAGGACACTCGCGATCGGATTCTCGGCACTGCTGCTCGTCACGGCGGCACGGTTGTTTGTGGCGGGCGAGTCGGCTGGTCGCGACGCGCTCGACTGGAAGACAGGTGCGGTGTTGGTCGCCGTCGGCCTCGTGACTGGAATTCTGGCCGGCCTGCTGGGCGTCGGCGGAGGAGTGGTCATGGTGCCTGCGATGATGATGATCCTCTCTGAGGCCTCGGTCGTGGCCAAGGGCACGTCCGTTGCAGTGATCATTCCCACGGCGATCATGGGTACCTGGCGCAACCGGCGCAACAACAACGCCGACCTCAAGGCGGCCGCGATCGTCGGCTTCGGTGGCATCGCGTCTGCCGTCGTCGGGGGTTGGATCGCAGGCCGCATGGACGAGACCCTGTCGAACGTGTTGTTCGCGATTCTGCTCGTCGTCGTTGCCACGCGGCTGCTCGTCGACGTGCGCCGATCCGACCACTGAGGCGGCCCGACCCGTGCTCGGCTAGAACACAGGCGTGGGAAACAAGCGTCTCGAGGGGAAGGTCGCGCTCGTCACCGGCGGTGCGCGGGGCATGGGGGCGGCGGAAGCCGCGCTCTTCGTCGACGAAGGGGCGAGGGTCGTCATCAGCGACGTTCTCGCAGATGCTGGCGAGGAGACCGCGCGGCGCATCTCGCCCGACGGGTCGACCTGCAGGTTCGTTCGCCACGACGTGACGACAGAAGACGACTGGACGGCCGCGCTCGCATTCACGCTCGATGCATTCGGCCAGGTCGATGTTCTCGTGAACCACGCAGGAATCTTCGAGCGCGGATCGGTGCTCGACACCTCGCTCGAGGCGTATCGACGCACGATCGACATCAACCAAGTGGGTGTCTTTCTCGGCATGAAGACGGTTGCTCCGCACATGGTCTCGCGCAAGACGGGCAGCATCGTGAACATCTCCTCGGTCGCCGGCCTTGCCGGCACGCCGGGGTTTCTTGCATACGGGGCGAGCAAGTGGGCGGTGCGCGGAATGACCAAAGGTGTCGCCAAGGAACTCGCGCCGTTCGGAGTTCGCGTCAACTCGATTCACCCCGGCATCATCGACACGCCGATGCTGCAGACGTTCGACGATGTCGGCGTGCGCGAGACGGTGCGCGAACGCATACCCATCGGCTACGAGGCCGAGCCCGTGCACGTGGCGCGCCTCGCGCTGTACCTCGCGAGCGACGACAGTGCATATTCGACGGGGTCTGAGTTCGTCGTCGATGGAGGCTGGTCGGCATGAGCATTCTCGGCACACGAGTAGTTCGACTTGAAGATCCGCGTTTCCTCCGCGGCGAGGGCACATACATCGCAAATCTCGACCTGCCGGGCGCCGTCCATGTCACGTACGTCCGCTCGACGCTCGCACACGGGCGGGTGGTGTCTGTCGACGCGAGCGCGGCGGCCGAGATGCCCGGTGTCGTCGCGGTGTTCACAGGAGCCGATGTCGATCTGTCACCGGTCGTGCCCGAACCCCGGCTGTTGAACAAGGACATGGTGCAGCCGTTCGTTGCAACCGACACGGTGCGCTTCGTGGGCGAAGTCGTGGCTGTCGTGGTGAGCGAGACGCCATCGCAGGGAGCCGATGCGGCCGCGATGGTCGAGGTCGACTACGACCCGTTGCCGAACGTGCTCGACCCGGCCGATGCGCTCGCCGGCGAGACACTGCTGCACGATGCGGCGGAAACGAACGTAGCCCTCACGTTCGCAGCGAACGATGACGACGACATTTTTTCCGCGTGCGAAGTGGTGGTGGAACTCGCCCTCGTGAACCAGAAGGTCGCGACCGCGCCGCTCGAGGTGCGCTCGTGCGCGGCGCGCTGGGATGGCGACTCGCTCACGCAGTGGGCCTGCAGCCAGGGTGCGCACGGTGCACGTGACGGTTTGGCAAAGGCATTCGGGGTCGACCCCGCCCAGGTGCGCGTCGTCACGCCCGATGTCGGCGGCGGATTCGGTGCGAAATCGGGTGTCTACGTCGAGGAAATTCTCGTGGGGTGGGTGGCGAGAAAACTCGGCCGGCCGGCTCGCTGGACCGAGACGCGCACCGAGAACATGCTCGCCATGGGCCACGGCCGCGCCCAGCAGCAGCGCACGAAGATGGGCGGCACGCGCGACGGACGCATCACCGCATACCGCCTCGAGGTGGTGCAAGACGCAGGTGCATACCCGAAGGGCGGTGCAGTGCTGCCGTACATGACGCGCCTGATGGCGGGCGGCGTCTACGACATCGATCGGGTGCAATTCCAGTCGCACAGCGTCGTCACGAACACCTCACCCGTCGTCGCGTACCGCGGGGCCGGACGACCCGAGGCGACGGCGGCGATCGAGCGAACGATCGACGTGTTCGCGGGCGCGTGCGGCATCGACCCGGCCGAGGTGCGCCGCCGCAACTACCTGCGCCCGGAGCAGTTTCCGCTCACCACCGCGATGGGGGCCAAGTACGACAGCGGCGAGTACGAGAAGTCGCTCGACGCCGCGCTCGCGGCGGCCGGCTATGCCGAATTGCGCGACGAACAACGGCGCCGTCGCCAGTCGGGCGATCCGGTGCAGCTTGGAATCGGCGTGAGCACCTATGTCGAGACAACGAACCCGATGGGGTCGGGAGAGTTCGGTGCCGTCGAGATCACTTCCGACGGCGGGGCGATCGTGCGCACCGGCTCGTCGCCGCACGGTCAGGGGCACCACACGTCGTGGGCGATGATCGTCTCGCACATCACCGGCATTCCGGTCGAGCGCATCGAGTTCCGTTTCGGCGACACGTCGGATGTCGCGCGCGGCGGGGGCACCGGAGGCTCGCGCAGCCTGCAGGTGGGCGGAACCGCGGCCGGTTTGGCCGCCGAGGCGGTCGTTGAGAGAGCGCGGCAGGTTGCCGCGTCGTTGCTCGAGGCCGCGCCGGAAGATGTCGTCATCGACACCGCGCGCGGCGTGTTCCACGTGCAGGGATCGCCGCAGCCGACGCGCGCGTGGGCCGAAGTGGCCGCTGCCGCCGTGGCGTCAGGTGAACCGTTGTCGGCCGAGAGCGATTTCAAGCCCGAGGGCTCGACGTTCCCGTTCGGCTCGCACGTGAGCGTCGTCGAAGTCGACACAGAGACGGGTCAGGTCGCAGTGCGCCGTCACGTCGCCTGCGACGATGCGGGGACGATCATCAACCCGCTGATCGTCGACGGCCAGGTGCACGGGGGAGTGGCACAAGGCGTCGCGCAGGCACTTCTCGAAGAAGTCCTCTATGACGACGACGGTAACCCGATCACGTCGAATCTCGCCGACTACGCGTTCATCTCGGCGGCAGAGTTGCCGTCGTTCGAGCGCATTCCCATGGAGACACCGACCCCGCGCAACCCGCTTGGTGCGAAGGGAATCGGCGAGGCAGGCACGATCGGTGCTACACCCGCCGTGCACAACGCGGTCGTCGATGCGCTCTCGCACCTCGGTGTGGTGCACGTCGACATGCCATGCACGCCGCGTCGCGTGTGGGAGGCGATTCAGTCGCGGGCGTGAACCGTCGGCGTTTCGCCCAGGTGCGATCGGGCGAGCCACGCGCCAGTGGCGATCAGGGCCAATGACCCGATCGCGGCACCGATGAAGGAACCCGCGCGGCCGAATGCGCCGTACGACCACCCGGCTGCGACAGATGCAACCCCACCCGTCACAGTCTGCAGTCCTCCGTAGAGCCCTTGGGCGGCCGCAAGGCGTTCGTGTGGCACCACCATTGCGATCGCCGTGGCCCCGGCAGTGATCGTGAGACCGTCGATGATGCCGTGGAGTGCACCGACTCCGAGCATCACGTGTGGCGAGGCGATGGTGCCGTACCCGACCATGCACAGCGCGGCGAACGAGAGTCCGGTGATCGCGGCACGGTAGGGGCCGACGCGCTGGGTGAGTCGGCCGCCGACGGGGCCGAGGATCAGCATCGGCAGCGCAAAGATCGTGATACCGATGCTCGCGATCCACGGTGCGGCGTCGATGTCGGCCATCATCACCGACCACAGAGTGTCGAACGTGCCGATCATGAGAAAGAGCGAGAGCCCGATGATGACGATGCCGGCATACGGTGCGAGACGGAAGAGGTCGAATGCGAGGCGCTGGCTCGGTGCATCGGCCGTGTCTGTTTCTGCGATGTCGGTTCGCACGAGACCCACCCCGACCACGGCCATGACGGCGGTCACGATGAGAAACGGCGCGGCAAGGCCGAGTGCGTCAACGGTGAGCGCTGAGACAACCGGACCGAGAGCGAACCCGCCGACGTCGAAACTGACGAAGAGCCCAAGGTTCGACCCCATGTTGCGCGGGTCGGACACGATGATCACCCTCCGGGCCGCCGGGCTGAGCATGCCGCCGCCGATTCCCATGACGAAACGTGCGGCGAACAGCATCCAGAACGTGCTTCCGAATCCCATAGTGAGGTTTCCGACGACTTGCACAGCAATGCCGGCAAGGATCATCTTCTTGGCGTGACCCTTGTCGGCCAGCGGGGCGAGAAACACCTGTGCGAGGAACCCGGCAATGAAGCCGACGCCGAGGATCAACCCGAGTCGTGACTCTGAGATGCCGTAGGAATCGCGAAAGTCGTCGACGACCGTGAACATCGTGCCGTAGCTCATCGCGCCGAGCCCGGAGGCGGCGAGCATGAGATAGACGGTTCGACGGCGCACGAAGGGTCTCTCAGGCGCCGGTCGACAATGTGGAACGCACGTGGTCGATCAGCTCTGGCCACGCGCGCCTCAACCCGGGGTGCAACTCGAAGTGCTCGACGTCATCGAGCGGCACCCAGCGGATGTCTTCCGACTCGGCGTTTGCTTCGTGTGCCCCGGCATCGTGCGCGGAGTGTGCGATGACGGTGTCGTAGCGCCAATTGCCGTGGTCATCGGAGAAGATCGCCTTGAACTCGAGCACCGACGGGTCGATTCCGGCCTCTTCCCAGGCCTCGCGTGCGGCGGCGGTGACTGCATCTTCGTGAGAATCGAGCGCACCGCCCGGCAGTGCCCACGTCCCGCCTCCGTGCGTCCACGCCGCGCGGAGTTGCAGCAGCACGCTTGCGGGGTCCGTGTCGGTGCGCACGAGCAGCAGTCCGGCCGCGCCGTGAAGACCCCAGTGCACCTGGCCGCACAGACAGCGCACCCAGCCGTCACCGTCGCGCGTTCCCATTGACCGATGTTGCCACATTGCCCGCCGCGCGAACGGGGTCATCGAATCGCTGGCTACGATTCGATCGTGTTGGTGAACCGGATCACGGGGGTGTTCGGGGCTGAAGTAGTCATCGACGACGTGAAACGTCTGACCGACGACGAACTCGCTGAGCTGCGTGCCCTCGTGTGCGAACACGAATGTGTGATCGTGCCGCGGCAGTCGCTCACGGCACTCGAACAGGTCGAATTTTCGCACCGTCTGGGGCCTCCCGCAGAGTCGCCATTCATCGAGCCGAGTGCGGACCACCCGGAAGTGATCAAGGTCCTCAAGGAGGCGAGCGACGGCAGAGCCTTCAACTTCGGCGGTTCGTGGCACAGCGACTTCTCGTTCCTGAAGGCTCCGCCGTCGTTCACCGTTCTCCATGCGATCGACATTCCCCCGTACGGAGGCGACACGCTGTGGTCGTCGATGACCGCCGCCTGGTCGGCTCTCGACGACGAGAAGCGGGCATCGCTCGAGAATGTCCATGCGGTGCACACCGCGCGCGACGCATACTCGCCGAAGATGCAGTCGCTTCACTCGGGGCTCTCCTCGATGAACATTGTCTGCGACGAGTCCGCGAACGATGCGAACGTCCACCCCCTCGTGACGACTCATCCGGAGACCGGCAAGAAGGTGCTGTTCTACAACCGGGCCTATGTGCGCGATCTTGTCGGGTTCGACGATCCTCTCGAGAAGACCGACATGCTTTCTTGGCTGCACTCCCACACCACCGACGCGCGATTCACCATGCGACACCGCTGGAGCGAGGGCGACCTCGCCATTTGGGACAACCGCTCGACTCAGCACTACGCGTTGAACGACTACGCCGGTTTCCGGCGGGAGATGCACCGGACCACAATCGCCGGATCTGTTCCCGTCGCGTGAGCACCTTCGACTGGCGCTCTTCCTCGCCCGCCGACATCGATCATGAGTACTCGCCGTCTCGGCATGCCCGGCGTCCGCTCGACGAACACATGGCCGAGTACGCGCGACGATCTGCAGGGGTCGAACCGGCCTCACTGGTGACCCCCGGAGCGCCCCTTCTTGTCTACATCCACGGCGGGTACTGGCAGCAGCTTTCGGCGGCCGAGTCGCTCTTCAACGCCGCAGATGCGGTGCGTCACGGGGTGTCGCTGCACGCGGTCGACTACGACCTTGCACCGCGCGCGACCATCGAGGGCATCATCGCCCAGTGCACACGCGACATTGCCGTCACCGTCGAGCGGCTGCGGCCGTCCCGCACGGTGCTCGCCGGTTGCAGTGCGGGAGCGCACATTGCGGCGATGTGCGCGAGGGTTCCGGAGATTGCCGCCGCGGTCGACGGGCTCGCACTGTTGAGTGGCATCTACGACCTTCGTCCGCTCGTCGTCACCCCCACGAACGACGCGCTCGGTCTCGACGCGGACCGTGCGGCGCTGTTGAGCCCGATGCTGCTCGAGCCTCCGCCAGTGCGCGCGGCACTGTGCGCCGTCGGTCGTCACGAGTCGAGCGAGTTCATTCGGCAGAACGCCGAGTTCGCCCGTCGCCTGACCTCTGCCGCTCCTGGCGTGGTCGATGCCGTCGTCGACGAGCGCGATCACTTCGATCTTCCGTATGACCTTCTTTCTGCGGGCACGACGGTGGGAGACTGGGTGCTCGACGTTCTGGAGGTTCGATGACATTCGACGAAGCTCGTGCCCGTGCAGCCGTTCTCGACGCCGCCGACGAACTCGCACCGATGCGCGACCGTTTCGACATCCCAGACGGAACGCTGTACTTCGACGGAAACTCACTCGGCCCGCTCACCCGCGCTTCTCGCGAGGTGTTGACCAGAACGATCGAGCACGAGTGGCGCGTGCGATTGATCAGGTCGTGGAACGAGGACTGGTTGGAGATGCCCGCTCGCGTCGGTGATGCGATCGCGCGCCTCGTCGGAGCGAGCCCGGGCACGACGATTGCGTGCGACAACACCTCGATCAACCTGCACAAGGCTCTCAGTGCGGCGGTGCGCTTGCGACCGGGGCGTGGCGAGATCGTGGTCGATGCGGACAACTTTCCGACCGACATCTACATTGCCGCGAGCATCGCTGAGCAGAACGGTCTTCAACTCGTGGCCGTGCCCGCCGACCGCATCGTCGAGTCGATCTCCGAGCGCACTGCGGTGGTCACCGCGACGCAGGTCGACTATCGCTCGGCGCGCATCCTCGACTTTGCCGGCATCACCGCGGCCGCGCACGCCCACGGTGCGCTGATGGTGTGGGACCTCGCTCACTCTGCGGGTGCGATCGAAGTCGACCTCGAGGGGCATGATGTCGACTTCGCCGTGGGGTGCGGATACAAGTACTTGAACGGCGGCCCTGGCGCGCCGGCATTTGTCTACGTCGCGCCGAGGCTGCTCGCACAGGCGGACCAGCCCCTCCAAGGCTGGTGGGGCCATTCCGAGCCGTTCGGGTTCGAGATCGACTATCGACCCGCACCCGGGGTTGCTCGGTTCCTCACCGGCACCGCCAATGTGCTGAGCCTGAAGTCATTGGAGGCTGCCCTCACCGCCTTCAACGGTGTGTCGATGGCCGATGTTCGGGCCAAAAGCATGTCGTTGACCTCATTATTGGTCGAGTTGTGGGAGACGCACCTGGCCCCGAGGGGGTTTCAACTGGCCTCGCCTGCAGACGCCACAAGCCGCGGAAGCCATGTGGCGCTTGGGTTTCCGGGGGGAGAGCAGCTCATTGAGGCTCTTGCGGCACAGGACGTCGTCGCCGATTTCCGTCCTCCGGATCTCATGAGATTCGGCCTCGCCCCCTTGTACAACAGTCACTCCGACGTGGTTGATCTGGTCGAAAAGATTTCCGAATCTGACCGGAGCCATTGAGTTTTCCCCAGGCAAGCAGGTAGTTTTCCTCTACTACCAAGTAACGGCGGTTTGTACCGCCCCTTTCCCCTGGGGAGAAACAACATGAAGAAGAGCCGTGCGCTTCGCGTTTCAGCGATGCTCATCGGTCTGTCGCTCGTGGCCGCGGCCTGCGGCGGCAGCGACGATTCGGCCAGCGACACCACCGCCGCTGCTGGTGGCGAAGCACCTGAGGTCGTCACCTGTGACAGCCCGGTTGCCTCGCTCGGCCTGCAGTTCCCGGAGACCGGCGACGCCGGCAACCTGGGTGCGCCGATGCTCAAGGGTGCCCAGATGGCCATCGATGAGTACAACGCCGAGAATCCTGACAACTGCGTGACCCTGAAGAAGTTCGACACGCAGGGTGACCCGGCCAAGGCGCCGGCAGTCGCACAGTCGGCTATCGACGATGCGTCGGTGCTCGGCATCATGGGTCCTGGTTTCTCTGGTGAGACCGAGGCCGCCATGCCGCTGTACCAGGAGGCCGGTCTTGCGGTCGTCACCGGTTCGGCCACGCGCCCGAGCCTGACCGACCAGGGCTGGAGCAACTTCCACCGCCTGCTCGCCAATGACTCGGTGCAGGGTCCGGCAATCGGCAAGTACATCAAGGACACGCTCGCCGCGACCAAGGTTGCCGTCATCGACGACGCAAGCTCGTACGGCAAGCCGCTCGCCGATGAAGTTGCCACCGAGGCTGGCAGCATCGTCGTTGTTCGCGACGCTGTCGACCCGGCCGCGGCCGACTTCTCGGCTGTCGTGACCAAGATCAAGGATGCCGAAGTCGACGCAGTGTTCTTCGGTGGCTACTACGCCGAGGCGTCGAAGCTCTCGACCCAGCTCCGTGACGGCGGCGTTGAGGCGACGCTGGTGTTCGGCGACGGCGTGAAGGACCAGGCCGGCTACGCCGATGCCACCGGTCCTGCCGCTGAAGGTGCCATCATCGCTTGCCCGTGCAAGGACGGAAACGAGGACTTCGTGTCGCGTTGGAGCGCCAAGTACGGCGAGAACCCGGGCACCTATGGTCCCGAGTACTACGACGTGGCGAACATCTTCCTGAGCATCATCAAGAGTGGAGCCACCGACCGTGCCGCAGTTCTCGAAGCTGTCGAGTCCTTCGATGCGCCGGGCGTGACGAAGCAGATCAAGTTCACCGAGAGTGGCGAGGCCACCGAGGCAGGAGCGATCTACTTCTACAAGGTTGACGCCGGAACGATCACCTACGAGTCCGAGATCAAGTGATCTCGGTCGGGTGAACATCCGACTCTGACTTCGACGGCGGCCGGGGGCTTTTAGCCTCCGGCCGTTGCATTACTCTGACGTTTTCTCCTAACCCCGAGGCTTCATGCGCGATTGGCTGATCTACAGAACGTTCTGGGAATTGACCGTCACTGGAGTCGTGCTTGGACTCATCTATTCATTGGTGGCTCTCGGCTACACGATGGTGTACGGCGTGCTGCGCCTCATCAACTTTGCCCACTCCGAGATCTTCATGGTGGGAACCTTTGCTTCGCTCATCTCAGTGACTCAGTTCTTCGGCATTTCTCTCTTTGAGAACGGCCAATACCCGTACCGAACCGGGTTCGCTCTGGTGGCCGTTCTTCTCGGCTCCGTCTTTGCGGCCATGGTCGCCTCGGGTGTCGGCGCCGTCGTCCTCGAACGCGCCGCATACCGGCCTCTGCGCGGTGCAGGCGACAAGGTCGGCGCCGTCGTGCTCGCATTCGCCACCGGTCTCATCATTTCGTTCCTCTTCAGCCGCAGCACCGCGGCAGAGCTGACCATCGCTCTGGTGCTCACCGGTCCGATCGCATGGCTGTACGCGCGGATTTTCAGATCGGGCAAGCAGGCGCCCCGCCTGGCATTCCTCATCTCGGCGATCGGCGCATCTCTTGCAGTCGCGGAGGCCGCCGCCATCTGGGGTCCCGACGGTCGCAACATGTACAAGGTTCCGCGCGTGCTCGAGAAGAAGGTTCTCTTCGAGTTCCTGGGGGCCGACATCCGGCTCGACTACGTACTCGTCGCCTCGGGTGCGGTTCTCATGATGGTGTCGCTGCTGTTGTTCGTGAACCGCACGAGGCTCGGTCGAGGAATTCGCGCGGTCGCGCAGGACCAGGAGACATCGCGCATCCTCGGTGTCGACGTGAACATGGTCATCTTGGTCACGTTCCTTCTCGGTGGAGTGATGGCAGGCGGAGCGGCGATGATGTTCACCCTCGTGTACGACCAGACCCGCTTCAACATCGGATTCCTCCTCGGTGTCAAGAGTTTCACGGCCGCTGTCCTGGGCGGCATCGGCAACATCAAGGGTGCTCTGCTCGGCGGAATCGCCCTCGGTCTCGCCGAGAACTACGGCGCCGCGCTCTTCGGCGGGGAATGGAAGGACGTGATCGCATTCGTGGTGCTGTTGGTCGTGCTCATGTTCCGTCCGACCGGCATTCTCGGTGAGTCGCTCGGGAGGGCGCGCGTATGAGCCTGACAGACATCTTCCGCGAGCGCACCCGGCCGCTGACGTCTGCTCCGGGACGAATAGAGGCAATGCCGAAGCCGGCGAAATCTCTGCTCGCGCTGCTCGCCATCGGTGCGGTGTACCTGCTCCCGTTCTGGCCCGACGTGCCGGTGCTCGGTTGGATCGTCGACACTCCTGGCACCAATTTTGCGAGCGTCGTCACGGACCAGGTGATGATCTTCGTGCTCGTGTCGCTCGGATTGAACGTGGTGGTCGGCCTCGCCGGTCTCCTCGACCTCGGATATGTCGGCTTCTATGCGGTGGGCGCGTACACGACTGCCGTCGTGACGACGAACTCGTGGAACCTCCCGTGGCTCGCGAGTTTGCCGCTCGCAGTCGTTGTCTCGATGCTCTCGGGAGTCATTCTCGGCACGCCCACACTTCGGCTGCGCGGCGACTATCTCGCGATCGTGACGCTCGGTTTCGGCGAGATCATTCGCATCACGGCGAACAATTCCGAGTGGCTCGGAAGCGTCCGGGGAATCAACAAGATTGCTCGACCGCCGAGCATTGGCCCGCTCAAGTTCGGGGTGCTCGATCCGAAGCCGTATTGGTACCTCGGTTTCACGATCATCCTGCTCGTGATCTTCATCGTGCGTCGCCTGATGTCGAGCCGGGTGGGTCGTGCATGGGACGCGATCCGCGAAGACGAGGACGCGGCCGAATTGATGGGTGTCGACACCTTCAAGTTCAAGTTGTGGGCGTTCGCCATCGGCGCTGCGATCGGCGGGGTCGCAGGAACGCTGTATGCAGGCAAGGTGACCTACGTCAGCCCCGAAAATTTCGAGTTGCAGCTGTCGATTCTCTTCCTCGCCGCACTCGTTCTCGGCGGCACCGGAAGCATCTACGGTGCGATTCTCGGCGGAGTGCTGGTCGCGTGGGTGCCCGAACGATTCCGCAACTTCGAGGACCGGCGGTACTTCGTGTTCGGCATCGTGCTGGTGCTCATGATGGTGTTCCGTCCGCAGGGGCTCATTCCGCGGCGGGGGGCCAAGGCGGGCATAGACAAGCCTCAATCGTCAGCGACAGAGGGGGAGGTCGCAGGTGGCTGAGTTCTTGCTCGATGTCGATTCCGTCACGATGCAGTTCGGCGGCGTCACCGCCCTCGAGGACGTCTCCCTTCGCATCAAGACGGGCGAGATTCTCGGTCTGATCGGTCCGAACGGTGCAGGCAAGACCACCATGTTCAACGTGGTGACCGGCGTGTACCAGCCCACCAAGGGCGACGTGCGATTCGACGGCAACAGTGTCGTCGGGGTGAAGCGACACCACATCACGAAGCGCGGAATTGCACGGACATTCCAGAACATCCGCTTGTTCCCCGACATGTCTGCGCTCGAGAACGTGATGGTGGGCGTCGATGCCCACCACTCATCGAGCGTTGTCGGCGCGATTCTGCGCACGCCGCGCAACCGTGCGGAAGAGAAGCACGGCCGCGAGCGGGCCATGGATCTGCTCACCTTCATGGGAATCGCCGACTATTCCGAAGTGGCAGCGCGCAACCTGCCCTACGGCTATCAGCGCCGCCTCGAGATCGCGCGGGCACTCGGCACCGAGCCGAAGCTTCTGTGCCTCGACGAACCGGCCGCCGGCTTCAACCCCGCCGAGAAACAGGAACTGAACGAACTGATCTTCAAGATCCGAGACCAGGGGTACACGGTGCTCCTGATCGAACACGACATGAAAGTCGTGATGGGAGTGAGCGACCACGTGGTCGTGCTCGATTTCGGCCGCAAGATCGCAGAGGGACGGCCCGAAGTCGTGCGCGAGAATCCGGACGTGATCGCGGCTTATCTGGGGGTGACCGACGATGCTTCTTGAGGTCGAAGACCTTCACGTCTTCTACGGGAAAATCGAGGCCCTGAAGGGCATCTCGTTCACTGTCGGCGAGGGAGAGATCGTCACCCTCATCGGCGCGAACGGCGCCGGCAAGACCACGACGATGCGCACCATCTCGGGAGTCCGGCCGGTGGCGCAGGGCCGCGTTCTTTTCGAGGGCAAGGACATCAGCCGCATGGCACCGCACGAGCGGGTGAAGCTCGGCATCTGCCAGGCGCCGGAGGGTCGCGGCATCTTCCCCGGAATGAGCGTGCGGGAGAACCTGGAGATGGGAACTTACGTGCGCGGCGACAAGGGTGAGCAGAAGTCTCGGGATCTCGAGCACGTGTTCCATCTTTTCCCGCGGCTCAAGGAACGCATCGATCAGGCCGGTGGCACCTTGTCGGGCGGGGAACAGCAGATGCTCGCAATCGGACGCGCTCTCATGTCGCGCCCTCGACTTCTCCTGCTCGACGAGCCGTCAATGGGTCTCGCGCCGATGCTGATTGCCCAGATTTTCACCATCATCCGGGAGATCAACTCTGAGGGTGTCTCGGTGCTGCTGGTCGAACAGAACGCGACACAGGCGCTCCGCACTGCGAATCGCGGGTACGTGCTGGAGACCGGCAACGTGGTGAAGTCGGGTTCGGGCAAAGACCTGCTCGATGACCCGGCGGTTCGCGCCGCTTATCTCGGCGCCTGAGACCGCGATAGCCGGTCGAGCCACCGGCGAACCGACTCGGCGCTCTCTTCGCGCCATATTCCAACCGGCGACGAATCGTTCGCGTCGGTCACTGCCGCAATGAGCGGTTCGAAGACCGTGCGTTGACGGGCCACGAACGGCTCGAGTCGGAGACCGTGCATCTCGCGCAGCATCACCTTGACAACCAGCTCGGTGCGCACGTCACGCAGGTGCTCGACGGGCTTGTCGAGCCAACCCGCGCAGTGGCGCCTGCCGGCGGCGGTGGGGGAGATGATGACGCGGTCTCCGCCAAGTCCTTCGCGCGGTGCGGCACGGCGGGCGAGACCGTCGTCGACGAGCGAGTCGATCGCGCGGTAGGTGAGTTGTCTGCTGAGGGTCCAGGCCCGGCCAATGTGGCCCGTCGGCGCCAGTTCTCGCTGGAGCGCCCACCCGTGCCGCGGTTCGGCGCACACGAGGGCGAGCACCACCTCGCGGGCGAGTCGAGCGTCGGAGCGTGCCACGCGGGAGAAACTACCGCCTGGAGCAATGTAGTCACAGACTGACTACCATCGCGTCGTGCGTCTGTCGTGGTGGGGACTCGTTGCCTCGTTCGTTCTCGTGGTCGGATGCTCCGAGCCGCCGCGCGGCGAGACGTCGTGCGAGTCCATCAGGGTTCTCGCCGCGTCGTCGCTCTCGAATGCCTTCGCCGACCTCGAACGCGCCTTTCTCGCCGAACATGACTGTGTCGCCGAAGTGGACGTGATCTTCGGTGCATCGTCATCACTGGCCGCCCAGGTGGTGAACGGTGCGCCTGTCGACGTGTTCGTCTCGGCCAGCCGCGAGAGCATGCGGCCAGTTCTCGAAAACGGCACTGTCGGCGATCCTGTCATCGTCGCCCGGAACTCTGCCGCGGTCATGGTGTCGGTCGAATCGTCGTTTGTCTCGTCAATCGGCTCCGTCGTCGATCTCCTCGAGAAGCGCAACAAGGGAATCGTCGTCGGACTGTGTGCGGCGAGCGTTCCCTGTGGCGCGCTCGCAGACCGGGTGTTGGCGAATGCGTCGCTTGTGACCGGAGACGAGAGCGTGTCCCGCGCGAACATCGCCGACACGGAGGCCTCGTCGGCCGAGGACTTGGTCACCAAGATTCAAATCGGCGAGCTCGATGCGGGCATCACGTACATGAGCGACTGTGCATCGGCGCGTGCGGGCCGTGTGAGGTGCGTCGACATCACGGCAGATGTCAACTCCACGACCGACGTCGTTGCAGTGGCGACGTCCAACTCTGGTATCGCACGTGATTTCGTCGACTTCCTCGTTGGAGATGCCGCACGGCGAATTCTCGTCGACACGCACCGATTCGCGGAGGCAACGTGACGGCGCGGCGGCACTCACGGTCAACATCTGCGATTGCGGCCGTCGCCGCGGCCTTCATTGTGGTGCCGCTGGCGAGCGTCATCTGGCGCACGCCGTTCTCCGACATCTGGTCGGTCGTCTCGTCGACGGCGTCGCTTCAGGCGCTTCGCGTCTCGCTTCAGACCTCGGTCGTGTCGGCGTTGGTGTCGTGCGTTCTCGGGGTTCCCTTGGCGTGGTGGTTGGCGCGCAGCGGCTCGCGGCTCGTGCGAACGGTGCGCACGCTCAGCATCGCACCGATGGTCTTGCCGCCGGTCGTCGGCGGCATCGCGCTTCTCACTGCCTTCGGGCGACGTGGCGTGGTGGGCGAGCCGCTCGACGAGTGGTTCGGCGTCACCGTGCCTTTTACTGCTGTCGCTGTCGTGATGGCGCAGGTCTTCGTGTCGATGCCGTTCCTCGTCATTTCGGTCGAAGCGGCGTTTCGCCAGGCCGGAACCGATCTCGAAGATGCGGCGCGGACGCTCGGAGCACGGCCGAACCGTGTGTTCTGGCAGGTGGCCCTGCCCGCGGCGCGTCCCGCGCTCGCTGCCGGGGCAATGCTCGCGTGGGCGCGGTCGCTCGGTGAGTTCGGCGCGACCATCACGTTCGCTGGCAGTCTCCCGGGTCGCACACAGACTCTTCCGATGGCGGTGTACGAGTATGCGGCTGTCGACTACCGCCAGTCATTGGTTTTGTCTCTCGTCTTGATTGTCATCTCGGTGGGCGTGTTGCTCTCGTTGCGAGACCGTTGGATCGGCGCGGTGACGCGGTGAGCCGTTCGCCAGCAGATCTCCGCATCAGAGGCACGATCGGTCGAGACGATTTCGTGCTCTCTGTCGACATCTCGGCCGACGCCGGCGAGGTGGTTGCGGTGGTCGGCCGCAACGGTGCCGGAAAATCGACGCTGTTGCACACGGTCGCCGGTCTCGTGCCCTTGATCGAAGGCCGCGTGGTCTGCGGCGGAGACACCTGGCAGGACACGACGCATGACTTGTTCGTCGTTCCAGAAGACCGGCAGTGCGGCGTGGTGTTCCAAGACCTACGGTTGTTCCCGTCACTGAACGTGCGTGACAATGTCGCCTTCGGGTGCCGCGCACGTGGCCTATCACGAACCGACGCACGGGCACGAGCCGATGAGTTGCTCGAACGAGTGGGTGTCGCACACCTCGGGGGCCGTCTCCCCGAGTTGCTCAGCGGGGGAGAGCGCCAACGCGCCGCACTCGCCCGGGCCCTTGCTCCCGAGCCCCGGGTGTTGCTGCTCGACGAACCACTGACCGCGGTCGATGCGTCGTCACGGTCAGCGCTGCGCGAGTTCCTCGCTGGTGCCGTTGGAGAATTCGTCGGCTCTGTATTGATCGTCTCCCACGACGAGGCTGACGTGTCGGTGCTGGCTGACCGAGTGGTCGAGATCGGCGGGTCTTCCTAAAGTTCCGGTCTCGTTCACCCGACGTTCACCGGCTGGCTCCGTGGTGTACAGCACAGGCTGGGACACTCATCCCATGTCGGTGGCCGAGATCGAAAAGCGCGAGATCGTCGCCGCGCGAACAACCGTCGACAAGGTCTTCCGGGGGTTCGTGACCGGCAATGCGATGGTCTCGCTGATAGTTCTGGCTCTGATCGCCGCATTCCTGCTCTACCGCGGGTTCGAGATCTTCTCCGACTACGGGTTCACGTTCATCACCGAAGAGAGGTGGGACATCGGTGATCCGATGGATCCGAGCACCGCCGTTCTCGGCATTGGGGCGATGCTGTTCGGGTCAGTACTGACTGCAGTAATAGCGGTGCTCATCGCGGTGCCGTTTGCCGTCGGAACGGCGCTCTTCATCGAGTACTACGCACCGAAGTCGGTCAAGCCGTTCCTGACCGCGGTGCTTGACTTCGGTGCCGCGGTGCCGTCCGTGATCTACGGCATCTGGGGCTACACCATCCTGCTGCCCATGGTCGAGGGGTGGTCGAAGTCGATGGAACCGGCGCTCGACTTCATTCCGGTCTTCGACGTGCCTGCTGAAATCTTCGGACGCTCGCCATTCATGGCCGGTCTGTTGCTCTCGCTCATGATCGTGCCGATCGTGACGTCGGTGGCCAGAGAGGTGTACGGACAGACGCCGCGCGACCTGGTCGACGCATCGTATGCACTCGGCGGCACCAAGTGGGGCGCCATCAGGACGGTGGTGTTGCCGTTCGGACGCAGCGGACTTGTGGGTGGCACGATGCTCGGTCTCGGTCGCGCGATGGGCGAGACGGTTGCTGTGTTCCTCACCTTGAACCTGGTGTTTGACATCAACTACCGCGTGCTCGCATCGGCCGGCGGCAACGTGGCGTCGTTGATCGCCACCAAGTTCGGCGAGGCCACCGAGTACGAGTTGAAGGCGCTCATGGCCGCCGGTCTGGTGCTCTTCCTCGTGACCCTGTTCGTGAACTTCCTGGCCACCGTCGTGGTGAATCGGTCGAGGAAGATCGCATGACCGCAACGGCAGCCCCCGCCTCTGTCACGCCGGCCCCCAGCCGGCCGTGGAACCGCCGCCGTGTCGATGCCGGTCGGACTCTTGTGATCGCAGTGGTCGCCGCAGTTGTCGCGTGGGTAGTGACGCAGGTGACCGGTCTGTCGGGCTTCCTCGGCTGGTACGCCGGACTTGCCGTTGCACTGCCGCTGCTGTCGCTCGTCGAAGCACTGCGTCACGGTCTGAACGTGGCGATCGACCGCGTTGCGTCGACTCTCATCTCCGTTGTGTCGATCGCCGTCGCGGTCCCGCTGGTGTCGATCGTGCTCGAGGTGTGGGAGAACGGGTCGAAGGCGTTCCACTCCGGATACATCACCAACGACATGCGCATCACGGCTTCGAGTGAGGCATTGAACCTGGGCGGTGTCGCACACGCCATCATCGGCACGCTCATCATGGTGGCCATCGCGACGGTGATCGCCGTTCCGCTCGGGGTGCTGTCGGCCGTCTACATCGTGGAGGTGAAGGGCCGCTTCGCGGGCCTCGTGCGCTTCCTGACACAGGCAATGAGCGGAGTTCCGTCGATCGTGGCGGGTCTGTTCATTTATTCGACGATCGTGATCTTCTTCACCGGTTTCAGCGCATGGGCCGGGGCCCTCTCCTATGTGATTCTCATGTTGCCGACGGTGTCACGCACCTCCGAAGAGGTGCTCAAACTGGTGCCCGACGACCTTCGCTCGGCGAGCTACGCACTCGGGTCGACACAGGCACGCACCACGTTCATGGTGGTGCTCCCCACGATCGCCTCCGGACTCCTCACCGCCGCGGTGCTCGGCATCGCGCGCATCGTGGGCGAGACAGCGCCTCTGATTCTCACCGCGTCGTACTTCGTTGCCACGAGCACCAATCTGAACGAGCCGATCGCCTCGCTTCCGATCTACATCTTCCAGAACCTCGGCCTCGGTGATGCGAATGCCACCACCCGCGCGTGGGGCGGGTCACTCGTCCTCCTCATCGTCGTTCTCGTTCTTTTCACCATCGCCCGCGTCATCAACTCCCGACTCTCACGAAAGCGGTAACACACATGGACTCGAACAACCCTGAAGTCATCACCACATCGGTTCCCGTCGAGACGAACATCGTCGAGGACCGCACCCGCCGCAGCGCCGACAACCTCGAGGTGTCGCGCCAGGGCGGGCTCGAAGCGGTGGGTGTGCACGCATGGTTCGACAAGCACCATGCGCTCGCCGACGTGAACCTTCACTTTCCCGAGAACACGGTCACCGGTCTCATCGGGCCGTCGGGCTGCGGCAAGTCGACGTTCCTGCGCCTTCTAAACCGCATGCACGAGTTCATCCCCAAGGCGGCGATGGCCGGCGAGGTGCTATTCGAGGGCAAGGACATCTACGCCACCGACGTGAACCCGACCGAGATCCGTCGCCGCATCGGCATGGTGTTCCAGAAGCCGAACCCGTTTCCGGCCATGAACATCGGCGAGAACGTGGTCGCCGGCCTCAAGCTGGCCCGCATCAAGGGCGAGAACAAGAGCGAGCTCATCGAAGAGTGCCTGACGCGCGCTGGGCTCTGGAAAGAAGTGAAAGACCGCCTCGATGCCCCGGGTGGCTCGCTCTCGGGCGGTCAGCAGCAGCGTCTCTGCATCGCGCGCTCGCTCGCCCTGCGTCCTGATGTTCTCCTGCTCGACGAGCCCTGCTCGGCGCTCGACCCGGGCTCAACCCTGCGAGTCGAAGAGACCATCGTGCAGCTGTCGGAGACGATGACCATCGTGATCGTCACACACAACATGCAACAGGCGGCGCGCGTGTCGGATTACTGCGCGTTCTTCCTCTCCGACGGCGGACCGGGGCGACTGATAGAGGCAGACCTCACGAGCAACATGTTCTCGAACCCGCGCGACGAGCGCACAGCCGACTACGTGCAGGGCCGCTTCGGCTGATTTCGCGTTCACGGACTGTTCACCGTGTCGGCACGGTGCCGACAGACTCGCGCAGGTTTCGCGTCAAGAGGTGTGCGTACCTTCACGGTGGGAGAAACGAACACCCCACAAGGAGACACCTCAATGAAATTCCGTCGTAGTTTGATTGCAGTCACCGCATTCGCGGTGGCGAGCACAGCAGGGGCAGTGGCCCCGGCGAATGCGGCCTCCATCAACGGAGGCGGCGCCAGCTTCATGGCGAACATGATGGACATCTGCGCCGCGCAGTACAACCGCAACACGCAGTACAACCCCGACAAGCACGTCGTGACGTATGCATCGGTCGGATCTTCGTCGGGCCAGTCGGGATTCAAGAACGGCACGTACACATTCGGTGGTTCTGAGTCGGCCTACTCGAGCGGCGCCCCCGCAGATCTGGTCTACGTTCCGCTGGTGGGCGGCCCGATCGCAATCGGCTACCGCCTCGATGCGCTCAAGCCCGCCGGTGCGACGATGCGACTCAACGGCGAAGTGATCGCCAAGATCTTCGCTGGTCAGATCACGAAGTGGAACGACCCGGCAATCGTGGCGCTGAACAAGGGTGCGACGACCAAGAAGAAGCTTCGGGTTTCGAAGGGCGGCGTCACCGTGACCGCGAAAAAGGTCGCCTCGAACGTCCAGTTCACAGTGTCAATGACCGCCGCGGCGGCCAAGAAGTACCGCAACGCCAAGGTGACGATCACGGCGGCGACTGTTGGCGGCGCCACGAAGAGCATTTTGAACTCGAAGTACCGCAAGCGCATCACGAAGAATGCGGCATATGTCAGGAACACGACGTACACCATCAAGGCCGGCCGCACCAACCTGGGCGTTCTGGCTGTTGCGCCAGTGACGAACGGTGTCAAGTTGACCCTTCCGGACCAGACAATCCGTGTCGTGCACCGCAGCGACGGTTCGGGAACCACGAACAACTTCGCCAACTACCTGAACAAGTCGTACCCGTCGATCTGGACAAAGGCAACAAACAACTCGTTCACCACCGCGTTCCCCGGCACCGTGCCGACCGACGGTTCGTTCCAGTCGGCCCGCGGCAACGAGGGGGTGTCGAGTTACGTGCGTGACAACGACGGTTCGATCACCTACGCAGAACCGTCGTTCCTCGACGAGCGGTCGGTGAAGTACGCGGACGTTCTGAACCCGGGTGGTCAGTACGTGAAGCCGACCCCGGTGTCGTCGGCGTCGTGGTTCGAGGGAGCCGAGGTGACCGCTGAAGGCTTGGTGAGCCAGTCGTTCACCTACAAGGCGGCCGATGCCTACCCGATCAACGCGATTTCGTACGGGCTCACCTCGAGCGCATCGAGCACCAACAATGCACTCACGAAGGGCTTCTTCAGCTACTTCTTGAACCAGTGCTCGCCGAAGGCGGCCCCTGGTGCCGGGTACACCCCGCTCACCGGCAAGATCCTCGAGAAGGCACTCGTCCAGCTCGCAAAGGTCAACGGCGGGGCCTGATTTCGTCACACCCCTGACGCAACACGCAGAGAGCCCCGGCCCAGCGGCCCGGGCTCTTTGCCGTTCCCGGGACGACTCCGCGGGCAGACTTGACCCATGGCGACCATCGATGTTGTGAACCCGGCGACCGGCGAAACGGAAGGAAAGGTCCACAACCACTCGGTCGCAGAATGTGTCGAGGCGGCACGCACCGCGGCAGACGCATTTCCCGCGTGGCGAGCCATGGCGCCGCGTCAGCGGGGGGAGATTATGCGCCGGGCGTTTGAGGCGATGATGTCGCGCAGCGAGGAACTTGCTCGGCTGATGGTGCGAGAGAACGGCAAGGTTCTCTCAGACGCGAGAGCAGAAGTGGCCTATGCGGCTGAGTTCTTCCGCTGGTTCTCAGAAGAGTCTGTTCGTCTCGACGGAGATCTACGGCGGGCACCGTCCGGCGCGAATTGGCTGGCCGTGACGCGCGAGCCGGTCGGTCCGGCACTGTGTGTGACCCCATGGAACTTTCCCGCCGCAATGGCGACGCGCAAGATCGGCCCGGCACTCGCGGCCGGGTGCACAGTGGTGCTGAAGGCCGCACACGAGACGCCGCTGTCTGCGCTGGCGGTCGCCGAAATATTGACCGAGGCCGGCCTACCCGAGGGAGTGCTGCAGGTTGTCACTCCCGACCCGCCCGCAGACGCGGTTGCCGCGATGCTGGCCTCGGGCCACATTCGCAAGCTGTCGTTCACCGGATCGACCCGGGTGGGGTCTCTCCTGCTTGCCCAGGCGGCCGAGCACGTCGTGAACTGCTCCATGGAACTTGGCGGCAATGCCCCGTTCGTGGTGTGCGACGATGCCGACATCGACGCCGCCGTCGACGGGGCGATGCTCGCAAAGATGCGCAACGGCGGCGCGGCATGCACGGCGGCCAACCGGTTCTATGTGCACTCGCGGGTGCATGACGAGTTCACCGAGAAGTTCACGGCCCGCATGTCGTCGCTGAGGCTCGGCAACGGGCTCGACGACGGCGTCACGGTCGGGCCGCTCGTCAGTGCCGCGCAGCAGTCACGTGTCGCGTCGCTCGTCAAGCGTGCGGTGGCAGACGGGGCGGCCGTTGCGTGCGGTGGAACTGCGACTGACGCCCCGATGTGGGGGTACGCGCCGACGGTGCTCACCGGCGTGCGACACGAGCACTCGATCGTCTCGCAGGAGGTGTTCGGACCCGTCGCTCCGGTCATCGAGATCGATGATGTCGAGGGGTCGCTTTCGTTGTTGAACGGGGTGCCGCACGGACTCGTCGCGTACGTCTTCACGCGAGACATCGGGCGCGGGATGCGGCTTGCCAACGCGATCGAAGCGGGCATGGTGGGTCTCAATCGGGGTCTCGTGTCCGATCCTGCGGCACCGTTCGGGGGCGTGAAGGCGTCAGGACTCGGTCGTGAGGGTGCACACGAGGGCTTGCTCGCGTTCTGCGAGACCAAGTACGTCGCGGTCGAATGGTGAGCTGACCGGCATCAGCGGCCGGTCAGTGGCCGTGTCGGTGGTGGTCGCCGAGCGCATCGACCCCGAAGTCGTTGATCGGGTCGCGCCATACCGTGTGCACGTGGTTGCCGTCGCGGGTGGTGTTGTCGTACTCAGCGAGAAGTCGCGGACCCTGGATGCGGTAGTAGTGGGGGAGACCGCGCTCGGTGGAGCCTGCCCACGCGAAGTGCAGAAGTTCGAAGTGTTCGCGCACGCGCTCCCACTCTGCGGCCGCGACCTCGTCACGGACGCGGTCGAGATAGGTGCCCACGAGAGCCTCGAGAATGTTGCGCTGATCGCCGCGCATGTGCGCTGCGGCCAGCCCTTTCGGTGCGGTCGTGTACTCGACAGCTTGGAGATGCTGTTCCGTCAGTCCGATCTTTTCTTCCTCGGTGTCCTGGATGCGTTCGACTACGTCGCGCAATTCGCCCGTGAACTCGTCGCGCCACACCTTCGCGAGCCGCAGCGGTCGGTCGCCGTCGCTGAGTCGTGCGCGGTTGGCGCCCACGAGATCGACCGGAGGCACGTCGGCAACGATCGCGATGCGGCGTTGGTCGTCGTCGAACGCCGCGAGGAGGTCGCGCGCGAGGTCTTCGCAGCCGGCCAGCGGGCGGAGCAGCTGCCCGCCGAGGAGAGGTGACGCCGCCGGGTCGGCGCCAAGGAAGCACGGCGTCGACGACGCCACTTCGTCGTTGCACACCGTGATGTTGAGCGAAATGTGGTGTCCGCCGATGCGCCAGCCCCACGCGTCGCTGCCCGGATCGCCAAAGAATCGCAGGAAATAGCGTTGCGGGTCGCGGCCCCGCGGGAAGTTCCACATCGCACCCCAGCCCTCGAGTTGATCGAGCACGTTCTCGAGACCCATCACCGTCGAGACAGTGACGTACCCCGGTCGCGAGAGCACCGAGTCGACGAGCCGCATGACGAGACGGTGCTGGGCGGGAATGAGGCCGTGCAGCGTCAGCCCGCCATGGTCGGTCGGGGTGTAGAACCAGAGCCGTCGCTCCTCGTCGGAGGGGAAACGCCACTGTGCGACGGCTCGTTGGTCGGCGTCGAGAGTTCCGAGCAGTTCATTGGCGATATCGGCCATCGCTGATGCCACGGCGCGTGTCATGAGCCCGGTGCCTTCAGTCCGAATATGAGGCTCGGGTCGCCCGGAACCCACGAGTTCTCGAACTGGGATCGCCGGCCGATCTCCTCGGTGCGTGCAATCAGTTGGCGCCCGACGGGCATTTGCGACGCCTCGTAGGCCGCGAGCGCCTCGGACACCCCGCCACCCGATGCGAGCGCGTCACGAAGTGACTCGGCGAGCGCCCACGCATCGTCGGCGGCCTTCGCGGTGCCGGCAGCAGCATGCGGTCGGCCCAGAAATGCGGCATCGCCCAAGAGGCAGGTGCGTCCGAACGCCATCGCCGGAATGTCGAGGTCGTACACCACCTGCACGAAGGGCTGCTCGGTTCCGGAGATCACCTCTGCGATCGACGCCGGCAGGCGCGCTTCGGCGTGTGCGCGCATCTCGGCAACGTGGTGCGCCGCCGCGGCTCCGGGTGGCAGCGACACGTCGCGCCGCACACCATGGACATCGGTGAGGAGACCCTCGAGGTCGCCACCGGCCGAGTAGTTGCGGTACCAGACGTAGTTCACGAGTCGCTTGCCCGGGGCAGTCTCGCCGTCGAGCCCGGGAATGGGGTACACGAGGATGTGGCTGTTCGCGTACACGTGGTAGGTGATCGCATCGTCGAGGGCGTCGCGCGCCGCGGCAGAGAGTTCGGTCTCGTGCACCATGCCGCGCCATGCCACGTAACCTGCGTAGCGCGGCGCCGCACCGGGAACAAGCGTCGATCGGGCGAGCGAGTTGACTCCGTCGGCGAAGACCACGAGGTCGGCCTCGGTGCTCGCGCCGTTCGCAAACTCGACCGAGACACAGTCTCCCGAGTCGCGCCACGAGGTCATCTCGTGCCCGAGGTGGTAGTCACGAGGCTTCATGCACGCCAGCAACTGGCGGTACACCGCATTCCACGACGAGAACCGGTACGAGTGCGCGGCGTCGTGGAGGACCGATCCGTCGCGCGCCAGATGCCTGATGCGCGAGGTGGGCACCGAGAAGTCGTCGAGATCGACACCGGCGATCTCAACGAGATATCGCGACGTCTCCTTGAGGAGGCCGATTCCGGCTCCTCGCTGGGCGAGTTCGTGCGGCGACCGTTCCCAGACCTCGACGGAGACGTCGAGATCCGGGAGGTCGCGCAGAACAAGCGCGGCGGTCAGGCCTCCGATGGAGCCGCCGATGACGGCGACGCGCACGGTGGAGCGATCCTCAGGGCTTGCCGAACGTGGCGACCGAGTCGACGTTGCAGATGAAGAGCACGCGTCGCTCGTTCATCGACGGATCGCGAAGACCGTATTCGTCGCCCTGGCCGATGTACTTGCGCCAGATCTTGTTGAGCTGCTCGGTGACGTAGGCGCCTTCCTTCGGGTCGTCCTCGAGGATCTCACGCTCGACGGTGACCTTCATCGACACCCAGTGGTACATGTTCGCCGGGTTCATGATGAGGAGGGTGATCTGCGGGTTCTTGCGGATCCAGCCGGTCTTCTTGCGGTGCGCGGCAACGTTGATGAGCACCTTGTCGCCCTCGTAGTCGAACCACATGGTGGTGAGACCGGGGCGGCCATCGGCTCCGATGACTGCCATCGTGCAGGCGTACTGGCCGTCGAGGAGCATCTTGTAGTCGGGGTCGAGGTCCGAGAGCGAGGTGATCTGCGTGCGGTCACCGACGCCGAACTGCCCTTCCTGCAAGCCGTTCGCGACGTCCTTGAACTTTGCCAACTTGATTCCCATGGTGTTCCTTTCGAAGGTCCAATGTCGTGGAGTTCTGCGCTCGCGCGCCGACAGAGCGCACGGTACCATTTCGCCCGATGAGCGAGACCACCGACACCCAGAATGCGTGGCTCTCGCCCGAAGAGTTGGCAATGGTTCGCCACCAGGTACCTCTGGTCTACGTCGATGCAGTCCCGGTGCGCACCGACCACGACGGCACGGTGACCCATGTCGGCATGTTGCTGCGCCAGGCCGCCGACGGCTCGATCAGCCGCATGGTGGTGTCGGGTCGGGTCATGCTGAACGAGCGCATCCGCGATGCCCTGATGCGCCACCTTGAGAAGGATCTGGGCCCGATGGCCCTGCCTCGGCTGCCACCTGAGCCGTCGCCGTTCACCGTCGTCGAGTACTTCACCGACCCCACAGTGTCGGGCTTCCACGACCCGCGGCACCACGCCGTGAGCCTTGCCTTCGTGGTTCCGGTGACGGGCGAGTGCCAGCCGACCCAGCAGGCGCTCGATCTCGCATGGTTCACGCCCGAGCAAGCGGTCAGTTCAGATGTCGTTCACCAGATGACCGGCGGGCACGACCGCCTCATCAGACTCGCTCTCGCCTCCGTCGGCCAGTTGCCCTGACACCGTCACGGTGATCTGCCCGCTCGGTTCTTCGACTGAGTGAGGCCCTGACCCGAACCGGCTTCCGTCGTGGCATAACATTTCGTCGTGCCCGAGGGAGACACGATCCACCGCGCGGCAGCCGCACTGCGCACCGCACTCGTCGGTCGCACGATCACCCGTTTCGAAGCGCCCCGACTGGTGGGGCCTGCGCCGCGACCGGGAGCCGCAGTTGAGCGTGTCGACGCGCACGGAAAACATCTCGAGATCGCCTTCGACGACGGAATCATCTTGCACACGCACATGCGCATGACCGGATCGTGGCACTTGTACCGACCGGGGGAGAAGTGGCGCAAGCGACGTCACCAGGCCCGCGCGATCATCGAGACGTCGGAATGGATCGCAGTCGCTTTCAATGCCCCGGTCGTCGAGACGTACCGCGAATTCGACCAGAACCGGCATCCGCGTTCTGGTCGTCTCGGCCCCGACTTGTGCGACACAGCATCGGATCTGCACGAGTGCGCGGCCCGTCTCTTTCACTACGACAAGCCCGAGTCGACGATCGGCGAGGCGCTGCTCGACCAGCGCGTCATGAGCGGCGTCGGCAACGTGTACCGCTGCGAGGTGTTGTGGGCCTGCGGCATTCACCCGTGGGCGCGCGTCGCCGACGTGCCGCAGAGCACGTGTCTTGATCTCGTGGTGACGTCGGCGAACATGCTTCGGGCCAATCTCGGCTCGACTGCACGTGTGACGGCCCCCGATGTGCCGGGCGGCCTCGCTGTGTACGGTCGCAACGGTCAGCGGTGCGCTCGCTGCGGTGACGTGATCCGCATCGCCAAGATGGGTGAGATGGCACGTCTCGTGTATTGGTGCCCGGGGTGCCAGACGGGCTGCGAGCCGTACCCGGTGCGCGATGACTCCGACCCGGTGGCGCGTGCGATCGATCCGCACCCGGCAGGGTCGATGTGGGCCGGTGATGTCTTGCGTCGGCGCGACGCGTCGTAGATCAGCCGCGTCCGAGAATTCTGTCGACCGCGATCTCTATCGCGACGCGGTCGTCGCGCTCGCCGGGCTGGCGGTACCTGGCCGCGTACCCCTCGACGGCGAGCGCCACGCGCGCCGGGTCGTCGGTGCCGCTGACCGTGCCCTCGAGGGTCAGCCATCGTCCTCCGTCAACCTGTGACACCACGCCGCGCCCGCCTCGCAGGGCGTTCTTGTACTTCACCGAACTCGCGAACGTGATGATGCGAACGGTCTGCATCGCGGCATCCCACGAGAAGCCGACCGGTACGACGTGCGGTGTTCCGTCGGCGCGCGTCGTCACCAGTGCCGCGAGATGCCGTTCGGCGAGAAATGCGGTCGCTTCGGGTGGAAGATTCGCGGGGTCGAGTGCCATTGCGCGGACAGTCCGATCAGGTAGTCACGAGCGCTTCGAGCACGTCAACCCGGGTGGCGCGCCACGCCGGGTAGACGGCCGCGAGGATGCCGACAACAAACGACATTGCCAGGATCGACACCGCAGTCGAGACGGGCAGCTGGAACGAGGTGAGTCCCTGGTCGCGCAACGCGAACACGATGACCCACCCGAGTCCGACGCCGAGCACGATGCCCGACACTGCGCCGAGAAGCGACGTGATGACGCTTTCCCAGCGCACCGTGGTGCGCACCTGCGACCTTGTCATGCCGACGGCACGCAACAGACCGATCTCACGCTGGCGCTCAAAGACCGAGAGAAGAAGGGTGATCACGATGCCGACAATGGCAATGATCACTGACAGCGCGAGAAGGCCGTAGATGAGACCGAGGAGCTGGTTCACCTGGCCCGCCTGTTCGTCGATGTATTCCTGCTTCGACACGAGCTTGCCCTGGCCGTATTCGTCGACTGCGGCCTGCAGAGCCGCGCGAACGGCTGACTCGTTGGCGCCGTCGTCGAGCTTCACATAGACACCGAAGTCGAAGGCCTGCACGTTCGCGTCGGCGATCATGTCGCGGCTCACCACGCGGTTTCCTGCGAGGTCGTCCTTCTCGTACAGTCCGCGCACGGTGAGCGTGCGAACGCTGGTGTCGGCGAGCGTCACCTCGATCGTCGAACCGACGGGTTTCGCGTTGTCTTCCGACCACTCACGGGAGAGGAAGATGCCGTTCGCATCGAGAGCGGCCGCCTCGACGTCGATCAGTCCGAAGTCGTAGGAGTCGACCAGAGTCTGCGGGGTGACCACGGTGAGTCGGCGCCCTTTGCCGTCGATTGTCGCGAGGATCGTGCCGACACCGGTGGCCGAGCGAACGCCCTCGATCTTGTCGATGTCAAAGGCGAGCGACGGGCTGAGTCCGCCGAAGCCCTGCGCCGTGGTGCTGATCGCGTAATCGCCCTTGAACTGGTCGGTGAAGAGGTCGTTGATCTGGCCCTTGATGCTCGCAGCAAGCGCCGACACTGCCGTCACGAGTGCAACGCCGATCAGCACCGGACTTGCCGTGCGCGAGGTGCGCTTCGGGTTGCGCGCGGCGTTCTGGCGCGCCAT